>NZ_JCAJXC010000005.1:0-219114 GCF_059278965.1 Pedobacter sp. NEAU-ZC8
AAAGTAAACGTGGAAAAGAGCGTGGTTACCCGTCCATGGCAAACCAGACTACTGGGCTTTACCTTTTATCACAAGAAAGGTAGCAAAGGCATTACGGTACACCGTAAAAGCATTAGCACTTACAAGGATAAAATCAGGGAGATTACCTGCCGCAGAAAACCTTACCCGATCGAGGATCGGATGATGCAAATCAGGCAGCTGAACCAGGGTTGGGGGAACTACTTCAAGCTGAGCGAAGCTCATACTGTATTCAGAGAACTTGATGAGTGGGTCCGCAGTCGAGTCAGGCTATGTTATTGGATACAATGGAAGCAGGTAAAGACCCGCGTTAAGCAACTCGAGAAACTTGGGGTTCACCCTGATCAGGCTTATCAATGGGGAAATACCCGAAAAGGCCATTGGCGAACCGTACACAGCCCGATACTGACCCGGACTCTTAACAATGCATTTCTAAAGAAACAGGGGCTACTATGTCTAAAAGAAATAGTAACCCCTAAAGCTGTTTATGTTTAATGAACCGCCGTATGCCGAACGGCACGTACGGTGGTGTGAGGGGACAGGTAATCAAATAATGATTACCTTCCTACTCGATGCCCCAAATCGCTATGAAGCGGTATTTAGAAGGGTTCTGGTTTTAAGTTATCGAGGCGTTAACAGGGGGTTGACAGGGGTTGACAAGGGGTTGACAGGGCCCGGGCCGTGTTAACCCCTTGTCAATACCAGGTATGCGCCTGGCCAACAACTGACCTAAGCTAAATCGCGGTGAACCAGGATTGCTTCCCGAATGGAGTTTAGTAGCGGCAAGTCAATCTCACAGTCTACGGTTTTACAATGCTCATGACTTTCACCATCAATCTGGATCATGCCGATGCGTTCTCCGGCCTTATGGATCTCGTATTGATTGTCGCCCAGTTCTGTAATGCTAAAAATCTGGAGGGTGTCGTTATCTGGTATTTCAATGCGGAATTGTTTCATTATTTATTTGTTTTAATATTTAACAAAGACCCAGGTTGATTGTTTATGCTATTAGACCTAAGCAATTTGATTGTTGGACAATTTTAATATTAAACCTATGGAAACCCAGGAAAAAAACATTTTAGAAACTGGCGAATATACGCCGAGTGAGCCGCTAACGTCAGGAACAGGATCTAACCGCTCGCTTGCTACAGATGGTCCATTGGCGCAAACCCTGGATGATGATGACGATGACCTAACCGACATTGGTACACCACTGGACGACGACGATGATGACGAATTGGTAGATGGTGATATTCCGGATGATCTGGATGCAGACTTCGATGACGACGATGACTTACTTGCAGATGATGATGATGACGATTTCGACGACGATGTCACCAACGTTCATGAAGATGATCTGGATACTTTAGATGGCCCTTTAAGGGACATCAACAATCCAACCTAGCCATTAACGCTTATTCAAACGCAAGGTGTTTCGCTGCATTCACCTTGTGTTTGTAAAACATAAATCCTGCTGTTGCAAGCAAACCGATGCCCCCTGCGATGGTCAGGGCCATTCGTGGGCCAAAAGCATTGGCCGTCCAGCCGATCAATAAACTACCGATCGGTATCATACCCTGATAAGCCATAACGAAGTAGCTGATTGCCCGTCCACGCATTTCCGGGATGGCGTGTGTCTGGATGTAGGTGTTGATGGAACTCGTTTGTGCCATCATGCCGACACCTGTTATGGTCATGAAGAACAAGGCTATTGGCAAGGATCCGGCTACGGATAAAAAGATCAGGCTGAAGCCAAAGATGATACTCGCCACCATGGTGATCTTTAGCAGGAACTTTGAAGATTTCAGATTGGCCATATACATGGCACTAGCTACTGATCCAAGGCCGGCTGCACTTTCAAACCAGCTGAATGTTCTGGCCGTTCCATTGAAGATGTCCTTTGCGAAGATCGGCATCAGCGTATTAAAAGGAATGACGAATAAGCTGCTGATCCCGATCAGGATGATCATGCTGCTGAGCTCCTTATCACCCACAACATACCTAAAACCTTCTTCAAGTTCAAGCCAGATGCTTTTCTGACTTGGTTCTGTGATCGTCAGGTTTAGCTTCATCATAAAAAGACAAAGCAGTACCGGAATGTAGCTCAGGAAGTTACCAATGAAACAGAAGTCTTCACCGAAGGCGCTCAACAGGATACCTGCCAATGCCGGGCCCGCAATTCTGGCCAGGTTGGTCATGGTTGAATTCAATGCGATCGCATTTGGAAGATCCTCTTTATTGTCGACCATCTCCACCATGAGTGATTGGCGGCAGGTCACATCGAAGGCATTGATGATGCCCTGCAGCAAACTAAGTGCAATGATCATGGGGATGTTGTAGAACTGAAAGAAAATCAGTGCAGCGAGTGCACCCGCCTGAAGCATCGACACGATTTGCGTAATCATCAGGATCTTGTAACGGTCGTAGCGGTCGATAAGACTCCCTGCAAAAGGTGATAAGACCAGAGAGGGGATAAGACTTACAAAACCTACCAGGCCGAGCAGCAGTGCTGAGCCAGTCAGTCTGTATACCAGCCAACTTACGGCCGTCTTCTGCATCCAGGTTCCAACAAGTGAGATGGACTGTCCGTAGAAGAAAAGCTTGAAGTTGCGGTACTTTAAAGATCTGAATATGCTCATAGTTAGTGTGATTTTTACACTTACAAATATCCATATAATATAAACAGTAGTAAAATTGATTGTTTTAATGATATTGATTAGTTTTATCGATGATTGACCAGGAGGATCTATGGAATTAAGACAACTAAACTACTTCATCAAAGCTGCTGAGCTGTTGCATTTTACAGAAGCTGCGGCGGCATCTTTTGTTACGCAATCGACGCTTTCACAGCAGATCAAGCTGTTGGAGGATGAGCTGGGTATGCTGTTGTTTGACCGGGTAGGTAAGCAGGTGCGACTTACGGAAGCGGGCAAGGTTTTCCTGGGGCATGCAAGGCAGATTCAGCTGGATGTAAAGCGTTCCAAACAGGCCATTGATGAACTCAATAATCTGGTGACCGGCGAGTTGAGGATTGGTGTAACCTATGCTTTCAGTTCCATGTTATTGCCGGCCTTGCCGCCATTTTCCTCTAAGTATCCCGGCATCAAGATCGTTGTGGAATATGGAACTGCGGGAGAGTTGGAGCAGAAGCTGAAGATGGCCGAGCTGGATGTGATTCTGGCATTCCATGAGAAATCCGAAGCTGACGATCTTGGCCTCGAGATGCAGCATTTATATGCCTCTCGTATCATGATGGTGGTCTCAAAAAGACATCCCCTGGCAGGCCTGAAGAAGATTTCGCTGGCTGAGCTGGGAAAGGTCGAATTGATCCTGCCGAGCAAGGGTTTTAGTTCCAGGGATCTGTTGGATAGCCTGTTCAGTCGCGGTAAGATTACGCCGGTCATTAAAATTGAGATGAATGATGTGCACTCGTTGCTGTCGATGGTTGATGAGGGGAACTGGGCAACGATCATCAATGAGAAAGCTATTATAACCTGGGAAGATCTGGTTGCCATCCCGATTTCGGGTAAGGAGTATTACAAACAAGCTTTCATTCTCTGGCAGAAAGGGGTGCATAAGAAGAAATCAGCCACCCTGTTTATAGAGGAGCTCTTCCGTATTTTGCATGTAGGCGATTAAACCAGTTCTTCGAAGTCGTACAAGTCTTTGATGTAGTTGTTGAAATATCTGCCTTTAGACACAGCGCCACGCATGCCTACATAGATCTGCTTGGGCACTGCTTTGTAGGCGTAAACCTTTCCAGAAACAAAGGTAATGGTGAGGATGTGCTTGGCGGCGTCATATTCGTAGGCATGGATGACAGAAGAAGGCATGTTTCAAGGTTGCTGTTGAACCTGAAGCGTAAAAACTATGCCAGCCCTAATCTTTGCTGTAAAAGCAGCATCGGCACCTTGGCTCATAGCTCTCTTTTTCACCGAGCAGCACTTTGGAATCGTTGGTGACGGTTCTATAGGAATACATGGCCGGGCTGCCACAGCGTACGCATACGGCATTAACTTTAGTCACATGTTCGGCAATCGCCATCAGTGCTGGCATCGGGCCGAAGGGTTTACCGGAGAAGTCCATATCTAAACCCGCAACGATAACCCGGATACCTTTATTGGCGAGTTTGTTGCAGACTTCAGGCAGTTCATCGTCAAAGAACTGTGCCTCATCTATACCTACAACCTGAGTATTTGCGCCCAGCAGGAGTATTGCAGAAGAATGATCAACCGGGGTGGATTGAACGGCATTTGCGTTATGAGACACCACCGCAGATTCGTCGTAGCGGATATCGGTTTTGGGTTTGAAAATCTCGACGTTAAGTTTTGCTATCTGAGCTCTTTTCAATCTTCTGATCAGTTCTTCAGTTTTACCGGAAAACATGGATCCACAAACTACTTCTATGCTGCCACAATATTCGCCTCGTCTGTAATTCTGCTCACTAAATAACATTCAAATTCTTGTTTTTGGGGAAGGAAAGGTTGTTACCTTATGGCTGCAAAAGTAACAAAAAATGTAACAACCGCCGGGATTTAAAGCCTGCTTTGATATTGTTAGTTCCATTCGCTTATATTTGAAATAAGGAAAAAACATTAAACATAAATCTCCGTTTAATAATCATGATGAAACAGGAAGATCTTTTGAAAAAAACAGGCGCGATCCTGAATGAACTTCAGGAACAATACCAGTTCATGTCAGCGGATCCACAGCAGATCAGTGAGCTGGAACTCGAGTTATTTCTCGCCAATGCCAATTTTTTATCGGAGCATGTGCAGATCTTGAAGAAGATCAGCAGTTTTCATCCTGTAAAGGCCTTGCCGGAACACGCACAACCATCATTGGATGATAGCAACGCCGGGGAGACGAAGGTGTTTGACGATTTCTTTACCCCAGATAAGGAAACACCGACCTTTGAATTTATTGTTAATGACCGCAGGGAGGAGCCACAGCTCGTCGCTGGCAGTGCAAGTCAGGTGATTGATCCGAACCCGCCGGAGGAAGATGGAGACGATGACTACCCGGAAAAGGAATTGTACGAGATCGAAGAACCCGAGGAGGAACCCTATGAACAGGCTCCTGTGGAGGAGCCAGTGGAGGAGCCGAAACCTGCAAGCCGATATGTACATCCGGTGTACAGTAACATGGACATCAGTAGCATCCCACCAGAACAGATTGCCCACGATGAACCGGTTGCAGAAACTGACCCGGTGGAGGAAGAAGATGAAGTTGGACCGGAGCCTTTCCTGGTTGCACAGGAACAAGCAGGCAGACCTGCAGCAACACCTGAATCAGTGCCGGCACCTCAACCAGCACCTACACCACAAGCAGCGCCGACGCCAGTTGCAGCCGCAGTACCAGAGCCTGTGATCCCGGTGTTTACAACGCCTAGTCAGCCTGCCGCACCAGCACCTACGGTTTCGCCGGCGATAGAACCTGTTGCGGAGCCTGCAAGAACTTATACCGAGCCAGAAAGACCATACGCAGAACCCGCAAAGCCTGCAAGCGAGCAACCTGCAGCTGCGCCCACGCACCAGCCGACCTTAAATGAACTGCTTGCTGCCAGCAGGCAGAGCAGCAATGCCCGTCCGGAGCAGGAAACTTCCAAACCGGTGATTCAGGATCTGAAGCGTGCAATCAGCTTAAATGAAAAGTTGTTGTTTGTTAAAGATTTGTTTGACGGTTATAATCTGGCCTACGCAGAGGCAATTGACCTGCTGAATAAAATGCCGGATTTCCAGACTGCAGATGCATTTTTACAGAAGCATTATGCAACGAAGCACAACTGGGCGGCAAAACAAAGTACAGCAGATCAGTTCTATGAACTGCTACACCAGCGTTTCCCTAAATAAAGCCCATCCGGTTGGCGTCCAGCTTCAGGAATATAAATAGCAATACACTGAAACTCCATAGCGAAGATCCACCGTAGCTGATGAATGGCAGTGGAATTCCGATGACCGGAATGATGCCGATCGTCATGCCGATGTTGATGAATACGTGGAAGAAGATAATGCTGGCGACACAGTAGCCGTACACCCTGGAGAAGGTAGAACGTTGCCGCTCGGCAAGATTGATCACCCGGAGCAGCATAAAGCAGTACAGGCCAATCACAACACTGCAGCCTACAAAACCCCATTCTTCACCGATAGTAGAAAAGATAAAGTCGGTACTCTGCTCTGGAACGTAACCGTATTTGGTCTGGGTTCCTTGTAGAAATCCCCGTCCTAAGGTCTGTCCCGAGCCAATCGCGATCTTAGACTGAATCACGTTGTAACCCGCACCTTTTGGATCCGTCTTCAGCCCGAGCATGATCTCAATCCTGCTACGTTGATGGGGTTCCAATACCTTGGTATAGGTTAGTTTAACGACATATAGATAAGCTATCGAAACAATTGCCGCCAGCACAATGGTGAAGATCATCTTTTGCTTTCTGCGGTTCTGATAAATGAAGAAGGCCGATACCATGACAATGATGAAGATGATCAGGCCGATGGGCATCAGGAAATCCGCGATGAACAATACGATCATGCCCAGGAATATAAGCAGGAAGTAACCTGAAAGGCCTTCCCGGTATAGCGGGAACATGAAAGAAAGGAATACCAATGCGGAACCGGTATCTGGTTGCAGCATGATCAGTCCAAGCGGTACCAGCACGATCAGCGCTGCAAAAGCGATGGATTTAAAGTCACGCAGTTTCGGGTTGAAGGTGCTGATGTACCGCGCCATCAGTAGTGCAGTACCAAACTTCGCAAACTCCGAAGGTTGCAGCCTGAAGCTTCCGATGGGGATCCAGGCCTGGTTACCGGCAACATTCCGGCCTACAACCAGCACGGCCAGTAAGAGCAGTATTGTAGCCCCATATATGATGGGGGAGAAGACGCTGAAGAACTTCGCATCTACCAGCAGGATGGAGAAGCCCAGGATTAGTGCAGTAAGGATAAAGATAAGCTGCTTACCATAGTTGCTGCCGAAGTCGAACACGTCAGCCGTATCGGGGTTGTATACCGAAGCATATATGTTGATGAAGCCGATGGTACAGAGCGCAACAAAGATGAGGATGGTTATCCAGTCTACGTTAAAAAAGAATCTGTTGCCTTGTTGTGTACTCATTTAGTGATTTCAATTGGTTTTGGCTGCGCCGTGATCTCCGTCACCGGGGTAGCTTCCAGTTTTGCAGGTAATTGTTTTTTCGTGGTATCCTCCGTTTGCTTCGGCTGGTATTTTACTTTTGGCTTTGGCATAATTGGTAGCACCACTTGTTTTTTCATCCATTCTACCTGTGCCTGACGACCTTTGGAGATGGAGTCCGTTAAATATTTTTCAGTGATGTAACTGGCGATCGGTGCAGCATAGGTACTTCCGTAACCGGCATTCTCCACGATTACCGCAATCGCGATCTTCGGATTATCACGTGGTGCGAAACCGATGAACACCGAGTGGTTTTTACCGTGTGGATTTTGAACGGTACCCGTTTTTCCGCACATGATGATGTTCGGCACGCGGGATAGTACCGCAGTACCCCATGGACTGTTTACCGCTTCCTGCATGCCATCGATTACCGGTTCAAAATGTCTTTCTTCAACACCAACAAAGTTCTTTTGTACATATTCCTTGCTGATGGTCTTCTTTTCGCCAATGGCTTTGATCAGGTGCGGTTTAACGTAATAACCTTTGTTCGCAATGATGGCCATAATGTTGGCCATTTGCAGTGGGGTGGTGTTCATTTCGCCTTGTCCGATGGCCAAGGAGATCACCGTGGTATAGCCCCAGTACTTACCGAAGCGTTTGGTGTATTCGTCTGAAGTAAACAGGATACCTTTTTTCTCAAAGGGGATATCAATCTCGAGCTTTTGTCCGATGCCCCATTTACGCACTTTTTCTTCCCAGTTGTTGTAGGCAGCAATCTTGTTCTTGAATTTTTTCTGGGTCATGATGCGTGCGAACACATTACAAGCATAGGTGTTGCAGGAACGCGCGAGTCCGCGGCGTAGACTGATGTTTCCATCTACGTGCTCACATTTCACCACGTGATTGCCGGCGCGGTAGCCACCAGGACAGTTAAAAGGCGTTTCCGGATCGATCACACCTTCCTGTAAGCCGATTAATGCGTTTACAGGTTTGAAGGCTGAACCCGGAGAATAATAACCAGATGTTGGTCGTACCAGGAAGGGGCGGTTCGGGTTACCGAAGATCTCCATGTAGTTGTTACCCTGACTGCGGCCAACCATCCTGTTCGGATCATAACCAGGGGCACTTACAAAGGCCAGTACTTCACCTGTTGCGGGTTCTATGGCGACAATACTGCCGACTTTATTCTGTAGCAGCTGCTCACCCAGTTTCTGGATATCCATATCCAGCGAGGAGTAGACCTTTTCTCCTGCGCGGGCAAGGGTATCAAATTTACCTTCCGCATAACTTCCCTGAGGTACGTTACGGGCATCATAGAGCATGTTAATTACCCCACGTTCACCACGGAGTACATCATTGTACTGCTTTTCAATTCCGGCTTTGCCGATGTAATCACCAGGGCGGTAATAGCCGTTATTCTCTTCAATATCTTTCTTGGTTACCTCTTTTACGTAGCCAAAGAATTGTCCGGCCACGCTGTCCGGATAATGCCTGATGGTTCTGTTCTGCACCATAAAACCTGGAAACCTGGAGAGTTTCTCCTGCAGTGAAGCATAGATCTGCACGGAAAGTTGTTTCTCGAAGATCGAAGGCTGGTACCGGGATTGGTTCATCGCCTTGGTAAAACGCTTGTGAAAACCCTTCATGTCAATACCAATGGTATTGCATAGATCCAGGGTATCAAACTCTTTTACTTGATTGGGGATGACGATGAGGTCGTAAACGGGCTCATTTTGCACGAGCACCTTACCCTTGCGGTCGTAGATCACTCCACGCGCAGGGAAAGTATAGATCTTCTTGAGCACGTTACTTTCTGCCGAGATGAAGTACTTGTCGCTACCCACCTGTATGTAAAAAAGCTTGGCCATGAGGATCAGGCAAACCAGGATAAACAGACCCTGGATCGTATATTTCCTGTCGAACAAATTGTCCATTAGCGTAATTTCCTGTTATAAAAAACGAATTCTATCAATAGAACGGTTAACATGGTTAATAAACCACTAAATAAACACCGCATTAAGGTGTAAGAGAGCTCTGTTAATTTAAAGGCTTCCAGCAAGTAAAGTACCAGATGATGTGCAAAGATACAAAGTAACGCATAAAGCGAAAACCACTTGAAGCCCATATTTCCAAGTGTTGGTTCGGGTTCATCGAAGCCATCGCGGTTAACGCTGACGCTGATGAACAGGATACGAACGTAGATGAGGGTAACACTTGCGGCGACGTGCACACCGATGGTGTCGTAAAAAGCATCGAGGGTTATGCCGGTGACAAATGCAATCAGGTACAGCAATAAGTTTGGGGTACGGAATGGCAGCAGGAGTAAGAACAGTACATACACAAAGGGTGTAGCAAGGTTATAGAAGCCCAGGTTCCGCAGCAGGAATACCTGAATGAAAAGGAGGAGCATCCACCTGACGATGTTGATGAAAACTAATTTACTATTCATTGGGCAGTTTTGCTTCTAAAGCCTTCTCTTCCTGGGCGAATTTATGCTTAATGACATTCACGTATTGTAAGGTACTGAAATCATTGAACAGTGCGATCTCGATGGTCAGGAAGTTATCGCCGGTAGCGATACCGGTGTTGCTTACCCGGCCCACGGGAATGCCCGGAGGGAAGGAGCCGAATCCGGAGGTCACCACGGTATCTCTCAGGTTAATCTTGTACTGATTTGGGATCTCTTTCACGTAAGCTTTGCGGAAGTCTACATTGCGGTCGCCCCAGACCAGTGAGCCCAGCGCGTTGTTCTTTTTGATGTTTACGCTGATCTTGGTGTCTTTATGCAGTAAGGACTGGATGGTGGCCAGGTGTGGTGATACATCACGTACAAAGCCGACAACACCTTTATCTGCTGCGATAACGGCCATGCCGGGCTCAATACCATCAAGGGAACCTTTGTTGATCGTGATGATGTTATTCCTTAAAGTGATGGAGTTTTTGATGACCCTGGCGGCAAGGTAGGTGTATTGATAGTTGGTGGTGGTATCCACCACAACCGTATTCTTGGCAGAGTCGATGTTGCGCAAGGCAAAGATGGCCGTATGTAGTCTGGCATTTTCTGCTGCCAGACTATCATTAACACGGCCTAAGTTGATGTATTTCTTGAAAACATTCAGTTTTTCATAAGCGTTGCCGATTACTTCATTCGCAGAATTCACGGCAGCACTTTGCTGATAGATGTTGTTTTTAACAGTTAAAATCAGTCCTACAGAGAAAAATATGATGAATAGAAAAAATGCGTTGTATCTGTTTATGAAAATCCAAAGGTTACGCATAGTTGAGGTTCACCACCGTTTTTTATTGCATTAAAAATTTATAACCACCAATGTTTTTAAGGGCGATACCAGTACCACGAACAACCGCACGAAGTGGATCTTCGGCAATGTGAACCGGCAATTTGGTTTTAGCTGCAACACGTTTATCTAAACCACGCAGTAAGGCACCACCACCGGTCAGGTAAATACCAGTCTGATAGATGTCGGCCGATAGCTCTGGTGGCGTGATCTCTAGGGCTTTAAGAATCGCTTCTTCGATCTTGGAAATGGATTTATCCAGACAGTGTGCGATTTCAGTGTAAGAAACGGTAATCTGCTTTGGAATACCAGTCATCAGGTCCCTTCCTTGAACAGCGAAGTCCGAAGGTGGATCGGTTAGTTCAGGTAATGCAGCACCAACTTCGATCTTGATCTTTTCCGCGGTACGGTCACCGATCATGATGTTGTGCTGACGACGGATGTAGTTTACGATATCAGAGTCGAAGTTATCACCGGCTACGCGGATACTT
This sequence comes from Pedobacter sp. NEAU-ZC8, assembly GCF_059278965.1. Taxonomy (NCBI): domain Bacteria; kingdom Pseudomonadati; phylum Bacteroidota; class Sphingobacteriia; order Sphingobacteriales; family Sphingobacteriaceae; genus Pedobacter; species Pedobacter sp. NEAU-ZC8. Next base: position 10,934 of record NZ_JCAJXC010000005.1, read on the forward strand.
TGGTCACACACGATGCCAGAAAGGGCTATTACGGCAATCTCCGTGGTACCACCACCGATATCGATGATCATGTTACCCATAGGCTCTTCCACATCGATACCGATACCTACAGCAGCAGCCATCGGCTCGTGAATTAAATAAACTTCTTTAGCACCGGCAATTTCAGCAGAGTCACGCACGGCACGTTTTTCAACTTCTGTGATACCGGAAGGGATACAGATCACCATGCGAAGGGATGGGAACATCCAGCCTTTTCCACCATTAAGCATGCGGATCATGCCTTTGATCATGGCTTCTGCGGCATTAAAATCGGCGATCACACCATCTTTTAATGGACGAACGGTGCGGATATTATCATGGGTTTTGCCTTCCATTTGCATGGCTTGGCGTCCTATAGCTATAATTTTGTTTGTCTGGCGGTCGAAAGCAACGATAGAAGGTTCGTCAACTACTACTTTATCGTTATGTATAATCAGGGTATTTGCGGTTCCTAAATCTATGGCAACCTCTTGTGTAAACCAATTAAATAAACCCATTTATAGGTGATAATTTAAATATGAAAAATTCTGTGTACTATAAGTAATGTAAAACTACAGCTTTTTATTGTATCCGCGGAAAAAAAACTTAGTGTTTGAAATGCCTGATACCAGTGGTTAACATTGCTATACCTTTCTCATTTGCCATATTAATCGAGTCTGCATCTTTGATCGATCCACCTGGTTGTAAAACAGCAGTAATGCCAGCATCTGCAGCGATTTCAACGCAGTCCGGGAAAGGGAAAAACGCGTCAGAAGCCATCACTGCACCTTGCAGGGTAAATCCGAATGATTCTGCTTTAACGATCGCTTGTTTTAAGGCGTCAACCCTGGAGGTCTGACCCACACCGCTCGCTACCAACACCTGGTTTTTAACAAAAACAATGGTGTTTGATTTGGTATGTTTTACAATCTTATTTGCGAAGAAAAGATCCTGTAGTTCCTGTTCAGTAGGTTGTTTATCCGTTACTGGTGTCATTTGTTCAGGGCCTTCAATGCTTAGATCTTTATCCTGCTCAATAACGCCGTTCAATAGGGTCTTGAACTGTTTTTTAGTCAGCTCGACATCGTTACGTTGAAGGATAACGCGGTTTTTCTTTGCGCGGAAAAGCTCCACTGCTTCAGCCTGGTAAGATGGTGCGATCAGGACCTCAAAGAATAATTTATTGATCTCCGTTGCGGTAGCAAGATCGATCTCGCGGTTAGCGATAAGTACGCCACCGAAGGCAGAAACCGGGTCACAAGCAAGTGCATCATTCCATGCTTCCAGAATGGTTACTCTTGAAGCGACACCACATGCATTGGTATGTTTTAAGATGGCGAAAGTAGGTGCTTCAAATTCATCGATTAAGGCAACCGCTGCATCAACATCCACGAGGTTATTATAAGAAAGTTCTTTGCCATTTAATTTGGTAAACATCTCATCCAGGTTGCCGTAAAAAACACCTTGTTGATGTGGATTCTCACCATAACGTAATACCTGTGCTGAAGAGATGTTTTGCTTGAAAACGTTAATTGGCTCTTCGTTATTGAAGTAGTTGAATATTGCAGTATCGTAACCTGAAGACACGTGGAATGCTTTTTTAGCATATGTCTTACGCTGGGCTAATGTAGTCTCGCCATTTTGTGTCTCCAATTGTTGTTGTAAGGTGCTGTAATCGTCTTTAGAGGCAAGGATCACGACATCATTAAAGTTTTTCGCCGCTGCGCGGATCAGGGAGATACCGCCGATATCGATCTTTTCGATGATCTCCTGTTCTGTGCCACCTGCTTTTACGGTTTCTTCAAATGGATAAAGGTCTACAATAACAAGATCAAGCTCTGGAATTTCATAAGAAGCAATCTGTTCCTGATCTTCTTTTAAGCCTCTACGGTTAAGAATTCCTCCAAATACTTTCGGGTGTAAGGTTTTTACGCGGCCACCTAAAATAGAAGGGTATCCGGTTAAATCTTCTACTGCCGTTACTGGTAAATTAAGGTCTTTTATAAACTGCTCGGTACCACCGGTAGAGAATAATTGAACACCTTGTGCTGCCAGCAGACGTACTAAAGGTTCTAAACCATCTTTGTAATAGACTGAAATTAAAGCGTTTTTGATCTTTATTGATTGACTCATCTGTGAAGAATTTTGAGCCGCAAAAGTAGCCTTTTTTGATGATTTATTTTAAGGACCTGCAATAAAACTACTCAGGAAGCTTTTTTAGGATATTTTCGACAATTTTAGGGTAGTGTAAATGTTCTAGTTGCTGACCTTTGAACTTGATCATTTCCAGGCTGTCATTCTTGTCTATCTTATACTTAGCCTGGAAGATGTATTCACCTTCATCATAGTGTTCGTTCACGTAATGAATGGTAATGCCGCCTTCAACCTCTTTTGCCGCAATAACAGCATGGTGTACATGATCGCCATACATACCTTTACCGCCAAACTTCGGCAGGATAGCAGGATGGATGTTGATTATTCTATTCGGGTAGCGTTTAATCAGATTTTCAGGAATAAGCCATAAGAAGCCTGCAAGTACGATCAGATCGATATCCAGATCATTAAGCAGATCCAGTATCCGGTCTGTTTTGTAGAATTCATTTCTGTCGAAGATGTGTACGGGAATTTCGAAGTTGTCTGCACGTTGAATAACGTATGCATCGGGGTTGTTGGTTAACACAAGCGAGATTTCCGCTGCTGTGCTATCCTTAAAGTACTCCATTAACTTTTGAGCGTTGGATCCTGAACCTGAAGCAAAGATGGCAATTCGTTTTTTCACTGTTAGTCTTTTTTTCAAAAGTAACAATTTAGCTTTTAAATACGTACTTTGGCGCTTTATTAGCGGGAAATGCACGTGGTTTTCTCTGTTAATAAAAATATTCTCACAACGGTTTTGTAAATTAAAAACATAAGTTCTATATTTGCAGTCCGAAAAAAATAGAAATTATAGGCTAAAAACAATGGCAAATCATAAATCAGCTTTAAAAAGAATAAGAGCAAACGCAGCGAAGCGTTTACGTAACAGATATCAGGCAAAAACAACTCGTACTTTCATCAAGAGATTACGTGCTGCAGAAGATAAGAAATCTGGTCAAGAATTACTACCTAAAGTGATCTCTATGTTAGACCGTTTAGCTAAGAAAAACATTATTCACAAGAACAAAGCAGCGAACAACAAATCGAAGTTAACTAAATTTGTTAATGGCTTAAGCTAAGTATATACTTACAATATTCCGAACGGGATAAGCGCTGCTTATCCCGTTTTTTTGTTTATGGATTTTTATGAACAAAAACTAGGAATTAAGATGTGGGCCGAAGCTGACCGGCCCAGAGAAAAGCTGATGCTTAATGGCAGGCGGCAATTAACGGATGCGGAACTGGTAGCCATCTTAATTGGCTCGGGCAGCCGGACAGAAACTGCGGTCGACCTGAGTAAGCGTATGCTCACAGCCTATCAAAATGACCTCGATGCTTTTGGAAAGGCTTCCATCAAAGAATTGTCTAAGTTTAAGGGAATCGGGGAGGCCAAAGCAATTGCCATCGTTGCAGCACTGGAGCTCGGTCGCAGGCGAAAGGAAATGGCCAAAGCGGAGGTTGTTAAAGTTGGCAGCTCCCGTGATGCCTTTCAGCACCTCCATGCCGACTTTGCAGACCTCAATCATGAGGAGTTCTGGATGCTGCTCCTGAACCGTGCAAATCACGTGAAGTCCAAACACATGGTTAGTAAAGGTGGGCAGTCCGGCACGGTTGCAGACCCCAAGATCATCTTTAAAACCGCGCTGGAGCATCAGGCCGCGTACATTATCCTCGCACATAATCATCCTTCGGGGAATCTTAAGCCAAGTGCTGAAGACATCAAGCTTACCAAAAAGCTTGTGGAAGCGGGCAAGCTGCTGGACTTGCTCGTGGTAGATCACCTGATCCTTGCAGACCATTCCTACTATAGCTTTTGTGATGAGGGCTTGATCTAGGGAATTGATGCCTCATGGAACAGCAACAGCATAATTTTATATCTTTGCGCTTTATACTGAGTAATATCATGAAAATTTCATATAACTGGCTTAAGCAATTCATCCAAACAGATAAAACTCCACAGGAACTATCCCTGATTTTAACGGACATTGGTTTGGAGGTTGAAAGCGTAGATAAAGTACAGCCGATTGTAGGTGGCTTGGAAGGATTACTGATCGGGAAGGTGATGACCTGTGTACAACACCCGAATGCTGATCGCCTGCGCGTAACTACTGTTGATGTTGGCGGCCCTGAACTGCTACAGATCGTTTGTGGAGCACCCAATGTTGGCGAAGGACAGAAAGTTGTGGTTGCAACCGTAGGTACAACCGTTTATCCGAATGAAGGTGAACCTTTTAAAATAAACAAATCCAAGATCCGTGGTGAGGTATCCGAAGGGATGTTATGTGCTGAAGATGAAATTGGATTGGGTGGCTCGCATGCTGGCATTATGGTGCTGGATGAAAACACGCCGATTGGTATTGCTGCAAAGGATCATTTCCAAATGGAAGATGATTTTGTGTTTGAGATCGGACTTACACCGAACCGGGCCGATGCAGCCTCACATTTAGGCGTTGCCAGAGACCTTGCGGCTTACTTCCGTAGCTCCATCAAAATGCCGGAGGTGGAAGCTTTCAGCGTTTCAAATGAATCTTTAAGCATTCCAGTAAGTGTAGAAGACCAAACGGCCTGCCGACGCTATAGCAGTGTGACCATTTCTGGCGTAACGGTAAAACCATCACCAGACTGGTTGCAGGATAGATTGAAAGTAATCGGCATCAGGCCAATTAACAATATCGTAGACATCACGAACTATGTGCTTCATGACCTTGGTCAGCCGTTACACGCGTTTGATGCAGATCAAATTCAAGGAAGTGTAATCGTTAAGAAGTGTGCGGAAGGCACCCCCTTTGTAACCCTAGATGGTGTAGAACGTAAACTCTCTGCTGAGGATCTGATGATCTGTGATGAAGCAGGTCCGATGACGATTGCCGGTGTATACGGCGGTAAGAACTCGGGTGTAACAGAGCAGACCACAAACATCTTCCTGGAAAGTGCTTATTTCAATGCTGTAAGCGTACGTAAAACTGCTAAAAGACATGGACTGAAAACAGATTCTTCTTTCCGCTATGAGCGTGGTACTGATCCTGAAATCACGGTATATGCATTAAAGCGTGCGGCATTATTGATCCAGGAGCTTGGTGGCGGTACCATCAGCAGTCAGGTGGGTGACCTATATCCGAATCCTGTTAAGCCATTTGATGTAGAAGTAAGCTACGAAAATATTCAATCTTTAATTGGCGTTCAGATCCCGGAAACACAGATCAGGGAAATCATAGAAGCACTAGGTATGCGCGTAGCTGCGGAGACAGCAGCTGGTCTGCAGCTTCAGGTGCCTGCATACAAAGTTGATGTAACCAGGGAATGTGACGTCACCGAAGAGGTACTTCGTATTTATGGATACAACAACATTCCTATTCCAACCAAGGTAAATGCAAGTTTGTCTTATGGCGTAAAACCAAACCGGGAGCAAACACGGCATTTCATCGCAGATATGTTAACGGCGAACGGTTTTCTGGAGATCTGGTGCAACTCGTTAACCAAGGCTGCTTATTCCAAAAATGAAGAAGAAGCGGTAAAGATCTTAAATCCCCTGAGTTCCGACCTGAACGTGATGCGTCAGAGCCTGCTTATGCCGGCACTGGAAAGCGTTGCCTATAACCAGAACCGCAAGAACGCAGACCTTAAGTTCTACGAATTCGGGAAAACTTACCACCTGATCAACGAGAAATACGTGGAAAGACCACGACTACTGATATTGGTTTCTGGCAACCTGCAAACAGAGCAGTGGAATCAAAAACCACGTACGGTAAGCTTCTATCATATTAAATCAACGGTAGATGCCATAATGGGCCGGTTAGGATTGACCAACTTCCAGATAGAGGAAGTGGCTGATGAAAACTTCGCTTACGGCTTAAAGTATTTCCGTGGCGACAAAACCATCGTGACCTTCGGTTCAGCAACAGCAAAGGACCGGAAAACGGCCGACGTAGACAAAGACGTATTCTATGCGGACTTTGACTGGGCACTGCTGATGGATATGGTTAGAAAAAACAAAATCATCAACAAGGATATACCAAAGTATCCTGCGGTTCGTCGTGACCTTTCTATGTACGTAGATCTGGCCGTGACTTTTGAGGACTTAAAAGGGATTGCCTATAAAACAGAGAAGAAACTGATCAAAAACATTCAGGTATTCGATGTTTATATGGGGGATAAAATTCCCCAAGGGAAAAAATCTTACGCTTTAAGTTTTACGTTACAGGATGATAATCAGACCTTAACCGACAAGCAGATCGATGCGGTTATGCAAAAGATTATTTCTAACTTAGCCCAAACAGCAAAAGCGGAGATAAGAAAATAATATATTTTTTTATTTTAGCAAGGTTTTACAGCTAGATTAACAGATAACAAATGTCCACGGTAGCAGATCAATTAGATTCCGTACTACATAAAACAGCTCGCCTGATCGAGTTGTGTAATGCGCTTCAGGAGGAAAATGACCTGCTTAAACAGGAGAATGAATCTGTAAAAGCTGCTTTAACAAGCTCACGAACCAAGAATGCAGAACTGGAGGAGAAACTGAGGGTTTTAAAGCTTGCCAAAAGCCTGGAGGGAACCTCCGAAAAGTCGCTTGATATCAAACAGAAGATCAATGAATTTGTACGGGAGATTGACAAGTGTGTTGTATTACTGAAGAAATGAGCCATACCATAATAGTGAAACAAAGCTAAGAAATGGGAGAAATCTCGATTAAAATATCTATATCTGACCGTATCTATCCTTTAAAGGTTGCTACGGAAGAGGAGGAAATCGTAAGGCGTGCAGCCAAGGTTATCAATGAACGTATCAAAGATTATCAGGAAAACTATGCGGTAAGAGATAAACAGGATTTACTCTCTATGGCATTGCTGCATTATGCAACTGCCGCCTTAAGGGTGGAATCGAAGGTGCAGGATCAGGATACAGCCGTTACTGAAAAAATAGAGGAGTTGGATAATTTATTAAACGACTTCTTTTCAAAATAGGGCGTTCTTTATACTTTAGCAAAGAAATTTAACCGTTGTTAAATTTTAAGTTTCATTATTATAATTTTAAAGGGTGGAAGTCATGCCAGACTTGTTCCTTTTAATGGTATGTACAAGAAATTTAAATTTTAATAACGGTTTTTTTATATATAAATAAAATGGAAATAGTAGGAATAATAGGATACATACTCGCCGGCCTTGCAGTCGGGATTATCACAGGGCGATACCTGTTGAGGAGTTTACTGAAGAAGCAGGAAATTGCTGCACAAACGAAAGTTAAAAAGATCTTGAAAGATGCCGAGACTAAGGCGGAGATCATGAAAAAAGATAGGCTTCTTGAAGCCAAAGAGAAGTTCCTTCAACTGAAGGGCGAGCATGAGCAGGAAGTAAATGCTAAAAACAACCAGATCAATCAGCGTGAAAACGCCATCAAGCAGAAAGAACAGTCTTTAAACCAAAAGCTGGAGAACCTGAATCGCAAAGAGCAGGAACTTGATAATCAAAGAAAGAACCTGGAAAAACAAACAGACATTGCTGTTAAGAAGCAGGAAGAGGTAGAGCACCTAAAAACCCAGCACGTGAAGCAGCTGGAGACCATCGCTGGTCTGAGCGCTGAAGAAGCCAGAAATCAACTTGTAGAGAACATGAAAACTGAAGCAAGGGCACAAGCCATGATTCAGGTTAAAGATATTGTAGATGAAGCTAAACTTACTGCAACTAAAGAAGCCAAGAAAGTCGTAATTCAAACCATTCAGCGTACAGCAGTTGAAGCGGCAATTGAGAACACGGTTTCTGTATTCCATATTGAAAGTGATGAAATCAAAGGTCGTGTAATTGGTCGTGAAGGACGTAACATCCGTGCACTGGAAGCTGCAACCGGTATCGAGATCATCGTTGATGATACCCCGGAAGCCATCATCCTTTCAGGATTTGACCCGGTAAGAAGAGAAATTGCCCGTCTGGCATTACACCGCCTGGTAACGGACGGTCGTATCCACCCGGCGCGTATTGAGGAGGTTGTTGCGAAAACTAAAAAGCAGATCGAAGACGAGATTGTTGAGATCGGGGAACGTACCGTGATCGACCTTGGTATCCATGGCTTACACCCGGAGTTGATCCGTATGGTAGGTCGTATGCGCTACCGTTCATCTTACGGCCAGAACCTGTTACATCACTCCCGTGAGGTGGCAAACTTCTGTGCAACGATGGCAGCAGAACTTGGCTTAAACGCTAAAATGGCAAAACGTGCAGGACTACTACACGATATCGGTAAAGTGCCTGATGATAATCCAGAACTACCTCACGCGATCCTGGGTATGCAGCTTGCAGAGAAATATAAAGAACACCCAGAGATTTGCAATGCCATTGGTGCCCACCACGACGAGATTGAGATGACCTCTATGATCTCTCCAATTATTCAGGCTTGTGATGCCATTTCTGGTGCACGCCCTGGAGCAAGACGTGAAGTTGTAGAAAGCTATATCAAACGTCTGAAAGAACTTGAAGAGCTAGCCTTATCATACCCTGGCGTAGAAAAAACATTCGCTATCCAGGCAGGACGTGAATTAAGGGTAGTGGTAGAAAGTGAGCGTGTAACTGACCAACAAGCTGAACTGCTTGCGGCAGACATCTCGAACCGTATTCAAACCGAGATGACTTACCCAGGTCAGATCAAGGTTACGGTAATTCGCGAGACACGTTCCGTATCATTCGCTAAATAGAATAATAGATTAGACGGCGGCAGTTGCGATTAAACCTGCAACACCAGCCAGATTAATCTTACCGAATTTATACATGGAAAGCGGCAGTTTATCTGCCGCTTTTTTTATTTTTACCACATGGCCAAGATCCAGAAGCAAACACCAGCAAAAGCAATTCAGAAACGGGAAATTGATGTACTTTTCGACAAGTATGCAGAGAGTCATCAAAACCCAACCAATAAACTGATCCACTGGATCTGCGTTCCGCTGATCGTGTTCAGCCTGCTTGCGCTGGTATGGGCGATACCCTTTCCGCAACTGGAATTCCTGGGTAAGTACAATGGCTTTGTAAACTGGGCATCCTTCCTTATTGCTTTTGCCATCTATTATTACTACAAGCTTTCGCCGGTAATGTCTTACTTCATGCTTATTGCAGTGTTTATCATGAGCTTTTTCATCGTTATGCTGGAGAAATGGGAGCAGAGTGGCGGCCCTGCCATGTGGGTATCAGCACTGGTAATCTTTGTGTTAAGCTGGGTTGGACAGTTCTATGGGCACAAGGTGGAGGGGAAGAAACCCTCCTTTCTGGACGATGTTAAATTTCTGTTAATCGGCCCAATCTGGCTTTTACACTTCATCTGTAAGAAAATCGGCCTCAGATACTAGTTAGAGGCACATTTAACATCAGCTTAACACAGTCTTTAATGAATGGTAATGCTAGGCTAACTTTGAGCTAACAAGCTCAAGCTACTTTTGCTTTAAATTAAAATTAAGCAAATTGAAAGCAAAAGTTAATTATACGCGCAGCGTATTAACCCTTCTACTTCTTTTCATCAGCAGTTTCAGTATCGCTGCCCCAATCGGAAAGATTTCCGGAACGGTAGTAGACAAGAAAACCGGCGAAACCCTGGTCGGTGTAACCGTTAAAATTGCGGGTACCAAAATTGGTGCATCTACCGATATCGAAGGCCGGTTCCTGATCGCTGGTGTAGCTACCGGACGATATACCCTCGAAGTATCTTATGTTGGTTACGTTACACAGACCATCTCCGACGTGGAGATCAAAGAGAATACCATTACCCCGCTAAATGTCGTACTTGAAGAATCCTCTGAGAATAACCTGTCAGAGGTTAAAATTACCTACAAGGCTAACCGGGAGTCGGTCAACAACCTTTATGCAAACCAGAAGGCCAGCATCAACATTTCCAGCGGTATCTCTGCAGAACTGATCAGAAGAAGTCCTGATAAGAATACCTCAGAGGTATTGAAACGTGTTAGTGGTGCGAGTATCCAGGACAATAAGTTCATCGTAGTGCGGGGATTGTCTGATCGTTATAATTCAGCGATGCTGAACAATGCCGTTTTACCTAATACTGAGGTTGATAAAAAAGCATTCTCCTTTGATATCCTACCTTCTAACCTTATCGATGCCATCGTTGTAAATAAAACCGCTTCAGCGGATATCCCTGGAGATTTCTCTGGTGGTGTTGTGCAAGTGACCACAAAAGATTTCCCGGATACCAAGTTCCTGAACTTCTCTTTAGGTACAGCGTATAACTTCCAGTCGGCATTCAAAGACTTTCAGCGTTCTGAAAGAGGCGGTGCTGAGGTGTTTGGCTTTGCAAACAAGGACCGCGAAATACCTGCAAACTTCCCTTCGAAGAATCAGTACCTGAGCTTACCCCTCAATGAACGTGTGGCACTTTCCAGACAGTTCCCTAATAACTGGGGGTATAACAACGTGAAATCTGTGTTGGGCCCGATCTTTCAGGCAAACTATGGTACCAGCAAGCGGTTTAAAGACGATAGCCAGTTTGGAACCGTACTATCACTATCTTACCGTTATGATGAACGTTTACGCAAAAGCGAGCAGATCGCCTTTATGGGAGACGCCATCGGTGATCGGTTCAGTGACAACGTATTCAACTACAATACAAACATCGGTGGATTGGCAAACTTTGCCTATTCCTGGGGAACAAATAAAATTGCGCTAAAGAATATCTATAACCGCGTATTGGAAAACCAGTTCACTGCACGTGAAGGTATCGATGATTCCGGAAGCGGATTCTTCAGAACAGCAGATTATCTGCTTCAACGCTCTTTAATCTCCACACAACTTACGGGTAATCACCAGCTGTCTGAAAAGAGCAAGATTAAGCTTGACTGGAACCTGAACTATGCAAACACGGATCGTAAAGAACCAGGTTTCAAAAGAATGGAGTATCAGCAGGAGAGCGGTCAAGGTGGGTATACCCGCGCAAGTATTCCTTCCTCGGGGCAAGCAGATCCAAGGCTTGCTGGAGATTTCAACTCCCAGCTGAATGAAAACTTATACGGTGGAGCGTTAGACTTGACCATTCCAGTTAGGTGGATACAGGAGAAAAACAAGATAAAACTCGGTTATTTTACTCAATACAGGAAGCGCGACTTCGCTGCTAGGGTACTTGGATTTATAAGAAATGGCCAGTTTGATGCAGATCTGTTAAACCTTCCGCAAGATCAGATCTTTGCACCTCAAAACATTCGTGAAAATGGTTATGTGTTAAGCGACATCACAAACGGTTCGGATGTCTATGACGCAAATTCTTTCCTGAATGCAGGTTATGCCATGTTTGATGGTTTTGTAACCGAGAAACTAAGGATAGGTGTAGGTGCCAGGTTGGAGTCCTACAATCAAAAGCTGAATAGTGCAGATAATGCCGGTACTGAAATAAATGTAGATACCACGTATGTTAACCTGTTGCCATCCCTTAACCTGATATATAATTTAACTGAAAAAGCAAGTGTGCGTTTATCCGGTTCACAGACCGTAGGTCGCCCGGAGTTCAGGGAGATCGCACCCTTTGGCTTTTATGATTTCAACAAAAACGTAACTGTAGTAGGTAATCCAAATCTGAAGCAATCTAAAACGACCAATGTGGATCTTGGCTATGCACTTTACCCATCTGCGGGACAAGTATTCTCCGTTTCTACCTTTTATAAAAAGTTTGATTTGCCTATTGAACAGCGGCTGGAGCTGGGTAGTACCGGAAGGATCTTCGGCTACGGAAACTCCGAATCTGCCACCCTATACGGAGTAGAGATGGAGTTTAGAAGACCATTAGACCTGATCAGCGAAGATTTAGCGAACTTCACATTCAGTGCAAATGCTTCCTATATGAAATCAGAAGTGAAGGTATCCACAACGATAAATAGTACTGGTAAACGCCCACTGCAAGGTCAATCTCCATACTTGATTAATGTAGGTTTGCAGTATAATTCAAAAGTTGAAAACTCGACTGGGATAAGTTTACTATATAACCGGATTGGAAAACGCATCTGGGCTGTTGGTAATGTGATCGATCCGGATATTTATGAAAATCCAAGGAACGTTCTTGATTTGCAGCTATCAAAACGCTTTGCAAAATCGAGGGCTGAGATCAAGCTAAACTATAGTGATATCCTGAACAACCGTGCAATCTATTATCAAAAGGCAAAAGGTGCAGATCCTGATGCATCGTATGACAAACGTACAGATAAGTTGAATATCGCGGATACCTTTGGTTCCACGCTTACGATCGGTTTTTCTTACCGGATCAAGTAAATATAAATACCTATTCCTGCAAACAGCTATGGCGACAAACGCTATAGCTGTTTGTGTTTACCGACAAGTTGTTCATGTTAATTTAACAACAAACAAAGGTATTGGTAACGCTTAACTAACATCCCGGTAACATACCCGACCTACTTTTGATTAAACAAAATAGCAAACATGAAAAGTAAATTTAACCTTAGTCTTATAGCCGCAATGATGGCAGGAACCGCTCTGATGAGCAGCTGTTCAAAAAGCGACGATCCGACTGTTGACCCAATTGTTGATCCGGTTACTCCACCTACAGGCTCTGATGCATCTCTTGCAGATTCATTCTTTGATAAAGTGGCTTATAAAGGTGCTTTTGGAACAACAGACTGGACTAAAGACTGGACGAACTTTGATCCTAAAACTACGGTATACCCTGCTACAACGGAAACCCTTGAGGGTACAATAGCAGCCAACAGAACCCTTGATGCTTCTAAAGTTTATCTGTTAAAAGGATTTGTTTATGTTACCGATGGCGTAACCCTAACCATTCCTGCCGGAACAATTATCCGCGGTGACGAGGGGTCAAAAGCATCCCTAGTAGTTACCAGAGGTGGAAAAATCATGGCTGAAGGTACTGCATCTAAACCAATCGTATTTACGTCAAACAAAGCTGTAGGTTCTAGGGCGCCGGGTGACTGGGGCGGAATAATAATCCTCGGAAAGGCTAAAAACAACATTCCTGGTGGAGAAGGGCTAATTGAAGGTGGTTTCACAGAGCCTTTCGGAAAACATGGCGGCAGCAACGATGAAGATAACTCAGGTGTACTTAAATATGTTCGTGTAGAGTTTCCTGGTATTCCATTCGTGCCAGGTAACGAAATCAACGGTATTACTTTCGGATCCGTTGGTAGAGGTACCACGCTTGACTATCTACAGGTATCTTACTGCGGAGATGACTCATATGAATGGTTCGGTGGAACAGTAAATGCAAAACACCTTGTTTCAATCGCCAATATCGATGATGTATTTGACTTTGATAATGGGTATACCGGTAAACTACAATACTTAGTTGCGCAACGCGATCCTGCATTAGCGGATCAGGCGGGTCAATCTAACGGCATTGAATCAGATAACTCTGAAAAAGCGTTTACAACTGAGCCAAGAACACGTCCGGTAATTTCAAACCTTACCTTAGTCGGTCCGGGTACACCAAGCGATGGTAAACATGAAAATGCGAATCTATGGAGAAGAGGTTCTAAAATGGTGTTGGCAAATTCTATTTTCATCAATGCCAGATATGGTATCGACATTCGTGATAAAGAAACAGGAGATGCATTAACCGATGGTAGCTCATTGATCAAGAACAATATCTACCAGGCGAATGAAGCAGGTAAAGAAGTGATGGCAAGCGGTGCAACACCATCATTCGCTAACGTAGATCTTCTTAAAACCTACCTGACTTCTAAAGATAATGTGTTCATTGAAAAGGCTTTTGCTGACGCATTGCTAACAACACCATACAGCTTAACAGCACCAAACTTTACAGTGAAAGCTGGATCAGCAGCCGCTTCAGGTGCCTCATTCTAGAACATTGTGTGTTAAATAATCTAAAACTAGAACGCGTAGCGCCGAAAGGCCTGCGCGTTTTTTCATGCTAGCCAGCACAGACCATCATCAAAGCAATTATGAAGATTTTACGCACATTATTCATATTATTCCTCTCCATATCTTCCTATGCACAGACGATGGAGATCAACGGTAAAACCTACAAGAAAGGCGATCGTATCGAGACAGCAAATGTTACCCCTTACGAGGGTATATGGGAATGGAAAGACAATAACCAATTTTTTAAGCTTAAGCTTTATAAGCGTGTCGTTGATTTTGCTGGTAATAAGGATTATACCATGGAGGTTTTACTTGGACAGTACCAATATAAAATTAATGAAGTTGAAAAGTATAATTCAGTAAATGACACCACCAGATCTAACCTTGCTGCTGGCAGTATTCAAGCTGGAAAACTGATCTTCTTTATCACCGATGGCACCACCAAATTCAGAGGCGAAGGTACTATGGAGCTTCTTGGCGATGGTAGAATGCGCTGGCATATAACTCCAAAAAGACCAGAGTGGCGATTCACAAAGGATCAAATCATGAGTTTCTCAATCCCTTTAGAAATGATCTTATCCAGGCAGCCTTAATAGCTACATATTCTTCCCAATCTTTTCCAGCATCTCTGCAGGGATATTCTGCATATCGACCACTAGAAACCCATCAAGGCAATCCGCGAACTTCGGATCGATGTTAAAGCAAATGATCTTTGCATTCAGATTCAAGTACTGCCTTAACATGACTGGAATCTTAATATGTGATTTTTCAATCTGCGAAATCAGGCTGTCCAGATCCTTTAGACTATCGCTGGTATCCACAAGAAGTTGCGCATCAATCGGACTTAGGTCTGCTTTGAACTTGTTCTTGGGCTTCACATAAGTTGCAAGATCATAATCAAAGTGGTTCTTGGTGATAAAATCAACCATAAGCGATTTAGAAAACTGGGAGAAGTTATTACTGATGCTCACCGGTCCAAACATATAACGGTACTGCGGATTGTCTAACAGGTATTTCAAAATACCTTTCCATAATAGGTATAGTGGTAAAGGCTTCTGCTGGTACTCTTTTCTAATCCAGGAACGGCCAAGCTCAATACCTTTTCTTAAATACGGGTAAAAAGGTTCTTTGATCTTAAACAACTCAGAAAGATAAAAGCCCCTGCGACCGAAAGTATCCAGGATCTGATCGCCCTTACCAATGCGGTAGGCACCAACAATCATTTGAGCTTCTTTATCCCAGATAAACAGGTGGTGATAATAGATGTCGTAATTGTCGAGATCGATCTTCTTATTGGTACCTTCACCAACTTCCCGGAAGGTAATTTCCCGAAGACGGCCGATCTCCCTAAGGATGTTGGGAATATGGGTAGTCGGTGCTATGTACACCTCATAATTCTTTTCTGTCCATACTTTGAAGTCTTCCAGCTGCCCGATTTCCTGGCTGATGGCCACTTTAGAAGTCTCCTCAATGATCGGCTTTGGTGTTTTCAGAATTTTAAAAAGCCCGATTGGATTAAACAACTTGCGTTCTTCTTCCAATGCCGTTCCTAAAGCATAGGTCCTTGCCCGAAGGAAATCCAATAACTTGTTGCTGTTATTTTTATAAGAGATCTCATTGATGTCGATTGGCTTACCAATGCGCACTTTGATTTTTAAACCTTTTTTATTCAGGAACTCTGAAGGCAACTTCGCCGTACGAAGCGTCGGATGGATAAAGCTCAGGATATTAAACAGCACCCCATTGTTGCCATGAAAATATATTGGCACCACTGGAAGTTTAGCCCGGGCGATCAGTTTGCCAACCACCGGATGCCAAAGCCGGTCGGTGATCTCCTGTTTTTCCAATGAAAAGGTGGAAACCTCACCAGCAGGGAAGATCCCGATAGGCGTACCTGTTTTAAGCAGGTCCAGTGTGGCCTTAATACCGCTGATGCTGGACGAATGCTGAACGTTTTCAAAAGGATTTACAGCGACGAAAAACTCGCTCAGGTTGGGTATTTTCTTCAGGATAAAGTTAACCATCACCTTAGCTTCCGGCCGTACCGTGCATAAAAGCTTCACCAGCGCAAGGCCTTCAACACCACCGTAAGGATGATTCGCTATTGCGATGAAAGCGCCAGTCTTTGGAATGTTCTTCAAGTCCTGCTCATCAAACTCGATGCTCACGCCGATAGTCTCCAGGATCTTGTCTACGAACTCCAGTCCTTCGAAATGCTGGTTCTTAGAAAACACCTCATTGATGTCATT
This sequence comes from Pedobacter sp. NEAU-ZC8, assembly GCF_059278965.1. Lineage (NCBI taxonomy): Bacteria > Pseudomonadati > Bacteroidota > Sphingobacteriia > Sphingobacteriales > Sphingobacteriaceae > Pedobacter > Pedobacter sp. NEAU-ZC8. The sequence continues at coordinate 27,168 of NZ_JCAJXC010000005.1, forward strand.
GAGTTTCATGACCTCCATCAGCAATTTAGCTAAACCTGGTACGCCGAGTTTATCAATTTTCGTGGCTTTCGCGAATTCCTGTGTGGTAATGATCTTCATGAATATGGTATTAAAAGCTTTTTTCAAAAATATGATTAATAATGTTAAAACCCGGGCTATACTGTACAGCTATGCGGAAATGGATCAATACCTACTTTAATTTTACAAAGGCGGAGTTCAATGGAATTCTGACGCTTTTTGTCCTGATCATATTGTTCTTGGCCTTGCCCAGGTTATATCGCTGGCTCCAACCAGATGCCCTGGAACCAGCTGACTTTGCTGAAATCAAAAGCATGAAGCTCGGCCAGCATTTCAAAGTGGAGGCAAAAAAGCCGCCCTTCACAAAAGGCGATCGTCCCGGCAGAATACTGAACTTCCATGCTTTTGACCCGAACACCCTGGATCAGGCAGGTTGGGAGGGCTTTGGCCTTTCGCCTAAGCAGGCTACCGCAATTATCAACTACAGGCGCAAGGGTGGCAAGTTCCGCAAAGCAGAAGATCTTAAAAAGATGTACACCATCCGGCCGGAGTTGTACGAGCTGCTTATGCCCTATGTACAGATCAGGGATACCAACCGGCAGCCCGTTCAGCAAACCTATGCCCATGCTACATTCACGAAGAAAACAGCCACAATATATGAGCTAAATGGCCTTGACACCACTGGGATGCAAGCCATCAATGGCATCGGACCGGCATTCGCCAGAAGGATCTTTAAGTACCGGGAACGGCTTGGCGGCTTTGCACAGCCAGAACAACTGCTGGAGGTATTCGGTATCGACAGCGTCCACTACGAACAGATCAGGCCGCAGATCCGCATCGATGAAGGCCTGTTAAGAAAGATCAACATCAATACGGCCGACTTCGAAACGCTGAGACAACACCCATACCTGCGGTATAAACAGGTGAATGCAATTATAGAATATAGGAAACAACACGGAAATTACAGTAGTTTTGCAGACTTAAAAAAGGTAGCCATCCTGCCTGCAGAAACTGTAGACAAGCTGGTGCCGTATTTTTCATTTTAGCTATGATTGAGTCAAAAATTAAAGACACCGTTAGAGATGTGGCTGATTTTCCAAAGCCAGGTATCATTTTCAAAGACATCACGCCAATTCTTAAAGATGCTGCTTTGTGCAGGGAAATCACCCAGGCATTAGTGGAGCGTTTGTCTGGTGTGCAGATCGATGTTGTGGCAGGTATTGAAAGTCGCGGTTTTCTTTTCGGAATGCTGCTTGCACAGGCCTTGAATGTTCCCTTCGTGCCGATCCGCAAAGCGGGTAAACTTCCCTTCAAAACCATTCAGCAGGCTTGCAACCTGGAATACGGCAGTGCTGTACTGGAATTGCACGAGGATGCACTAAGGGCAGGACAGCAGGTGCTTGTTCATGACGACTTACTGGCCACTGGCGGTACGGTTGTAGCAGCTGCAAAACTGATCGAACAACTTGGTGCAGAAGTCTCTGCTTTCTCCTTTATCATTGGATTAGACTTCCTTAAAGGTGAGGAAAGACTGGCTGAATTTAGCCCGGTGACCTTTTCTTTGGCTTCTTACACCTAAAATTCAATGCAACTCAGGCCTTTTTGAAAAAAAATCTCCTTGGCTTTGTGTTGCTGTGTTTAGCAGGGGATGGATTAACCAATCGGGATATTGAACTAAATACCATTTCATTCTGTTCTTGGGCAAATATTTTGTTGTAATTGCTGTTGTTATAATTCTTTATCATTGTGAAAATACAACACAACAACATGCTTGAAACATTAAGTGAACCAATGGGATACAGCTTTTCTGTATCAGAGAACCAGATGATGGTTAGGAGTATGGTTAAGGATTTCGCGGAGAAACATATCCGTGAACATGTGATGGAATGGGACGAGGCACAGATCTTCCCGGTGGAGGTATTTAAAAAACTCGGTGAACTGGGTTTGATGGGGGTGCTCGTACCCGAAACCTATGGCGGTTCAGGTTTTGGCTACCAGGAGTATGTAGACGTCATCGTCGGTATTTCAAAGGTATGCGGCTCTATCGGCCTTTCGCTTGCAGCACACAACTCCCTTTGTACAGGACATATATTAGTCTTCGGAAACGAGGAGCAGAAAGCGAAATGGCTGCCGAAGCTGGCTACAGCAGAATGGATCGGTGCCTGGGGCCTTACAGAAGCCAACACAGGATCAGATGCTTTAAGGATGATGACCACTGCCAGGCTGGAAGGCGACGAGTACGTGATCAATGGCGCCAAGAACTGGATCACCCATGGTAACTCTGGCGATGTCGCCGTTGTTATGGTGCGTACCGGTGAATCGGGTAGCTCTAAGGGTATCTCTGCCATCGTCGTGGAGCGTGGAACACCAGGTTTTTCTGCTGGTAAAAAAGAGAATAAACTGGGTATGCGTGCTTCCGAGACCACAGAGATGATCTTCGACAACTGCAGGGTACCGAAAGAAAACCTGCTTGGCGTTGAGGGTGAAGGTTTCAAACAAGCCATGAAAGTACTCGATGGCGGCAGGATCTCGATCGCTGCATTATCTCTGGGTATCGCCAAAGGCGCTTATGAAGCTGCGGTAGCTTATGCCAAGGAGCGCCATCAGTTCGGACAACCTATTGCAAACTTCCAGGGTATCAGCTTTAAACTGGCGGATATGGCTACAGAGATCGAAGCTGCAGAGCTTTTGATCAGACAGGCTGCCGATCTGAAAAACCGTGGACAGAAGATGACAAAGGAATCTGCAATGGCCAAATACTTCGCTTCAGAAGTTGCCGTGAAGGCCAGTACTGAAGCCGTACAGATCTTCGGCGGCTACGGTTATACCAAAGACTTTCCGGTGGAGAAGTTTTACCGTGATAGTAAACTCTGCACAATAGGCGAGGGGACCTCAGAGATCCAGAAGATCGTCATCGCTCGTGAAGTGCTGAATGCATAAAGAAGAATAACATCCATCCAACATATTCTAACCAAATATATTGTTGATCCGGCCCTTTCCATTTGAGGTGCCGGATTTTCTTGTGTCTACCACACAGTAGGACCATAATCGTCTTAGCTTACCCGCATTGGCAGCAATGATTAAGGGTCACAGAGGGGTAAATAGGGCCTCCAGCCGGGGTTGATCCGGCCAGGGGGCGAGTCAACCCCGGCTGGAGGCCGGGTCAAGGGCGGCTTGAGGGCGGCTCGACCCCAAAGCTGTCTTAGCCTATTATGGCTATAGGTCTTTAGCTGTTAATACTAACATTTCAGTACCAACCTTTCTGTTGAATTATTTCAGCGGGTATAATTATTGTGCTGATATTAAAATAATTTATGCTACCTTTGCAGTCCTAAAAACAACGAGAGGAGGTATTTCAACGTTATGATCATCATTAATATTAAAGACGGCGAATCATTAGATAAAGCGCTAAAACGTTTCAAAAAGAAGTTTGAGAAAACTGGAGTTTTGAGAGAACTGCGTAGTCGTCAGGCATACGAGAAAAAATCCGTAGCTCGTCGCATGCAAGTTAAACATGCTATCTACAAACAAAATATGCAATTAGAAGGAACGATCTAGTTCTTTTCAATACATAAATTAAAAGCGCCTGTGAAGCAATTCATAGGCGCTTTTTTGTGTTAGGGTGGACTGTACTGCAGGTAGATGTCTCTTCATATGAAAAGAGACTTGAGTATCTGATTGTAGATTAGCTTGCACCGATCTTACTTCTTGGAAATTGATACTTAAACGTTTCGACGAGCGATAAAAAATACATTGATTAATGAGACGGAACAATAAGACCGGTTTGTGTTTAGATAAGGGTTGAAATCAGCGAGGTAGTCAATATTGGCTTGTTTGCTAAAAGTGATCGATTAGAGAGACGGAGGTTTTGGAGGAGCATTTTGGATTATCATTTACTCATTATCAAAAACTAGAAAATACCGTTTGATTAATGGAATGAGTTCTTGATAATTGGGGGAAGTACCAATGGTCGGGGAGGGGAGCGGACAGGTTTTATACTAGCTCTTTTTACCTGGTCAAAAATTGAGGGAATAATGATATTGCATATTTGCAAATAGATCTGATGTTACTTTGATCTCAATACGTGATTTGAAAGTATAGTTTATATAAGTATCTTGATCCATAGCGATGATAAAATATATTTTAACTCTCCTTGTACTACCACTTCTCTTTTCGGTCACTAATGGACAAACAGATCCCATTGCTGCCGCTACTTATCACTTCAAGTTGGAGAATGGAGCACTTACAGGTGCTGGAGCAGATAGTCTAAAAACAAACATAGCACAATCGCAGTTTTTTCTAATAGGCGAAGAACATGATATGGTGGAGCTACAACAACTCACTGCTGCTATCATGCCGTTTCTAAAGGCAAGTGATTACAGGCACTTCGCGGTAGAAATAGGGCCTGCTTCAGCAAGAAAGCTCACATCTATTTATGAAAAAAAAGAGTCTCTTGGTGTATTTAACAGTCGTTACGCAAAGTATTTAGGTCGAGGTCCTTTTGGCTTTTTTGATGGCCAGGATGAAGAATTACTTCTTAAAGGAGCTATGAACAATGGCATGAATTTATGGGGTATTGATTTCGAAAACTATAATGCGTCTTTACTCATTTTGGATGAGCTTTATCAACAGTCATCGAGGGATAAGCAAATCAAAGTAGCTTATGAGGATGCTCGAAAATACGTTATCAATGAATATGCACTGGACAAGGTGACCAAAAAATACCCTTTGTGTGCTAATTTCTTGTCGTCACCACTCATCAAACGTTTTTTCTCACTAATAGCAGAAACCCCCGAAAATAAGTGGTTGATAGATCAGATTACCCAATCCTGGAGACTATACCAACAAGAACGTTTAAATAACTGGCATCCGAGAGTGATAAATATGAAGAGCAACTTTGTTCAATTATACAAGGAAGCGTGTAAAAATGAAAGCCTGCCGAAGGTTTTTGTAAAGTTAGGAGCAGTACATACTGCGAGGGGAACCAGTTCTAGTGGGTTTCAAGAGGTTGGCAACACTCTTTATGAACTGGCAGAGTATAATGGTACAAAAGCCTTCTCCGTGATTTCTTTTGCCAGATATAGAATTGATGAAAAGGGTGTTTTAACGGATGAGTTGGATCCTGATGATTCACAATTGTTAAAGTATACTGATGAAAAAAGCTGGAGCTTGATTAATCTGAAGCAATTGGCGAAAGATGGTTGGGAAGGGAAAATAAAACTCTCTAAAACAATGCAAAACTACATGCAAAAGTATGACATGATTCTTATTCCACCTGCAACTAAAAGGATGGAGCCAAACTATACTCTTTAAGGGTAAAATGTTGTGGCCTTCGAATTGGTAATTCTCATTTAACGGTAATTTCATGGATAACTTAATGCTAACAATAGACTCTATAGGCCGTAATGGGCCTTTATTTTACCTACCTGACGGCGGGAAACTCGAATCTCCTCCCCTGTAATCAGTGTTAGTTTAAGTCTGCTACCTGGCAATTCAGCAACATCCATGATAAATCTTGTGTTAACGAGCTGTTGGCGGTTCGCTCGCAAAAAGAATCGCTCGTCGACACTATTGCTGATTTGCTGTAAGGTTCTCAAGATAAGTGGACGTTCCTGATCAAAGAAGACCTGCGTGTAATTTCCCTGAGATTCAAATATGCGGATTTCCGCAACCGTCACAAACCAAGATCGGTTCCTGTCTTTTACGAATATTCTATCGGTAAGTTGTAATCTATCTTCATCTTGGGTATCCAACTTCTGTTTAAGCAATGCTTCGGCTTTTAAAATTGCTTTTTCAAGCCTTTCCGCTGAGATAGGCTTAAGCAAATAATCAATGGTATTAAAGTCAAATGATTTTAATGCATATTGATCAAATGCAGTTGTAAAAATGATTACAGGAACGGTGTCTAACTCCTGTAGAATTTCAAAGCCATTTTTCCCTGGTAGATGAATGTCTAAAAAAATAAGATCTGGCTTAGTTTGCTTTATCAACTGCAAACCCGATTCTGCTGCATCTGCCTCACCCAGAATTGTTATGTTAGGGTGATTTTTCAACAACTCCAATAGTTCTTTCCTTGCCAGCCTAGAGTCTTCTACAATTACAGAGGTAATCATTCTTTGATTAAAATATTGACAATCACAAATGGTGGCTCTTCTGATATCATGAGTTTTGCCTTTCCAGGATAAATCAGTGAAAGTCGTTCGGAAATATTGTTCAATCCAATACCCAGACTATCTTCCAATGTATTTTTAACCTGCAGCGTTCCGCTATTCTTTACACTCAACAGCAGTTCCCCCTTTTTACTGCTCACCTCAACAGCAACTATGCCTCCTTCTTTAGTTAACGCAATTCCATGCTTAATTGAATTTTCAACTAATAACTGTAGGATCATTGGAGGGATACTTTTCTGGAGTGCTTCATCATCAGAAACAATGGTATAATGGAGTTTATCCTCATATTGGAGTTTTAGTATATCAAAATACCGCGTAAGTATATAAATTTCCTCTGTTACAGTGATAAGCTTTTCACCGGAATACTGTAGAGAATGCCTAAATATGTCAGCGAACTTGATAAGCATCTCTCTTGCCAGTGTTGGATCCTCAAGGATTAATGCCCGGATATTGTTCAATGCATTAAATAAAAAATGGGGATTGATCTGAGATTTGAGTGCGCCGAGCTGCGCCTTTTGTACTTCTGCCTCAAGCTTCCACTTTTCGACTTCATTGGTATGGTACCTTCTGATCAGGTGGTAACTCATGTAAACAAAATCCCAGGCAAGCACGATCGTCAGCAGAGGTGCCAAATTAAACAACAATGGTAAAAAATTGATGCTCAATTTCGCTGCAAATGGTAGAGTTATTAAATAAATGAAGCCAATCCATAAAAAAGATTGCAGCATGCCTGTAGCTAATAAGGTCAATATAAACCTGCCGGGTTTAAGCCTTAAAAAGGGTTGGCGTTTTAAGAAGAACCGATAAGCTGATGTAACTATAAAGCCACCTACAGCCATACCGGTAAAATTAAGCACTGCAATTGTCGCACTGAAGTGACCGGCAAAGTATTGGACAGAAAAGTTAATCAGACCAATTATTAGCCAGACAAGAACCTGTAATGCCCAAAACCACGATTTTTGTTTCACTACAGTTTATTAATCCAGGTGGATACTTTTTCTAGTGCTAGCGGATTTACAGTTTCACTAATTTCAGCATACTCACTTACGGACCCGGTTGTTGCTTTCTGCAATAAATGGTTGAGGCCTGATAGTGGTACAATCTCAAACTTTTTATTCCCTGCTTTGAGCAGGCTTGTCTTTATCCCATTTAAATTTGTTTCGCTATCAACCTGCGAATCTAAAGTTCCATTTATGGCAAGTACAGGACATTTAACCTTGGTAAGGTAATCTGCTGGATTAAAGGCAATGAAATACCTGAACCAAGGCGTATTCAGCGCTTTGGAATTTTGCCTCACCAACTGCTCGATCTTTTCTGGCGAAGGATCACCAGGTTGATCACCACGGATTACCGAATATAGAACAGTATCCATCTTTATTTTGAAATCTTCAGCATTTAACGTTTTATAAGTGCCTATGGCAGCATATATTTTCCTGTTCAGGGATGATATTGAAACATTAATACTATCTGGAGCACCTGCAAGGCGTAGTGACTCACTATTCTGTTTTACCATCAGTTCAGAGATGGGCACACCGGGTCCGGCCAGCAGTACCATAAACTTTACCCGCGGATTGCGAACCGCTACAATTGGCGCAATCATGCCACCTTCACTATGACCTAAAAACCCAATAGAAAGTCCTTTAAGATCCGGTCGTTGACTGATATAGGTAATTGCAGCTTCTGCATCGTCTGCAAAGTCTGCACTCGTTGCACCGGCCTGTTGACCAGTAGACTTGCCCACACCACGGTCGTCATATCTCAATACGGCTATCCCATTTCGGGTAAGCCAGTCGCTCCAAACCAAAAATGGCCTGTGGTTAAAAGGCAGGATTTCTTCGTCCCGGTTCTGCCCTCCTGAGCCTGATATTAATACCACGATTTTAGAAACCTTACCACTTGAAGGCATGGTCAGTGTTCCTGATAGCTGGTTACCAGCCTTAACATTCTGAAAGCTAATCTCTTCCTGTTTGTAAGGAAACTCTGTTGGATCCTGTGGCCTTTTTGCCGGTTTAGCAACTGTCGCTATGTGTTCCGAAGCTTTAGAAAGGATAAGTGGCAGGTTTGCTGGGCCTTGTTTAAAAATTCCCCTGATAATGTTGCTGTCTGGGAGAAAAGTGCCTTTGTAGCTGATGCCAAGGTTTGGCGCTTCAATAGTAATATCATTACCGGCTATAGTGGTGGTGCTGGTAGGTATCCCACGAGCGCCCTGATCAGGACTATCCATTGTACTGGTAAAACCGGAACTAGCAGCACTGATGTTAAATGCAATACGTAATGTTGTTCCCTGGATCTGCAGCGCTCCAGACCAGGAACCTGTTAGGTCTTGTGCATTAAGTAAAGTTGATAGTAGTAATAGAGATAGAAGAAGCGTAATTTTTTTCATTTTTCTAGTTGTATTGGGCCAAATATAAATGATCCGTACGCTTATTCTGTCAAATTGTGATAAGCGGTAATACAAACTGATGAGTGGTATAAAGAAGGTTACTGTACTATAGTACTAGGCAATATGTCCTACCCGTCTCGTGTCTATCAAAAAACGGTCTATTTCTTATGGCTGGCTACACTTCATTAGAAAAGAAGTAGATTAGTGATAATGGGGCTATTATTACTTCCTGTGTTCATAGCTAACTACATTACTTTTGCCAGCACCTTAATTGCTTTATCGATTTTATTGTTCCACAATGGGCAGCAGTTCAATCGTATATAATTATTATAGTAGTTGAAGGATGAAAAAATATGCCCAGGACAAATACCGATTCCTTGGCTTAGTGCCCTCTTCTGAAAGTCGAATGCATCAATTTCATTTGGAAGCTCTATCCAAATGCTTAGCCCACCTTTTGGTATCGCAAGTTTGGTTCCATTAGGAAAATGTTCGGTTATCGCTCCGATATACTTGATCATTTGCCCTTGAAGATCATTTCTCATTTTTCTAATGTGCCTATTATACAAACCACTTTCCAAGTACTTTGCAATAGCATATTGAAAGATACCATTGGTAGAAATGTTAGATCCAAATTTTAACTTTTCTATGCTCTGATGGTATTTACCTGATGATACCCACCCTATTCTAAAGCCAGGCGCCAGCGTCTTTGAAAAGGAAGAACAATAAAGCACATTATCATATTTGTCATAGGCTTTTGCAGGAAGGCCATTAGCACTATCAAAGCCTAATTCACCAAGGCAATCATCTTCTATTAGCGGAACATTCTTTTCACCTAACAATTCAACCAATCTGATCTTATTGCTCTCAGGCATTGAAAATCCAGTGGGATTGTTGCAGCGAGGCATAAAAACACACGCGGTAATCTTGTTTTCTTGAAGTGCCAATTCAAGGTCTTCGATACAAAGTCCGGTCTCCGGGTCAACCCTTATTTCAAGTGCTTTAAGTCCACGCCGCTCTAAGCTTTGCAAAATGCCATGGTAAGTTGGGGATTCTACAGCTATGATATCACCTGGAGCTGCAATTGCATCCAAACAAAGGTTGATAGCTTCCATTCCTCCATTGGTTACCAATATCTTGTCAGAGGCTACAGGATATTGCCATTCCAGGGATAGTTTTGCTATTTGCTTAAGCAGATGAGGATGTCCGTCTACAAGTGGATATTGAAAATTATCATTACCAGCCTCAGCAAGTGAAGCCTTCACGAATTTGTTTAAACTTGTTATCGGTAGGAACTCATTGACAGGTGCCAGGATCGAAAAATTGATAATGCCATTTTCCTTCGCATTCTTCATCATCGTAGCAGCCATTGAAGTAATCTCAACATCTGCTGGAAGCATCGGATAAGTTTTTGTCTCAGGAACATTTAATGTCCCTAATGAATTTACAACATAACCTGAGCGTGGTCGGGATACAATAATACCTTTTGCTTCAAGCAGTGAATATGCCTGGAAGGCAGTGTTCATACTTACCTTATGATCTTTCACAATCTGACGGACTGAAGGAACCTTATCCCCAGCTTTTAAATTTAGAACCCTTATCGTTTCTTCAACTTTTTCCGCAATCTGTTCGTAACGAAAGCTTTTTCCTGTCATCATCTGTATCAAGAATATAGTCACAAAGTTACAAACTGTTCTCGTTTTTTTTGCTGAGTCTGCCCCTGTTCTTGTAGTTATTTTAATCCCATCTTTGTCCCTAAATAAAAATGATCATGTCTGAAATAAATACAACAATGAAAGCTTGGCAGCTTCATGAATTCGGTTTAGATAACTTAACACTGGGTAACATTGCTACACCAGAGCCAAAAGCGCACGAAATTTTAATTAAGGTAGGTGCTGTATCTTTAAATTTTAGGGACAAGGCCATCGTTGATGGGATTTATGAGCCTGAAATGATACCGAAGCCTTTAATCCCTGTATCGGATGCTGCCGGTACTGTTGTCAGCGTTGGTGCAGATGTTACAAAATTTAAGGTTGGAGACCGTGTAATATCTCATTTATACTCGCATTGGATAGATGGTGCTCCGGCTTCCGATGAGCCTGATTATTGCCTTGGTGCTCCTTATCCAGGCGGTCTTGCTGAGTATATGATACTCGAAGCTGAATCAGCCGTACTTGCTCCATCAACAATCACTGATGAAGAAGCCTCAACATTACCAATTGCTGCTTTGACCGCATGGTTTTCACTGGTAACCTATGGTAAATTAAAGGCAGGTGAAACAGTTGTTATCCAGGGAACAGGCGGTGTATCAATCTTTGGCTTGCAAATAGCACATGCTCTTGGTGCCCGTGTGATTGTCAGTACCAGCAGCGATGCCAAAGGTCAGAAGGCAAAGGAACTTGGTGCTGATGAAATCATCAATTACGTTACAACACCTGATTGGGCAAAGGAAGTTCAAAGGTTAACTAATGGCATAGGTGCTGATCAATTATTGGAAGTAGTAGGTGGCGAGGGTTTGAACGATTCCATTGAAGCAACTAAGGTAACAGGACAAATTTCTGTTATTGGATTTTTGGCCGGCCAAACCACTAATCTTGACCTGATGCGCATCATCTTCAGACAAACCAAAATTCAGGGGATTGCCGTAGGCCACTTAACTGCATTTGAAGAAATGAACAAAGCTTTTGATGAATATAATATCAAGCCGGTAATTGAAAAGGTATACCCATTTGAACAGGCCGTTGAAGCATACCAGCATTTGGCAAAAGGGGCTTTCGGAAAAATCGTAATTAAGGTCTCTTAACTCCAAATTCTTAAGAATTCTGCTACTCATGCTACTGTTTAAGTGCTACTTGCGCCAAGGCAGTAGCATTTTTACGTTATTTCAGCCAGAATTGGTGGGTGGGTCTATAGTTAACGTCTAGTTTTCAGATAAAAGGCTGTAATTTTTAAATTCATTATTATTTCAGGTTTAAACATGATTTATCATAAAAGGGTGGTGGCCGTTGCAGAAGGGGTATGTTCTTTAAACCGTTGATTCATCAGATTATGTATTCCGCCATTAGGACAACTGGTACTGATTAACTGGGTTAGTGGAAAATGCAAGTAAGTGCTGCTGTAGGGTGTTTATAATGGCTTCAAAGAAGGCTTGGAAAGGCTTTCGACCTCCTTTTTTCAGGTACTTTTTCAAATTGAAGGCAATTGCAGCCATCAGCATGACTTTATGGGCGTCGGCTTTACCGAGTACACCTATTTTTCGTAATCCATAGTATTGAGTCAAACTTCCAAAGACAGGTTCCACTGTACTTTGCCTCAGTTTTTTCATTTGTTTGCCTCTTTTACTTTTTTGTCTACTGTAAGCCCTCAAATACTGCTCGTCATAAACCGTCCTGGTGATCTTTCTGCATGGTATATTTGGTACGCAGGTAGATTTCATGGGACAAACTTTGCAATCCTTGGATGCTGCATAGTAGTTTTTCAATACAGTACCATCCTTGTTCGTATGAAATCCCGTGAATGGTAAGGTTTTGTTCATCGGACATCTGTATTCGTCCTTTTCCTTATTGTAAGGAAAGCCTTTGATCTCAGGTTTATACATGCCAAATACGGGTATCCATCCGGTAACATTTCTTTGTTCAAGAAACTTGTAATTAAAGCCGTTAGAATAACCTGCATCTGCCAGCAGGTCCGTCAGTGCAAGTTCGTTTTTCTTTAAGCGGTTTTGCACCTGCATTCCAATGCTAGGGAGATACTGGCTGTCTCTGCCATCGGCAAAGTCTGCCTGAATATGTGAAATTACACCTTCAGCTGTATCCACGGCCATACTGCAGTGGTAGTTCAGTTTTCTGGCTTTGCCAGGCTTTACTGATATACGGGCATCCGGATCATGCGGATTGTAATGTGTTTTGTTGCTAAGTAACTGTGCTTTTTCGTGTGATGCCCCTGGTGCCCCAACTGGATTATCAAGCAGGCTTTGATGGCGTTTTTTAACCCGACTTAACTCGTGCTCTGGCGCAGTTATTTGCCCTGAGCTAGGTGGATCATTATTCTTTTTAACTTCCCGATTCTCTTCTTCCACTTTTTTTAAATGGCTATCAATAGAGGTTGCAGGTGTTTTCAGCACCACACTTTCCATTGATGCGTTTGCTTTAACGGGCGCTGAATCTACCGCCTGAGTATGACCGGAAACCATTCCACTGTTTACACAAAGGGTAAACACCTTGTTGAATAGCTTTTCAAATAAGGATGCCGGATAAAGCTGCCTTGTTCTGCTGATTGTTGAATGCCATGGCAACTCTTCATCTATATCAAAGCCCAGAAAATACAATACATCCATCCGCATGGAGCAATGCTCTACCAGCTTTCGGTCGGATGTAATGTTTTCCAGATAGCCTGTAAGCAGTAGCTTGAAAAAGACCACCGGATCAATAGACGGGTTGCCGGTCTTGCCATAAAGTTCTTTTGTGTCTTTGTATAGAAAGCTCAGATCAAGCGTTTCGCGGAGTTTGCGGTACAGGTTTTCCTTTGGAACCCGGCTCGAGAGCTGGAAGCTGGTGAACAGCTTTTCGGTATAATCCTTTCTGCCTTGCATGCCTTTAATTTACGCATTTCAGCAATTTTATAAAAGCAAAATCTGTATTTATTCGAGTTGTGCAACAGCCACGGTGGAATAATGGAGTATACAAGATTTGGCACAGGCCAAATTTGTTGAACAAACTACGATTTCTCTTTTTTGCCATAAATCATTAATTGGGTCAGACCTGCCCGTGCCGTCCTTTTAGAAGAGGATATTGCGAAAAGAAAGATCGATCGCCTATATTACAGCAAAAGAAAAAAGCTTTTAGTCCTTGGTCTTATTAGTTTTGATTCTTTATTTTTTCCAATTCCTTAATCCCTCTTGCGGAGCCTTTCAGAAAGTTGCTTTTGATAGATGCGAATCTCATTTTCATTTGCTTTACTAACACCAAGAAATACCAGAGGTTCCAGATAGGTCATCCCCAGGTAATTGGCACTCGCTTTCATCGGAGCCAAAACCTCCCCAATCGTAAGACCTACTTTTCCAACATGGGAATAAGCGTCTTTATCTGCACCTGCGGTCACTACAATCAACATCTCTTTTTCCTTCAGTGCTTGAGGAGCCCATTGGTACCAGACCTCGTTAAAATAGGCTTTAAGCATCGGTGTCAGATTAAACCAATGAATAGGATACATATAGACGACCCTATCTATCCCTTCATAAGCTTTTCGTTCAGCCTCCACGTTAATACCACTGATGTCGTTACCATATAATGTTTCCAGGTTTCTATAAATGACCCCATCCATATTCTCCACAGTCTGCTGTAATGCTTTATTTATAACAGATCGATCCGGATAGGGGTGTGAAGTTATCACCAGTGTCGTGGCTTTCCGATTTCCGTTGTGTTCATCAGTTTTTGACTGCCCATAAACACCTATTCCCCATAACATTGTTGAAGCCCAAATGATGGCGGCTATCCCGGTTTTTACATTCCCAGTTGTATTCTTGACAACTCTTCCTTTTATTCTCAATTCTATATCCATTTTATTACAATTAACTGCCAATAAATAAGGTGAAGACCCAGTTAGATTTATTCGCAGTAACATCGGCTTTTACTTTTTTGTCAGGATACTACTTAACTTTTTTAAGGGGCTTTAAATGGTATGCTTCGCCAGGCGCCAATACAATGACACGTTCAGGATTCACTATAAGCTTTTTTAATACCGCCGGGTCTGCATTGAACGGCGTAAAATCCGGAGCATACACCGATCCCCAATGATTCAGCAGTAGCGGTGTATTCGGATATGCATTGGCAATTTTCACGGCACCTGCCAATGTGAAATGCCATTCACTGTCCGAAAAGTCAAATAAAATGGCATCTGGTGTTGGGAATTGCAGATGCTCTGGCATTAACCTGGAGTCTCCTGGTGCCCAAATGGTTCCATCGGGTGTTTCAATCCAAAACCCACAGGCATCTTCATTTTTGAACCAACGTGTACTCGTTCCGGGATAAGCATTTTGGTAGGCATGATCAGCTGGGGTTAGTTTTATTCGTACAGACCCCACATTGAACTTATCGCCTATGTTATGTCCAAACGAAGGAAAGCCTTCATTTTTCATAAGCGAATCGACATAAACCGTCGAATGAAAGCTACGGGTGACCGGTTTCAGGTTGCGATTGGTAGAAAGGCTGAAGTGATCGTTATCCGCATGTGTGATCAATACAGCATCTAGCTGGGGAACATCCTTTGATGCAATGGGAAAGTCAATCATTAAGGGCATATCAAAATCATCCAATAATGGATCAATCATAAAGGTTGTGCCCCTGCTATTGACGAAAAACCCCGCCATCCCTAACCATCGTAAAGTTGTTTTATCTGAAGGCAGAAATGCTTTGGCATTAAAGGGCTGCGTTTTTGGTGCCTTAGCCTGGTATTTTTTATGTGTGCTTTTTGTTTTCGTTGTATCAGAACCTGATTGCGCCTGTACTCCGGTGGCAATCAACAAAAGAAACGATGAGATGATTGCAAAATGTTTTGTTGTCATGATTTCTAATTTAATTTTTTAAAAATTTCCATCATTGTTGCTGTATCAAGGCTGTTCATATCTACCAATTTTAATGATTTTATCATGTGAAGTGTATTTGTCTTATAATGAAGAAAATGGGGCGTCTTTAAATGCGACTGATAAGAAGCTTTATTGGCGTAAATTTCGATAATCCTTATCTGCGTTGGGTTTTTCTGCTCGTACATTGGGAAAATAGCTATCACCCCAGGCTCTAATTTAACAGAGGCAGAGGCTTCATCTTTTAGAATCGTGTTGTATGCTTCCAAGTGTTCTGGCAGGATTTCAATTTCAGAAATACGTACCAACATATCTGGTTCGATAAGTGGAACCGTGGGTTGCGAAAGTAACTCCCGCAAGGTATTTGATTGCGTCCTGTTGATATACTGCTCTATTAAACTGGTGATTTGCACCATTTGCGCATCAGTAATTCCAGTATTTTTGCCCATACTGATATGTGCCTTCAACTGCGGTTCTACTCCCGGTATTGCAGCCAATGCTGAAATAGTTGCCAATTCCCGTTGCTGGAACGTTAGTACATCACTATCAAAAATATCAGCGAACAAATGTTCTTTTAAAAATGCATCCATACGTGGCACGAACGCTCCAAAACCGGGCGCAGGTTTTGTCTGTGGCATTTTAGTCAAAATTTCCAAAACTTTTCTGCCCTGTTCGTATTTATCGGTTGTGTTGGCACCTAAAACAATTTTCTTTCCTTGTTGATCTTGAATGCCTTTGGATTTTCTTTCCTCCAGAACATTCATAAAAATTCCTATTGCATTAAGGCTCCTAGGAAAACCACTGTAAGCGTATAGCTGTGTTAAGACTTCCTTTATTTCATTGATGGTAAGTCCGGCATTCAAGCCTGTATTTAGCTGAATTTTCAAATTTCCCAAATCGCCCGCTGCCGTAAGTGCAGATATAGCTACAATGCTTTGTTGCTGTGCGTTCAAAGCTTCGGCTTTAGTTTGTGCATTCATTGTATTTACGTTTAGGATTAAACCCAAAAGAAGTATCCACTGCCAAAAGGACTTGAAGTGTACCATAATTGATTGTTTAATTTTTATTGACCTCATTATAGTCTGCATCTGTTACTGGTTGCAGCCATGTTACATTTTCTTCGCCCTTGTAATTGGTAATGGCAATGTGTACCAATTTACTGTCGGCTGCTGCTCCGTGCCAATGCTCCACGCTTTCAGGGATATTTACAACATCTCCCTTCTCTATGACCTGTGCAGGTTTTCCCTTTTCCTGATACCAGCCTTTACCCTCGGTAACAATCAAAACCTGCCCTTTGGGATGGGTATGCCAAATTGTTCTGGCACCTGGTTCAAAGCTTACGCTGCCTAATGCGAAATTATTGCTTTTGTCTTTTGCCAATAATGGTTGTAAAAAAGCTTCACCGCTAAACCATTCTTTGGGTACGCGGTTACCTTTTGGGAAAAGCGAAATGTTATTTTCTTCTTGCATGGCTTCTGTTTTTTTATCGTTATTACAAGCTAATGTTGTTAATGGGATACCTATAAACAACATCATCAATTTCAGATTTTTTGAAATATTCATTGAAAGGCTCTATGAGCCTTGTTCGGTTATTTTTCTACCTGTTTTTGTTCTGAAGCTGGATAACGGTCGCCAATGATAGGAATGTTTGCCACTGCTGTTTCAAGCTCTTTCCAATCTTGTCCGGTAAATGTCAAATCCAAAGTTCTTAGGTTCTCTTCCAAATGCGATAGCTTAGTCGTTCCCGGAATAGGAACAATAAAAGGGGCTTTTTGAAGTAACCATCCTAATGCTACCTGCGCAATGGTAATGCCTCTTGTCCGTCCGAATTTGTTTAACTCTTCCACAATTTTAAGGTTAGACCTTATGGCTTCGGGCGTAAACCGGGGCAAAATACTACGGTTGTCATTACCGGAATTAAAGCTCGTGTATTCATTGATGGATCCTGTAAGGAAGCCACGGTTCAGCGGGCTGTATGGTACAAAACCGATACCCAATTCTTCACATACGGGCAATACCTCTTTTTCTACTTCACGCCACATCAAATGGTATTCGCTCTGTATGGCTGTAACAGGCTGTACCGCATGTGCCTTGCGGATGGTATCTGCCCCGACCTCGCAAAGACCAAAATGCCTAACCTTTCCCTCGGCAATAAGGTCTTTCACCGTCCCCGCTACGTCTTCAATGGGTACATTGGGGTCTAAACGGTGCTGGTACAGCAATTCTATCACATCGATATTCAGGCGTTTTAACGATGCTTCCACCATTTCACGAATGCGTCCGGGCTTACTGTTGGGCCCAGCGGGTATCTCATTCTTTTTATTTCCTGCATAGTTGAAGCCGAATTTTGTCGTAATGGCAATTTTTCCCTTAAACTGGGCAAGTGCCTTACCTGCTAATTCTTCGTTGAAGAATGGGCCGTAGGTCTCTGCCGTGTCAAAAAGAGTAACACCACGCTCCACCACCTGATGAATCAGTTTTATCATAGCTTTTTCATTGGGGTGTGCGCCACGGTGGTAATTCATTCCCATTAAGCCGAATCCCAATGCTGAAACTTCCATTGAGGCACTGCCTTTCCCTAAAGTACGGCGCCCAGTAATAATAGGCATCATATTTTCGTTTTGACTTACGTTTGAAGATGCTGTTTTATGCTCTGTACAGCTTGATACCAATACAGTAGGTACGCAGGCTGCCGCTCCGAAAAGGGCGGCACCTTTTAAGAAATCCCGGCGTTTGGACGGGTTGCTGTTCTCGCTATTTTGATGTTCTGTTTTGCTACTCATATTTTTATTTTTTTATGTTGAATGCCGTTGTTTTTTGGCAGTACCATATCCAATACCTTTTGCCGCTCCTGTAATAAGAACAGGATCACTTTCTTGTATGTTTTAGCCCTGCCGCTACCCTCAGGAAGCGGATGTTTATAGATTCAGATGAGCCAATCCCATATACAGCAGCCGTATCCCATAGGTTAAGTTCTGCTTGCATTTGCTGAGTCAAATACCGGCTTTAGACTTTCTGCAGAAAGTTGGTTCCAAAAACCTGGTCTCCACCTGCTGCACCAGTTCCCCATGACCAGGTACCTAGTGCAATTAATGGTAAATTCTGCATTTCATTTCTAGGACCAGCTCATCCCCATGCAACCCAGGCCAAGAGCTGATACTTCCAAACCACTGTTGCCTAACGTTCTTTTTTTATGTTAATGTCTTTGAAATACGTCTAATTCATTATCCTGTAATCATGAGGAGACTGCCCAACCCTTTGTTTAAATAACCTGGTAAAGTGTTGTGGGTATTTAAATCCCATATCGTATGCAATCTCACTTATTGATTTATTAGGGTCAAACATCCGCTCTTTGGCAACATCAATGACCTTTCCCTGCAAATAATCCTGTGCCGATTGCCCGGTCTCTTTTTTGATAAGGTCTCCGAAATACTTGGCCGATAGATTAAGTGCATCTGCGCAATACCCTACTGAAGGCAAGCCGATTTGTCCAGGCTTATCAGATTTAAAATAGTTATCTAACAGCTCTTCGAACCGGGTCAGGATATCCTTATTAAGGTGTTCTCTTGTAATAAACTGCCTGTCGTAAAAGCGTTCGCAGTAATTGAGCAATAGTTCAATTGTGCTGACAATAAGTTTGCGGCTGTGTTTATCAATAGGGTGTTGCAGTTCATAGCTAATCTTGCCAAAGCATTCCAGTAACAGTTCTTTTTCACGGGCAGATACATGCAGGGACTCTTTAACATCATATGAAAAGTAATGGTAATCTTTGATCATTTTTCCAAGCATAGTCCCTCTGATCAGGTCCGGATGAAAAGCAAGCGCCCAGCCATTGGGCTGTATGTCCGTGCCATCCTCTTCTTCAAAACCTGCCACTTGTCCAGGTGATATAAAAATGAGCGAATCGTCTTGATAGTCATAGTGGTTACGTCCATAGCGAAGGTCAGCACATTTTTCATCCTTTAAGAAAATAACATAAAGTTCAGACATGAACTTTGTTACCCTGATGGGATGCGATTTCGACTGGTCCAGCACCGTGATGAGCGGATGCAATGTTTGTTGGCCTCTTTCAGAATTGAATTGAGAAACACTTTCGAGTCTTTTACTTAGTTCCACAGCTTAATTTATTTATGTCTATCCAAAATTACGACAAGATTTTCTGCTCCAATGCTACTTGCCTCAGAATCAGGAATAATGGTAAGTATAACAGGAATCTGTATAAGTATCCGGCCATAAATTAGATGAAATTTGTACCATCAACCTGAGTAAATATGGAAAATCAAAACCCACACTCCTTGCCTTCTTCTTTCTGGTGTGTTCTTTATCTGCAAGTGCACAAAACACGCCGGATGCAACACAGCAAAAAAAGAAAAAGTTTCAGGCTGTAGCGCCAATGACTATTGCTCTTGGGAAAGAGGCACTTGGTGCAGCTAAAATTACCACTGTCCGGTGGCTGGGCATGGCCAGGGTTTCAGTAAATAGCAGAGGAACAACATTTATGATTGATCCTTTACTTGAAGGTTATGATATGCCTTTATTAATGAAGTTTCCAATTTTGCCAAAAGATGTTCCTCACTTAGACGCTATTATGGCCACACATAGTGATAACGATCACTATAGTGTTGAAACGTTTAAAGATTTGTCAGCAGTTACAACTTAAAAAACTGGTGGTAAATCCGGAAAGAATTAAGGTTTTAGCCCCCGGAGCACCCTTTGAGCTAAAAAAAAAGTAGTCAAACATTAATTCCTTGTAACAACTGCAATTATGAAAATAAAACATGCCATCATCGCCTTTATTTTAATGTTGACAAGCCTTCATGTTAATACAGTCGTTGCGCAATCGGGAACTAAAAATATAAGCGCGGCTGAAGCCAAGAAAAATCAGAAAGCAGATGACGAATTTTTAAGGGCCCTGCAAACAGGTGATGTCAGTAATCTGCAAAAGGTGGTTGCTGTTAATTTTATGAATCATGGCGCCGGAAATAAGGTTGGTCCTGATAGTTTGAAGTCAAGCATGAGGTCGTTTTATAGCTCATTTAAGCCAGGCAAGGTTGAAGTTATTAGTCGTACAACCGATGGAGAATACTTTGGCAACTGGGTTCGTTTTATTAGTTCAAACCCAGCAGCAGTAATTGAAGGCATTGAAATGACCAAATATTCCAATGGTAAAGCCCTGGAGCACTGGTTTTTTCCAAACAATCAAAAACCTGCGGATTAAAAAGAAACTTGAACGCATACCAAACCGGACTAAATATTTTATATATGAAAGACTCGAAACAATTCAATATTACGCGTCGCGAAATGATCCTGGGAACGGCAGCTGCTGTTACGGTTACCTTAACTTCAGGCACAATAGATCAGGTAGGGGATCTTGGTGCGCCGGCTGAACCGAAATTAGTTAACCATGGTGTTAATTTAAGTGTAAACGGAAAAAAACATGAGTTAATGTTAGATACCCGGACAACGCTTCTTGATACATTACGGGAGCACTTAAACCTGACGGGAACAAAAAAAGGCTGTGATCATGGGCAGTGCGGTGCTTGTACGGTACTTGTGAATGGACGCAGAATTAATTCCTGCCTTTCCTTAGCGCTACAGCATGAAGGTGATTCGATCACAACAATCGAGGGATTAGGGACACCGAAAGATTTACATCCTATGCAGGCAGCATTTATTAAACACGACGGATACCAGTGCGGTTACTGTACACCTGGGCAGATTTGTTCGGCAGTAGGGGTGTTAAATGAGATCAAGTCCGGAATCCCAAGCCATGTCAGCCAAGATCTTACCAGCCAGCCTGAAATGAGCAACATGGAATTCCGTGAAAGAATGAGCGGGAACATTTGCCGGTGCGGGGCGTATTCCAACATTGCCGAAGCATTCGCAGAAGTAGCTGCTAAATCTTAAATCATTTATTTGCCCAAACAGAATTAATCATGTGCGTGAGCGCATATTAAAGAAAACAGCATGAAAGCATTTACCTACGAACGAGCTCATTCACCCGCTGAGGCGGCAGCTGCCGCAATGCGAGTGCCTGGCTCCAAATTTATTGCCGGAGGAACCAATTTACTCGATCTCATGAAACTGCAGATCGAAACACCAGTTCACCTGATCGATATAGGTAAGCTGGGACTAAATATAATAGAACCTACATCCCAGGGAGGTTTACGGATTGGTGCGCTGGTGAGTAATACAGATCTGGCAGCAGATCTGGGTGTAAGGAGGGACTATGGTTTACTTTCCCGCGCTCTGGTGGCCGGAGCATCAGGGCAACTCCGGAATAAGGCTACTACAGCAGGCAACCTCTTACAGCGTACCCGTTGCCCTTATTTTTATGATACTAACCAGCCATGCAATAAGCGGGTTCCCGGAAGCGGGTGTGCTGCTATTGGTGGCTATAGTCGTCAGCTGGCTGTCATAGGATCCAGCGAACATTGTATTGCAACCTACCCAGGTGATATGGCGGTTGCAATGATGGCCCTGGACGCGCAGATAGAAACAGTCAATGCAAAAGGGAAAGCACGTCGCATCCCGATTGCTGACTTTTATCGTTTGCCTGGAGATACCCCCCACATCGACACTAATCTGGCTAAAAACGAACTCATCACAGCAGTTACCCTTCCAGCGCCAATTGGTGGTGTACATATTTATCATAAGGTTCGCGACCGCGCATCTTATGCCTTCGCCCTGGTATCAGTGGGGTTAATTTTGCAAAAGGATGGTACAGGACGGGTAGCAATTGGCGGCGTTGCAGCAAAGCCTTGGCGCAATGTTGAGGCAGAAAGGTTGCTTCCGGCCGGCGCAAAGGTCGTAACAGCCAGACTCATGGCTGGCGCAAAGCCAACAAAAGAAAATGAATTTAAACTTGCACTAGTAGAACGGACGCTGGAAAGCGTTTTGAAAGAAGGGAAAGGCTAATATGAAATTTGATAAACCAGCAGGTGCTAATCCCACCGATAAACAAAAAGTTATTGGCAGGCCGGCCGATCGTATAGAAGGCCCCTTGAAGACAACCGGTACGGCTAAATATGCCTACGAGTTTAATGAAGAGGCGCCTAACTATGCATACGGCTACGTCGTTGGTGCAGCGATCAGCAAAGGGCGTATAGAAGCGATCCATCAATTAAAGGCCAGAAATGCACCGGGTGTACTGGCTATTGTAACAGCTGCTAATGCCGGCCCATTGCAACCCGGTAAATTTTATGCGGATAGATTGCTTGCAGGACCAAACGTTGACCATTATCACCAGGTGGTCGCTGTGGTTGTGGCTGAGACTTTTGAACAGGCCAGGGCAGCTGCAAGTTTGTTGCAGGTTGACTATGTCAAAGAAAAGGGGTCATTTGATCTTGAGGCCGAAAAAGATTCAGCAGTAACGCCTAAGCCAGGACAATTTGGTGGTCCGCCCCAAACAATGGTGGGAGACTTTGATGGCGCATTTGCAGCTGCCCCGCTGAAGTTAGATGAAAGTTACACCGTACCTGATCAATCGCATGCGATGATGGAACCCCATGCTGCAATCGCCAGATGGGAAGGAGATAAATTAACCTGCTGGTGCTCTATTCAGCAATTGAACTGGGGCGTGAGGGACCTCGCTAATATTTTAGGGATTCCAAACGAAAATATTCGGCTAATTTCTCATTACATCGGTGGAGGCTTTGGCGGAAAGGGGACGGTATTATCAGATATCGTAGCGGCCTCCCTCAGTGCGCGTGCCGCTGGTAGGCCGGTAAAAGTGACCTTGCCAAGGCCGCTCATTTTTAACAATACCACACACCGCCCTAAAACTATTCAGCGCATCCGGATAGGGGCAAATGCAGATGGGACAATCACGGCCATAGGTCACGAAAGCTGGTCAGGCAATATTCGTGGCGGACGCACCGAAGCTGCTACCGCTTCTACGCGCATACTATATGCCGGCGCTAACCGCATGACACATCTAAGGCTGGCAGTACTTGACCTTGCTGAGGGGAATGCCATGAGAGCCCCTGGTGAGGCACCAGGCATGATGGCACTGGAAATTGCCATGGATGAAATGGCTGAAAAATTAAATATAGACCCGGTAGAATTCCGGATCAAAAATGATACTCAGTTTGATCCGGAAAAACCTGAACGTCCGTTTTCAACCCGCCTGCTCGTTCAGTGTTTAAAAACAGGTGCTGAACGTTTTGACTGGAAACGCCGCAAGGCCGCTCCGGGAGAGGTGAGTGATGGTCAATGGTTGATCGGTATGGGCGTAGCCTCAGCTGTGCGAGGAGCTCCGATAACTAAATCGGCGGCGCGCGTCAGGCTTGATCGGAATGGTATAGTAACCGTAGAAACCGATATGACTGATATCGGAACAGGGAGCTATACAATCATTGGACAGACAGCAGCGGAAATGATGGGCGTTGGCCTTGCTCAGGTAGTCGTGAAATTGGGCGATTCTAGTTTTCCGGAATCTTCAGGCTCAGGAGGTCAATGGGGCGCAGCATCTTCTACTTCCGGCGTTTATGCGGCCTGCGTAAAATTGCGGGAGCGTGTTGCCCTGGCATTTGGCTTTAACGTTTTAGAGGCCGAGTTCTCAGATGGTCGCGTTCGTTCGGGGAATCAAAGTTTTCCGCTAGGTGATGCAGCCAAAACAGCGGAGCTGGTTGGCGAGGATGAAATGACCTATGGTGAACTTTCAAAACAATATGCACAGGACACCTTCGGTGCGCATTTTGTTGAAGTAGCTGTACATGCCTATACCGGCGAAATTCGGGTACGCAGAATGCTCGCAGTTGCCCATGCCGGACGGATCTTAAATCCTAAAGCTGCACGAAGTCAGATGATTGGTGCGATGACCATGGGTGTTGGGGCGGCCTTGATGGAAGAACTGGTCGTGGATAAAAAAATAGGCTTTTTTGTGAACCACGACCTTGCCGGATACGAAGTGCCAGTGCATGCAGACATTCCCCATCAGGAAGTGATTCTTATGGAAGATGTAGATCCAACGATGTCACCAATGAAAGCCAAAGGCATTGGAGAACTTGGCCTGGTAGGTGTCGCTGCTGCAGTTGCCAATGCAGTATATAATGCAACCGGCGTTCGGGTTCGCGACTATCCCATTACTTTAGATAAGTATCTCTCGAAAATGAAAACTCCTGTTTAGAAGGAAATTTGAAGTAAAAATATCTAAAAAAATACACTATGAAACGATTTATGATTCTGACACTCGCATCTATTTTGATGATGCAGATCAGCGTTTATGCACAGAAGACAGATGGGGGGCCATTTCCAAAAGGCAAAAAGGTTACAGCCACTTTTACCGGAACGGTTTGGGTACATCCACTAGTCGCTAAGGACAGCACCTTTAACCTGGTTGCCGGGAGCGTAACCTTTGAGCCAGGAGCACGAAGCTTCTGGCACACCCATCAGGCGGGACAAATTTTACTCATTACCGATGGAGTAGGTTACACCCAGGAAAAAGGGAAACCAATACGGGTCATTCGTAAGGGTGAAGTAATTACCTGCCTACCTAATATTGAACATTGGCATGGCGCTTCATCCGATAGTTCCATGACCCATATTTCCCTGAACCCAAATGCAGATCAAGGGGTGGTCACCTGGTTACAGCCGGTAACCGATGCGCAGTACAACGGACCGAAACAATAAGAACACATAACCCATCATCAAATGGAAAACAATCAAGAATTAAATGATAAACAGCAAAATCTGGCAGCTATTTCATCGCTTACTTGCAAAAACGAATTGACAAATAATAATTGTTTAACTAAAAGAGAAGAAGATGGAATATTTGAATATTAACCGACGCAAATTTTTAACTACTGGCGCCCTGGCAACAGCAGCAGCTGCCTCAGGATTGGGCTATACTTCTGGTACTGGTAAAGATGATTTGAAAACACAATCAGACAATGCCCAACCACTTGCTGCAGATAAACGCAAACTTGGTAAACTCGAGGTTTCCGCCATTGGGCTTGGTTGCATGAGCATGGCCAGTAACAGCTACAATCCTCCTAGAGAAGTGGCCCCCATGGTTAAAGTTATCCGCGGTGCGGTAGATAGGGGAGTGACTTTTTTCGACGCAGCAGAGGTCTATGGCCCTTACCGAACTGAAGAGATTGTAGGTGAAGCTTTAAAACCGCTTCGAAACAAAGTAGTAATTGCCAGTAAGTTTGGGTTCAAATTTGAAAATGGCAAGAACGTTGGCCGGGACTCACGCCCTGAAAGTATTCGTAAGGCAGTTGAAGGTATGCTAAAACGTTTACAGACCGACCGCATTGATTTGCTTTACCTGCATCGTGTTGATCCCCAGGTGCCGATCGAAGACGTAGCTGACACTGTGGCTGATCTTATTAAAGAAGGAAAGGCACTGCACTTCGGCCTTTCTGAAGCCTCTCACGGAAATATACGCAGGGCGCACAAAGTTTATCCGGTAGCTGCTCTACAGAACGAATACTCACTTGTACAAAGAGTACACGAGAATAAGACACTTGACCTGTGTCAGGAACTGGGCATCGGCTTTGTGCCCTGGTGCCCGGTAGTAAGGGGATTCATGGCAGACAAATTCGATGAATACAGCCGTTTTGCGCCGGAATCGCGCTTTCCTGCTATTGAATACTTTTCACCAGAAGCTTTAAAAAACAACATGGCTTTACTTAACCTAGTTCGCAACTGGTCTGAGCAAAAAGGAATTACCCCGGCGCAGTTCTCTCTAGCCTGGCTCCTGGCGCAAAAACCATGGATTGTTCCCATTCCCGGTACAACAAAGTTGCATCATCTTGAGGAAGATCTTGGAGCGCTGAAAGTGAAATTTACTGATGCAGAACTAAGAGACTTTCGTTCTGAAATGGAAAAAATTCAACTAATGGGTGTAAGAAAACCTGAGTCGTCATCACTGGATGTTTAGTTTCCAAAAGAGAAGCTCGGCTAAGTAAAGATTAAATTACACTTAGCATAGACCATGATGTATATTGTTTTGGGAGCGTTAATTTAAATAGTCGGAGAAGGTGGCGACCCAGTCACTAGCCCCACTATTTATCAGCTTAATCAAGCAGACCTTGGATAAGGCAACATAACAATAACTATAAGCAACCATGATCATCTGAATAGTGACAAGAAATTCCTATCATTAAACCATCTCATTTTACATCAACAAACGGTGGTATTAGTTAGATAACCTGCATTTCTATAGCTGGCAAAAAGAGAAAGGATTGTCTCATAAATGGAAGGAAGATCAATACCAAGGTTACTTAGTTTCATTCTCTAAATTTCAGATCCCTAATTGCTAAGCTTAGCTGAACTGTTTAAGGTGATGTTGAAGCATCTTGTTATAACCGATTATAGAAATTTTCAAACCCAGGTCATCTGGATTGTAATAAAGCCTGAAGCTGTAAAGATACCTTTGATCTTTGTCATCATAGTTAATCAATGCATGGCTTTCGTTGAAATCCCAACCGCGTCCTGTCCAGTATTTTTTATTTTCTACTAAATCAATCTCATAGGGCATCATTTCTTCGTCTCCGTAATTGTCCGGCCCGTATAGACGGCAGAGCTTGTCGACGAGCAGTATCACTTCTTGTACCTCAAACGCGAGCGTACTCCAGTAAGTCACATTGGTATGTATTTCTTTATCAATAAATTTAGTTGAAGAGAATAGTCGGATATCTACCCTGTTGAAGTAGTTTAGCTCTACAGGAATTAGCTCGTAGTTATAGTCTATGAATTTAGTTATTCCTCTCTCTTCTGTTATAATTGCGTTCAGTTCCGTTCCTATTAAGAGGAGACGTAAATCGTGTTGCATTAATTTAATTAATGTTCCTTTATTCCTGATCACAGTGCTTTTCTTTTTTTCCGGATGGAAGGTAAAGGAAAGCCGTAGCAGTTGAAGCTGGTAATTTAGCAGTATAGTGACTTTTTGTTTTTGCCAAAGTTGCAGGATTTCATCATTAGCATTATGCCGTCGGTCGGATGGTAGCGCACTAACCTTTCCCACCTGATAATAGGTGTTTAATTTCTGATCTTGAATGAATCCTTCCCCGAGCGTATCTTTTAACTCAGAAAATATATTAAGTATGGTTGTGGCATTGTCTATGGTATCATAGAACATCCACCTAATGATGCCATCAGCCTGGTGCTTGATTACTAATGCCTTAAAATTATTGAAATACGTTGTAGAAAAGTCCATTTCGACTGCATTCACACCGTCGGCAACATCTTCAGGATTATCAAGGATTTGTTCCAGAGTAGCCCTTTGCAATTTTCCTCTGTTAAGGTTCATTATATCATATGGATCCTTTTGGTCATGAAATACCTTTTGTAAAAATGTTTCAAGGGATACTTTATTTTTTTTTTTAAAAAAACGGCTAAACATAAAGTAGATCTTTTAGGTGAGAGACAATTTCATCTATGGAATTGATGCTAGTATTAAGAGCCATTTTATCAGCAAGTGAGGGACTAAACGCGAGCACCTCATCTTTGGTCACTTTGTGCCAAATTGGTAGTATTACTTTCTGACCATTCATTTCCCGAGCTATCATACCGCTGAATTCATATTCAGTCCAGTTTTTTTTATAAAATCAGGTGAGATGACAACAATCCCATATTTAGATTTAAACAGTCCCTGGTCAATCTTTTTACGCAGGCTATCTCCAATTTTTAGTTCGAACTCGTCATACCAAACCGAAAATCCAGAAGTACGAAGTCTATCTGCTAATACACGCACAAAGGCATCTTTATCTTCGGAGGCATGTGAAATAAAGAAATCGTATTGCTTATCATCCTTTTCTACAATGGGTTCTGTGACGACAGCCGGTTGGATAAGGTAATGCTGATTGAAAACCATATTCATTTCGCTTTTTTGCCTTTGGTAATCCTGTTGAAGATTTTTATGAAAGTTGATCTGGTCTTTCTGCTGCTTTTTAAATGCGGTCTCTTCCGCCTTCCTTACTTCCTGTTTTTTTCTTCCAAGTTCAGTAGTCTTGGCCGCAATCTGCTTTTGATAGTCTGCTATTTTTGTTTTGCAGTTAAAGATGTTATTCTGGTAGCCTTGTATCTGACGATTCTTACTCTGCAATGTAGACAAACTTGTGCTTTTTGTGATTGAGTTTTGAATTGAAGTAATTTGTTTACTCTTGTCAAGTTCTTTTTTTGCCTCATCAGCAATCTTTTTATGGAGTGCGGCAAGTTCAGATTCTATACGGTTGACATGATTTTGATAGTAATTTACATCCATAGAGTTTATAATAGTCAGTTAAAGATCCACAAAAAATTATAAGGCGAGGAGAATAAAGTTCCACAAACAATGGCTAGTAAAAAGAAGATTAAGAATAAGTAAGAATATTTCTCACTAAAGACGGGTATGACACCTACGAATCATCTTTTTCTTTTGGCAGATGCAAGGTCAATAAACAGAAGAGAAGATTAATCTAGCTCACGGGATATTTTCACAGGATCAATGATTGCTTGTTGTATTTAAGTGTTCATGCGGAACTTACCTATACTGCGCATAAACCCTCGGCATCTTTAATTTGATTTAGCGCCTTCAAAATCACGGTATAAGTGTATTCAAGATCCTCATCGGTCATGCAATAGGGGGGGAGTATGTAAATAACATTGCCCAAAGGTCTTAGCAAGATACCATGTTCCAAAAAAAAAGGATAAAGCCGGTCTCTGAAACTATTAAAATAAGAGGTCCCGGCATTGCTTTTCCATTCAATGGCCAGGATGGTACCTGTCTGCCTTACTTCCTTTACTTGAGGGTGCGCCTGCAGCTTCTTTGAGAACTCAAGGTGCTTTTTGCAAATTCTACTGATATGGTTCTGAGTTTCCTGAGAGCTTAACAGATCTAGGCTGGCGATCGCAGCAGTGCAAGCCAGGGGATTGGCAGTGAACGAATGGCCGTGGTATAAGGCTTTATGTTGGTCTTCGCTGAGGAATGCCTCATAAATTTCCCTGATGCAGGTTGTTACCCCAAGTGGCATCGTGCCGCCAGTAAGCCCTTTCGAAAAGCACATCAAGTCGGGAACTTCTGTTAAATGATCACAGGCGAAATTCTTCCCTGTACGGCCAAAGCCGGTAAAAACCTCATCCTGAATCATTAAAACACCTTCTTTACGACAATGTTGCATCAACTCATCCAGACAAGTAGCACTATGCATTAGCATCCCTCCAGAACCTTGCACCAGGGGCTCATAAATAAAGCACGCTGTATCAGCCGCAATTTGCGAGACAAGAACTTTCAATTCTGGAAGGTTTTCACTGGTTGGCGGATCAATGAATACCACATCAAACAAGAGTTGTTCGAAAGGTTTCGTCCATGCACTCCGGCCACTTACCGACATTGCTCCAAATGTATCGCCATGATATCCATTGGTAAGCGCAATTACTTTTTGCCGATCCTCCCCATTGTTATTCCAAAATTGCAGACACATTTTCAAAGCCACCTCAACGGCTGTAGATCCATTGTCGGTGTAAAAAACTTTTTGTTGATTGGGAGGTAGAATCTTCAGCAAGGTCTCGGCTAGCTGGATTGCCGGCAAATGAGTAAAACCAGCAAAGATCACCTGCTCCAGCTCAAGTAGCTGGGCGGCAACTTTCTGGGCAATATAAGGATGAGCATGACCGTGCAAGGTCACCCACCAGGATGATACCGCATCAATATAACGTTTTCCTTGTTCATCAAATAAATATGCCCCGCTTCCCTTAACAATTGGAATGGCAGGAGCGGCTGTGTGCATTTGTGTATAGGGGTGCCAGATATGCTGCTGATCCCGTTCGGCTAAAGTCTGCATATTATTCTCTCACCTCCTTTACCATCGGCTTTAATCCGAGGTTTTCAAACATCTTTTTATCCTGAGTCAAGCCGGGATTTGGTGTGACTAATAAAGTTTCACTTTCGCTGGTAAAAATAGAATTGGCACCCGCCATAAAACACCAGGCCTGCTCTTCTTCATTCATTTCTGCTCTGCCTGCACTTAACCTTACCATTGAAGCCGGCATTGTGATTCTCGCGGTAGCGATCATCCTGACCATATCCCAAACTTCAACTTTTGGAAAATCACCCAGCGGCGTTCCCTTTACCCGGGCTAGGGCATTAATAGGCACAGACTCCGGATGTTTGGACATCGTGGCTAAAGTCATGAGCATTCCCATACGGTCATCGTGACTTTCACCAAGTCCCAGGATCCCACCGGAACAAACGCTGATTCCAGCCTTTCTTACATTATTAATCGTATTTAGCCTATCGCCGAAAGTTCTTGTACTGATAATCTCTCCGTAATAGCCTTCGGAGGAATCCAGATTATGGTTATAGGCGTATAAACCGGCCTGCTGTAAACGCTCCGCCTGATGTTCAGTTATCATGCCCAGGGTACAACATACCTCAAGCCCCAATTCATTTACACCCTCTACCATTTCAAGGATACGATCAAAATCTTTGTTATCACGTACTTCGCGCCAAGCTGCAGCCATACAAAACCGCGATGAACCTGCTTCCTTAGCTCGTTTTGCACAGGATATCACTTCTTCTGCAGACATTAATGCCTTAACTTTAATGTCTGTATGGTAACGTGCTGCTTGGCCACAATAAGAGCAATCTTCGGTGCACCCGCCGGTTTTTATCGACAATAAAGTGCAAACCTGAACTTGAGAAGGCTGATGCCATTGGCGATGTATTGTAGCTGCCTGGTAAACCAAGTCTAACAAGGGTTGGTTATAAATGGCCTTGATTTGATCCATGGTCCAGTCTGTTCTAATAGTCTTTTCGAAATTCATCCGTATTTTTTTAACGTTATTATCTTGTTGGTGACAGTAAAGTAGGGCAGCGTTGTATGCTGTGTTTATTGAGTGTTTTAAATTCGGGAAGCTTTGCGAAAGCTGTTTCTGCAGGAAAATAGCTATGCAAAATATCTTCTGTTGCAACCTCCATTTCTCCGTTGATTACAACAGCCCGCAATGGAATATTGCGGGTGGACAAGGCTTCCATAGAAAGCAATGCATGGTTAATGCAGCCCAGGTAGTTCCGAATTACCAGAATGGCAGCAGCCTGGAAGTGCTGGATCAGCTCTATCATTCTGAACTGATCAGATAGCGGCACCATCAATCCGCCGGCACCTTCAATAACCAAATGCTTTTCTGTAAGGGGTAAATTAAAATCTGTCAGTTTAATCTTCACATTCTCAAACTGCGCTGCCTTGTGTGGTGAGGCAGCCATTTGAAAACGATAAGTTTCGGGATGAAAAACAGTATGCTGATGAGAAACCAAACTGGATACTGTATCGCGATCACTGCAGTGGAGGTCACCGGCCTGTACCGGTTTCCAGTAGTCTGCCTTCAATTGTTGGGTGAGTACTGCTGAAACGAGTGTCTTACCAACGCTGGTGCCAATTCCTGTGACAAATAGGGGTTTATTCATGTGTATTAATGGCTTTAAGCAATGTAAAACATAGTTTTTCAATGTCCTGGTCGGTATTGAAAACATGCAGGCAAATCCTTAGTCTTTCCTTTCCCTTAGGAACTGTAGGACTAAATATTGGATAGACGGCTAATCCTTCTTCCGCTAAGTCCCTGCTTAGGGCTCTAACTTTCTCCTTACCTGGTAAAATAATGACCTGAATAGGACTTTGAAGAGGGGTATTTGCTGAGGTTGGGTACATGCATTGCTGAAATAGAAGAGTTTTTCGACGCAATTCTTGTTTCAAATGTTCGTTTTCTTCTAAAAACCGGAAAGAAGTTTGGAGCTGCAGCAGGTTTGAAAATGGCAGGGCTGTGCTGTAAATAAAAGGCCTTGCAAAGTTGACGAGGTAACTCCGTAGCAATTGGCTGCCCAAAACTGCAGCACCATGAGCACCCAAAGCTTTTCCAAAAGTAATGACCACAGCGAAGACATCGAGGGTTAAACCGGAAAGATGTACCAGACCCTTTCCAAACACCCCAAATGCATGTGCTTCATCTACAATTAACAGCGCACCGTAGGTTTTGCAAAGTGCCGCAATCTCTATTAAGGGCGCCAGATCGCCATCCATCGAATAGACACTCTCTACTGCAACATAACAGTTGCCCCTAGCTTTTTTAATTTTCTCTTCCAGACTTTGCAGGTTATTGTGCTTAAACTTTACACGATTAGCAAAACTCAACCTGGAACCGTCTATTACAGAACTATGAATGAGTTCGTCGATAATAATCGTATCTCCTTTTTGAGGCAAACAAGAGAAGAGCGCAAGGTTTGCTGTGTAGCCGCTATTAAATAGCAACGAGGCCTCCACTTTGTGATCAGCGGCCAGTCCTGCTTCCAGGCTTTCAGCGAACCGACTATTTCCAGTCAACAGCCTAGAACCAGTTGCCCCTAGAGGCATCCCCTGATAAGTTTGCAGCGCCTCAAAAACCTTGATTTTTAAAGACTCAGAACGGGAAAAACCCAAGTAGTCATTGGAACAAAAATCCGTCAAAGATTGCTGTAATGGTAATTTCCGGAGCAAACCTTGCGCAGCACGATTTTGCAATCGTTCATTTATAAATAAGGTGGACGCATTCATCTAAGTTATTGCTTTTTGCATTGCAGCAATCCAGTTCGTGAAAAGTCTTTGTTCTATATCTATGATCACGGCAGCATGACTTTGCCAGTTGGAAGAGAAATTTTCCAGCTGAAAGATCATTTCCTCAAGGTGACCGGCTTCTTCAAGGATGATAGACTTTACAGTAACCTTGTGCTGAATATGACTTAGCTCCCGCTGGTATAACGGATAAAGCTCGTCAGCTCTCAATTCAATTGCATATGTCACAAATAAATAAGCAGCAAAACGCAGTTTCGTTCCCGTGAGGCCTATTTCTTTTTTTAGATACCTGCTTGTTAAAACATCGAGCATATTCAAATAAGAACAACTTTCTGCAGGAGCAATCAGTGCTTCCCTGGCATAAGTTGCGCAGATACCCGGCGCAATTTTTCCCAACTGTTTTTTTAAATAGTATGCATGGCGATGTTCCTCTGCAGCATGCTTCAAAATCATCAGGCTCACCGTTTCAGCGTGCTCGCTTGCAGAAATTTTCCTTGCACCCGAGTTCTCCATAAAAGAAAGGGTATTTAAAAACTTTGCGTGATTGTTGTCATTACTAATAATTAGCGATAATAGCTGTTGTAAGGGCATTATGGGTTTTTTGTTCAAACTTAGTATCTTGTCGGACCATCAAAAGAGCCAGTTTTTAGTTTATGAGTAGTCCGGTCAAAATTCCATTCAAGAGCTTAATTAAAATTGATAAAGATTTAGACAAGGCCGTATATCTTCAATTGGCTTACCAGTTGATCAATGCGATTCAGCGCGGCGTAGTTGTTGCTGGCATCCAGCTACCCGGCAGCAGGCAATTGGCAACGATGCTCGGCTTACATCGAAAAACAATCATTGCGGCTTATGATGAATTGGACGCACAGGGCTGGATTGAGGTGAGACCAAACAAGGGAACCTTCGTTTGTACTAAATTCCAGGTGATTCCAACTGACGCTTCAAAGCACCACCAGGAATTTCTGGCAAGTTACCCTTCCCGCACGGGCTACGAGTTTAAGAAAAGTATTTTACTGGATCTTAGTGTGGTTAAAACAAACGCTAAACTGGAATTTACAGACGGACTGCCAGATGTGCGACTGGCCCCTTTAGCAGATCTATCAAGGGTATATGGCACTAACCTCAAACGCAAAAGCAATTTAAAACACCTTGGTTTTACACCCAATGAGGGCAGTGAATATTTCAAAGAAATGTTGACCACCTATCTGAACAATACAAGGGGATTAAACATATCTAAAAGCAATGTCATGGTGACTAGGGGTGTAGATATGGGTATTTATTTGGCCGCCGAACTGCTGTTGCAAAGAGAGGATCTTGTGTTGGTAGCGGATTTAAGTTATTATGTAGCCAATATGATTTTTCAAAAAGTGGGCGCAAAGATCATTTCTGTTCCCATTGATGAGCAGGGAATTATTGTGGACGCCGTTAGGGAACTGTGCAAAACTCAACACATCAGAATGTTATACCTCACCCCTCATCAGCATTATCCTACAACCGTTACTTTAAGCGCAGAGAGGCGTGTGGAGCTGTTAACTCTTTCGGCAACATATGGTTTTATCATTCTGGAGGATGATTACGATTATGATTTTCAATTTACCAACAGTCCGGTTTTACCGCTAGCAAGCGCAGATACCCATGGGATGGTGATTTATATTGGCTCTTTCGCCAAGTCGATGGCTCCCGGTTTTCGTTCCGGTTACCTGGTGGCACCGGAAAACCTTATTAAGGAGCTGGGTAAATTAAGGGGTTTAATAGACCGGCAGGGAGATGTTTTAATGGAGCAGGCGTTAGCAGAATTGTTGGAAGAAGGTGAAATCCAGCGGCATCTGAAAAAAACGTTAAAGGTTTATATGGAACGCAGAAATGCTTTTTGCGGACTATTGCAAACACATTTGAGTGATGTTGTTTCCTTTGATGTACCTGCTGGTGGTTTGGCAGTGTGGACAATATGGAAGGCGGACCTTAACCTGATGCGAATTAGTAACAATTGTATGCGTAATCATCTTTATTTACCACAAACCCTGCTTTACCAAAGAAGGGGTCTGGCGGCTATGAGACTTGGTTTTGGAAATCAGACCGTAGAGGAGTTGGAACGGTCGGTAAAAATTCTGGCAGCCGCAGTAAGTTAATCGTTAATCCTAACTAAAAAGAGAAATGCTACAATTGAACAAACCCCTGGTTTGGTCGCGGGATCCAAGCTATACTTTATAGCAAAATTTGCCAGCGATTTATCGCTGGCAAAACCAACTCCTTTTATTTGCCCGGTAACCAGGGCTGTATTTATTTGCTCAATTCTGAAGGTTTTTTGAACTCTGTCCGTCTGGCCTTGCATGGTGAGTATAATCGCCTAAAAGGCTCATGACCAAATTACGCTCTTTGAACCACCATATGCCATCAACCCGGGCAAAGGTGTCTTCATACCGGCCGATAATGATCGGCTGAAGCGGAAATTCCCTTTCAAGATCCTGCTGGAATATCGTCATATAAGAAGATGCCGTTGCACTCTGGTCATCAGCATCAATTTTCAAAACTGTGTTTGTAGTTAAATGTGCCGTTTGAGGTGTCCCATTCGGGTATACCTGTAAATTTTCAGTCAGGTGCTGTTCAATATGCGCTGTGCCATCTGCGACTAACCCATCAGATATAATTTTTCCATACTTAAATAACCCGGCTACCCCGGCGAAGTTAGCTGCGTCTAAATAGTGGGTGTACTGTGCGATAAGATTTTCAATTTCTCTTTCGCTGCTGATTTTATAACTTGATTGTTCCATGGCAAAACTTATTTTTAATTGTTATGATCATTTTAATTTATTATGTTCTTGATATTTACACTACTGGTATCGTACCGCCGTCAACTACATAGTTGACGCCTGTGATGTAAGCAGCAGCAGGTGAAACCAGGAAGCCAACAAGTTCAGCAATGTCTTCCGGTTCGGCCATTTTGCCCATTGGGATGCCACCTATCTTATCCATCATGACTTGTGTAGCTTCATCAACTGTCTTACCTAAAGCACTAGCAAAATCACCTAAAAAGGCTTGCATTGCACCTGTTTTAACTGGTCCTGGAGAAACGGTCAACACACGTACGCCTTTGCTGGCAAGTTCATTGGATAAGCCTTTACTATAATTATCTAATGCGGCTTTGGCTGCACCGTATGGCATATTCGCCTCCCAAAGTGGTAACTGGCTGTTGATAGAAGAAATGTGAATAATTACACCTTCTTTAGCTTCCAGCATTTTTGGTAATAATGCCCTGTCCAAATTAATTGGTGCCATCAGATTTAATTGTAACTCATTGTTCCAGTGTTCGTGTGTTAATGTACCAAACCCGCCACCCGGGCTGCTTGTACCACCAAGGTTGTTTATTACAATATCAACTTTTCCAAATTTTTTGCTGATTTCATTAGCTATTTTATCGGTTTCACCTACTTTAGCGAGGTCTGCCGCAATAAAATGATAGGATTCATTTGCATCAGCTGGCTGACTTCTGGCCGTTACAATAATAGTGGCACCTGCATCTGCGAGTCTGTCTGCAATGGCTTTTCCAATGCCTTTAGTACCGCCTGTTACTAATGCGATTTTTCCGTCTAATCTTGTGTTTGTTTTTTGTGAGTTTGACATTTGTTTTTATTTTTAAATTGTTAATTGGATAAATCTCTATTATGAATGATGTAATTATTTGTTGGTTTTAGGCTTGTGTGGTACATAAATGATAGTAATGATTGCTGCTAATACTGATATGCCTGCTGCAGCTAAGAATGCACTACTTAGCCCGGAAGAAAAGTCATGAGGTTTTAAATTGGCCGTATATATAGAAACAATAGCTGCAATGCCAATAGCACCACCAATCTGCTGGCTGATTTGTAAAACGCCAGACGCGATACCTGCGTCGTGATCTTCAACTCCTTTCAGAACTATGATACTACCTGGTGTGAAAACCAGGGCAACACCTACGCTATGTAGTATCAATGGGAAAAGAACATCTCCCCAATAAGTGCTGTTCGCATTAAGCCTTGAGAAACCAATTACACTTGCTGCTACAAGAATACAGCCTACCACCATTAGGTTGCGAACACCAAATCTGATTACCATGCGTGGCACAAATTGGGTAACCGAAAAGACTGTGATGGTCAGTGGCATATAAGCAAATCCTGCCAAAAGTGGATTTAAGCCTAATACTTGTTGGAAATATTGCAGGATAAGAAATAGTGATGCAAAATGCATTCCTACAACTGCTGCCATAACAATCAGTCCACCCTGTCTTGGTTTAGGACGAAGGATATTGAGCCTCAATAAGGGTTCTGCCACTTTTGATTCGATCCAAAAAAACAAGGTAAATAAGAGTACAGCAGCGATAAAACTCCCGATTGTAGGTAATGATACCCAGCTATTTTCGGATACGCTGATAAAGCCATAAACAAGCGCCATCGATCCGAAGATAGCAGTTAGTGCTCCGGCCAAATCTATTTCACCTTTTACTTTACTCGTTTCAGGTACTAGAAAGCCTATCGCTGCAAATATAACTACACCGACAGGAACGTTAATGAGTAATGACCATCGCCAGGATATGAATGCTGTCAAAGCACCGCCTAAGATCAGTCCGACCGATGCGCCAATGGATGATATAGCATTAAAAAGGGACAGGCCATGATTTTTTTCTTCTTCATTTCTGGCCAAAATTGTAATTAGTGCAAGTACACTGGGGGCTGCTAAAGCAGAACCAACCCCTTGAAAAACACGTGCTATAATCAATACCGAAGGTGAGGGCGCCATTCCTCCCGCTAGAGAAGCAAGAACGAAGATTGCCAATCCGATCTGAAATGCTTTGACTTGTCCGATCATGTCACCTAACCGACCTCCTAAAAGAAGCAGGCCTCCAAAAGCGAGTGCAAGAGCATTTGGGATCCAGGAAAGATCGGCTGCCGTAAAGCCCAGATCAATCTGAATATTCTTTAAAGAAACAATGACGATTAAAAAGTCCATCGCCAGCATGAGTTGTACAGTAAGTATAACGGCTAAGGCGGTTTTTCGATAGATCAAAGTTGATGGCATAGTATTATTTGTTATTCAGGATGATTGTTCCAAATTTATTGGTGGCCTCATATTCTGTATTGATTGTTTCAGATTTATTGCTGTTTCTGACCCCACTATTCTAATACTAATGAAGTCTATTATTATAAATTATTTAGATAGTTGAGAAATCATGTGTTGCGCCATCTTTTTGATTTTTATGGGATCCTGATGCAGTATGTAAGATTTATTCCAGCCGGTAAAAGCATTGATAAACACTAATGCTGATGTTTCATTAAATCGCGGTGATTGCTGCAAAATTTGGAGGTTCAAACTATGTTATTTGCAAACATCTTGATGTTAATTCACCTATATCTGTTCTATCGGCATGGGGAATGATCAGCTCCTCGGGGGCAATACCGGACGGATAGACCAAAAGATCATCCGATCCTTGGCTCCAGGCATCCAATACGGGCATGATTACGTCCCAAGCCTCATTCACCTGGTCTGCGCGCATAAAGAGCGAGGGATCGCCTGCAAGCACATCGGATATCAGCGTTTCATATGCCTCCGGGCTATACTGATTATCTGCGCCGAAATCAAAGATCATTTCAGCTGTCTTTAGCCCGGTTTTAACTCCTGGCTTCTTGGCGTTTAAACGAAGGCGGATATCGGTACCTGGTTGCAGATTGATCAGAAGCCTGTTGGGTAACTGATCGCCTCCATAGATGTCTCTGAACGGACCGTGTGCCTGATTGCGAAAGTTTATCTTTACCGATGAAGACTTTTCAAGCAGTCTTTTTCCTGTACGTAGAAAGAAGGGGACACCTGCCCAGCGTGGGTTATCGATAAAAAACTTAAGAGCCACATAGGTCTCGGTTACAGAGCCTTGATGTACGCCATCCTCCTGAAGATATCCCACAACAGCTTTTCCGTCTATGGTTCCCGAACCATATCTGCCTCTAACTACGTATTCCCGAACCTGTTCGACCGGAATACGCCTGATTGCCTTTAAGAGTTCTACCTTTCTATCCCTGATGTGTTCTGCCTCAAAAATATCGGGAGACTCCATGGCTACCATGGAAAGTATCTGCAGCAGATGGTTTTGAATCATATCCTTTAAGGCACCAGCAGCCTCAAAATAGCTTCCCCGTCCCTCAACGCCAATTTTTTCAGCAACGGTGATATCGACGGACTCAATGTATTCTGCATTCCATAAAGGTTCGAACAGTGCATTGGCGAATCGGAGGGATAATATGTTCTGGACGGTTTCCTTCCCGAGATAATGGTCAATCCTGTAGATTTGTTTCTCGCTGAATGAGCTTGTCAGAAGCTCATTTAGTTCTACGGCAGATGTCTTATTATGCCCGAAGGGTTTTTCTATTATAATCCTGTCGTGATCAAGTCCGTCTGCAAGACCCGCCAGTTTAATGTTCTCTGTGACCTTGGCGATAAATCGTGGGGCGACCGAAAGGTAAAATATGCGGTCTGACCTTTCCCCGAAGCCTATTTCGGCCGCCTCAATCTTCTCTTCTAGTTCACTATAGGAATCAAAACTCTCGATTGAGGACCTGAAATAAAATAGGCGGGAGGCGAAACCTTCCCATTCTTCCATGGAAGGAACTCCGCTCCTGGAGAAGACAGAAAGGTCTTTAAATAATTTTTCCCTATAGGCCGAATTCTCAAGATCAGTCCTTCCTAGTCCAATGATCTCAAAATCCTGCGGCATGCGTCCATCCAGATAAAGGTTGTATAGCGCCGGGATCAGTTTCCTTTTAGCGAGATCACCCGTTCCGCCAAAGATGACAATGACGGCGGGTACAGTTCTTTTTCTTTTTTCCATTTTTTAAATACTTGTGATTAACCGGGATCACTCCCAAATACTATGATATGTACCCGTGCTGTCGGTTCTTTCATAAAGATGGGCACCAAAGTAATCTCGTTGTGCCTGTATTAGGTTGGTTGGGAGTTCTGCACTCCTATAGGCATCAAAATAAGATAGAGCGGACATAAAGGCCGGAACCGCCACATCAGCGTCGATGGCTAGCTTAATAGTGGATCTTGCCGACTTCTGTTTGCCAGACAGGTCAGATCCAATCTTCTCATCAAGCAATAGATTTGGCAGTCGAGGATCTCTGATGTAAGCCTGTCTGAAGTCTTCCAGGCTAACAGAACGAATAATGCAGCCGCCACGCCATATCCTTGAGATATCTTCCAGGTTTAGACCATAGTCATAGTGCTCAGAGGCTACCTGTAACTGAGCCATCCCCTGGGCATACGTATTTATGATAGAAAAGTACAGCGCATCGTGTAAAGTATTCAGGATCTCAGTTTGATCATCAGTGAAATGAGCAGTGCTTTCCCAGATAAGTTTTGATGAAGCCTGACGCCTCTGGTCCTTGTATTTTGAAAGATCACGGATGTTAACTGCGGCATCTATTGTAGGAACGGGAACCTGAAGATCCATTGCATTCTGTGATGTCCATTTACCAGTACCTTTTGCACGTGCAACATCTGAAATCACATTGATCAGTCTTACATCAGTATTTCCATCAAATTTGTTGAGCACCTTCCCGGTGATCTCGATCAAAAAGGACTTGAGATTTGTATTATTCCAGCTACTGAAGGTCTCCTGGATTAGTGAATCGTTTATTCCCAGTACCTTTCTCATCAGGTCATATGTTTCAGCGATCAGCTGCATGATACCGTATTCAATCCCGTTGTGTATCATTTTCACGTAGTTACCGGCAGACCCGTTCCCTAAATACGTTACGCAAGGCTCTCCGTCTACTTTAGCGGCAATGGCTTCAAATATCGGCCGCAACCGCTCATAAGCCTTTTTATCACCGCCGGGCATCATGCTGGGTCCAAATCTGGCACCATTTTCCCCTCCAGAAACCCCCATTCCGAAAAAATGTATTCCTTTTGCTTGAAGCTCTATAAATCTCCGGTCGGTATCGGTGAAGTATGAATTGCCGCCATCAACTATTATGTCACCCTTTTCTAAATGGGGGAGGAGGCTTTCTATGGTCTCATCTACTGGTTTTCCTGCAGGCACAAGCAGCATTATTGCCCTTGGACTTTTTAGTTGTCGCACAAAAGATGCAGGATCCGTTGTCGCACTTACCTGCATATGATCTTCTGATTCACTTAACAAGGTCGATGCCTTTTTTGGATCCCTTGCCATACCTACCACGGAAAAACCGTGATCTGCTATATTTAAGAGCAGATTTCTGCCCATTACTCCCAGGCCTACAATGCCAAAATCGTGGTTGTTCATTATTATTAATTTTAGGTTTTAGATATTTAACTTCAGTCCATAGGTTTCAAACCCGATGATCGTTTGCGGAAGGTCCAGGTGATGAATACCGTTAATTCCAATTCTCTGTGCTGCCTGTATGAAAACCAGCCTGTCGTCAAGGTAAAGGGCTTCTTCCGGCTTTACCTGGGCAAGGTCCAGGGCCATGCGATAGATATCACCGTCTGGCTTTCTCATACGCAGGATTCCGGATGATGCGAATACGTCGATAAAGTCATCAAGTCTGAATTCCCTGATCCGGTATTCATTGAGCTCACGCCCCTCGTTATTGACTGCAATTGTCCGTATTCCGTACTGTTCCTTCAAACTTCTTAAAAAGTCGAGCATTTCCGGATATGGCTCGGACCGGCTAAGCATAAAATTCCTGAATTCCTGCTTGCTAAACGCCCTTGGCTCATAAAATACAAGCAGATCCAGATACTCGTCCAATGTCATTTTTCCTGACTCGTACGCATCGAAAATAATTCTGTGCCTGCTATTTAACTCAGCATAATTCAGCTTAAATAACTCTGCTGCCTGGACTCTTGAATCAGTATCCCATCCATTAGTAAGCATGACGCCACCAATATCCAACAGGATAGCCTTTATGTTTTTGTTGATCGTGCTCATGATACGATGACCTTCCTTTTCTTTGTTTCTATTAATTCCAATACATTTTCAAATGCGGCATTGAACTTTTTCAAGCCTTCTGCTTCTAGTTTCCTCCCCACCTTTGCCATGCGAATACCTAAAAGCCCCTCCAGATGATAAAGCATTAGTCTGGCCTCTGCTGTTTTCTCCTCCAGTGAGGCGCTTGCTGTACCGTGATCCCGGAAAGCTTCAAGTGTTGGCATCGGTAGAGTGCTGACCGTTTGCCTGCCGATGAGAGAGTCAACATAAAGCACATCGCTACATGCCGAATTCTTGGTGCCCGTGCTCGCCCATAGCAGTCGCTGGGGCCTGGCCCCCTCAAGTTCAAGGCGCTTAAAACGTTCTGATTCGAAAATACTCCTGTAAACCTGATAAGCTTCCTTGGCACTGGCGATGGCTATCTTTCCCTTTAGGTATTTCGCTTCCGTGGCTAGCTCTGTACGCTCT
Source organism: Pedobacter sp. NEAU-ZC8 (assembly GCF_059278965.1). NCBI lineage: Bacteria > Pseudomonadati > Bacteroidota > Sphingobacteriia > Sphingobacteriales > Sphingobacteriaceae > Pedobacter > Pedobacter sp. NEAU-ZC8. Next base: position 69,256 of record NZ_JCAJXC010000005.1, read on the forward strand.
GAAATGATCTGATCCAACATAGGATCAATCTCTGAATCTATTCTGCTGAGGAAGAAACTTGCTACAGATGCAATATTTTCAATACGCCCACCTTTGCTGAGCCTTTCCTCAAGCCCGGAAACATAGGCCTCTGCCACTTTCCTGTATCTCGCCACGTCAAAAAGAAGTGTTACATTAATATTGATTCCCTCAGCGATAAGCTCACTAACTGCCGGCAGACCTTCCCTGGTAGCAGGGATTTTTATCATCACGTTTTTCCGGTCAAGTTCCCTCCAAAGTTTTTTTGCCTGGGCTACAGAGTTTGAGGTGTCATTTGCCAGGGCAGGACTAACCTCAAGACTTACGTAGCCATCGACACCACCCGATTTTTGATATACATGAGCGAATTCATCGGCGGCATTTCGAACATCAGCCATGGCCATCTTGAAGAAAATTTCCTCAGCTGTGAGGTCCGCTAATGCCAGCTCGGCAATGGAGTGGTCATAATCATTACTGTTGGCAATCGCCTCGGCAAAAATTGCTGGGTTAGAGGTCAGTCCCTTGACACCATCCTGTTGTACAAGCTTGCGTAGACCGCCTAGGTCAACGAATGACCGTTGTATATAATCCAGCCAAATACTCTGGCCAAAGCTTTCTAAACTTAATAAGTGATTTTTCATGATTTTAAATATGCTTCTTCAATCGATGCTAACTTGTGGATTCTCCGCTGAAACCTTACTTCCTCAGAAATGCTGGCTGTTAAAAATGCCTGGGTGAGCTCCAAGACCAAAGCGTGGCCGATCACCCGCCCGCCAAGGCACAGAAGGTTCAGGCCATCGTGCTGAACGCCCAGCCTTGCTGAGTAGGTATCGGAGACCACTGCTGCTCTGACACCGGGAAGCTTATTGGCTACAACCGACACCCCTATACCGCTTCCGCATATGGCTACTCCCTTGTCCACCGACCCCTCTGAGATTGCCTGCGCCAGGGGCAGGACAATGTCGGGATAGTCATCCTCCTCATCAAAATGGTAAGCTCCAAAATCCTGAACTTGATAGCCCGCCTTGGTGAGAAAGTCTATAACTTCTCTTTTGATCTTAAGTCCTGCGTGGTCAGCTGCGATTCCTATTTTCATTGGTTCGCCCTTGTTAAGATTCTCTTTGCTGTGACGTACACGTTCTCGGCAGTAAAGCCAAAATAATTGAGAACAGACTCCCCATCTCCTGACTCGCCAAATCTGTCAATACCGATTACTTCTCCCTGGTCAGAGATGTATTTGTACCATGGCATGGTAACCCCGGCCTCAATGGCCAGTCTGACATGTTGCGAAGGTGGAAGTACCTCGTCCCGGTATTCCCCTGACTGCGCCTGGAATAACTCAAAAGAAGGTAAACTTACCACCCTTACAGGTATGCCGTCCTGTAAAAGTCTTTCCTGGGCTTGAAGTGCAAGTTTCACCTCAGACCCGGTAGCAATGATTATAAGCTTCGGCGCTCCCTGTGAATCGCTTAAAATGTAACCCCCTTTTGACAAGTTTGTGGCTGAGCCATATTTTTTCTGATCCAGAATTGGCAACTTTTGACGGGAAAGAACAAGCGCGACCGGTCCGGATAAATGATTTATTGCAAATTTCCAGGCCTCAATTGTTTCATGAGCATCCGCAGGCCTGATCACCGTGAGGTTAGGTATGGTTCGAAGCGCAGTGATGTGCTCGACAGGCTGATGGGTGGGCCCATCCTCACCGACTGCAATGCTGTCATGGGTGAAGATATAGGTTACCGGATGCTTGCTTAGTGAGGCGAGCCTTATTGATCCTCTCATATAATCGGAGAATGTCAGGAATGTTGCCCCATACACCCTCACGCCCCCACTAGCGGCCATTCCGTTCAATATAGCGCCCATAGCATGCTCCCTGACACCAAACCAGATGTTTCTTTTGTCGTGTCTGCCAGCCTGAAAGCTTTCCGTGGTAGTGCCGGGAGTCTCGTTTGAGCTCGCAAGGTCCGCAGACCCTCCGATTAACCATGGGATATTTTTTTTGAGGACATTGAGTACTTGGCCCGATGCCTCACGCGTAGACATTTCAGTACCTGTGGTAAATGTAGGAAACCCCATTTCCCAGGCCATTGGTAATCTTCCTTCAAAACTGGCCTTCAGATTATCTGCAAGATTAGGATAGGTCCGGCTTAGGTTGGAAAAAGTCTGATTCCATTCACGCTGCAGCAGCTCACCCTTTTCGCCGGCCTGCGACAGGTGGGATCGCACCGAATCTGGAATAAAAAAGCTTCTCTGAGGATCCCATCCCAGGTTAATTTTAGTCTGATTAAGGTTTTCAGCACCAAGAGCGTTACCATGAACCTTATTAGTGCCCTGCAAAGGGCTTCCAAATCCGATTATGGTTTTGACAGATATCAGGCTTGGCCTTGTCGTTTCCGCCTTAGCCGATGCTATGGCTCGCTCGATGGCTTCAGTGTCATTACCATCTGTTACTGTGATCGTGTGCCATCCATAAGCCTCAAATCTGGCCTGTACGTTTTCGGTAAAGGACAGGTTGGTTGGGCCGTCAAGTGAGATGTTGTTATCATCATAAAGGTAGATCAGTTTACCAAGCTTCAAGTGTCCGGCAAGAGAAGCGGCCTCCGAAGAAATGCCTTCCATCAGGTCACCATCACTTACGATTCCGAAGGTGAAGTAATCAATGATTCTGTTGCCATTCTGATTATATTGAGTGGAGATAAATGCCTCGGTAATAGCCATTCCAACCCCGTTTCCAAAGCCCTGTCCAAGAGGTCCGGTTGTAACCTCAACGCCTGATGTTAGAAAGGATTCCGGATGCCCGGGAGTTTTCGAACCTATCTGCCTGAATCTTTCCAGCTCAAACGCGGGTAGGTCATAACCATACAGGTGCAGAAGACTATATAAGAGTGCTGAGCCGTGGCCCGGGGATAACACAAACCTATCTCTGTTGATCCAATTTGGATCCTTTGGATTAAATTTCAAGAAGCGGCTCCAAAGCACGTAAGCCATAGGAGCGGCGCCAAGCGGAAGGCCCGGATGACCTGAATTTGCTTTTTGGACAATATCAGCGGAGAGTAAGCGTATTGTGTCTATACTTAGTTGGTCAATTGACCCCTCATTTCTAGTTTTCATCGTTTATCATTTTGTAATTTGTTCACCCTTAAGGCCCTGGTTCACCAGTCTTGTTCAGCAGAAGTTCGACTACTTAATAACTCATTTTTGAAGTTATTAAGTAATATTATTGATCTATTAAGCCAGCACATTGGCTTCCTCAGAACTAATTTGTGTATTATTTATTTTCTTAAATCAGTGAATCAGATCTGCTTTGGCGAAGGCTATTTTTCCGTTCTTTATTTTGAAATCAAAGGTTCCACCAATTTTTCTTTGTGGGAAATCACCAGTAAATTCGACTTCTAAATGCGCATTTTCTTCATCGGCAATTGCTAGATTCACTTGATTAGTATGCGTATTGTAGCCAATGAAGTAGCTTTCAAAATATTCTTTGACACCTTTATGTCCACTAAACTTTCTTCCTACTGAAGGATCATCCAATACAGCATCGGGTAAATAGAAATCCAGATATTTTTCAGTATCGAAAGCGTTGCTGGCAGCAATCCAATCATTGATGAAATTTTGAAAGTTTATTTGCTCTACCTTTTTAAAGCACATAGGTTTTGCTTTTAAAATTTCTTGATATATGGGACACGTTTCTAAATGTGCTCCCGGCAAGTAACCAATACTCATCAAAAACTCATTCACGATTTCACCTCCGGTAAAACGAAACGTTTTCTTGAAAAGCTTTACCCATTTTTCTTTGCTTTTTGCATAATGATGTTCCATCCATTTCTCGAAACTCCCGTATTCTTTTTGAATAGCTAAAATGGATTTTGCATTTGCAATCGCTGCATTTACTTTCAACTTATTACGGATTATTCCAGGATCGTTTAAAAGACGTTCACGGTCCTTATCTGTGTAACTTGCTACTTTTTCTATATTGAAATTATCATAAGCTTGCCTGATGCTTTTTTCTTTTTTTAAGATTATTTCCCAACTCAAGCCTGCCTGATTGATTTCCATAAGCAACCGTCCGAACAATTCATTATCATCGTGAATAGGAAAACCGTAATGCTGGTCGTGATAGTTCTGGTGCAAACTACGGCTAGGCTCTTTCATCGTAGGTATATAGTTACAATAGCTCATTTTTTATTTCTTTATATCACAAAGATGATCTGAATGATTAAGGCAGCATTCGTCAAAACGGAGCATATTGTTGCCGTTTTGACGAAATGGCATTATCTGTTTGAATTGCGCCAGAGAACCAATTGTCCTGAAGTTTAGTTTTCTGTAACATTTGTTTTAAAATAGGAGCCTAAAAAGTAGTTGGGATGGTTCCCCCATCTATGACATAATTGGCTCCTGTGATATAGGACGCTTTGGGTGAAGCAAGAAAACCTACCAAATGCGCTATTTCTTCGGGCTGAGCCAGTCTGTTCATCGGTACACCTCCCAAGCTGTCCATGACTAATTGAGCTGCTTCGTCCAAGCTTTTCCCTATAGAATTGCCGTAGCTGGAAAGAAAGGCTTCCATGGCTGTAGTTTTTACCATTCCAGGTGAAACGGTTATGACCCGGACACCTTTTGATGCAACTTCATTAGCCAGTGCCTTGCTATAATTATTAAGGGCTGCCTTGGTTACTCCATAGGAGAAATTGGAAGCATAAAGCGGCAACTTGCCATTAAGAGAAGAAATATGAATAACCACGCCTGTATTACGCTCGATCATCGAGGGAACAAGTGCTTTGTCTAGCTTGATGGCCGCTAGTAAATTTAATTGTAGATCTTTCTCCCAATCCTCATCAGACAAGACGCCGAAACCGCCTGCTGGAGAAGAAGTTCCTCCAACATTGTTGACCAAAATATCCAAACCGCCATATTGTTCCGTGATTTTTAAGGCTAGATTTTCGTTATCTGAACTTTTTGTCACATCTGCTGCTATAAAATCATGTTTTATACCTTCTGTCGGTTTGCTTCTTGCTGATACAATAACGGTAGCTCCTAATACTGCTAATTGGTCTGCAATTGCTTTTCCAATGCCTTTCGTTCCTCCGGTAACCAATGCTACTTTTCCTGTTAATTCTTTTTCTGTACTGTTCATTTTTCCATTGTTTTAACTGAAACGTATGTTTCAAATTTATTTAAAAAAAAATATTTATTATTGAATTGATTTCACGGGGTCCCTTAAAATGGTTTTTAAATGTTGTTGACTTTGCCCTTTTTCAAAATGGATCAAGTGAATTTCATGGTGCATTCCTGATTTGATCAGACTATTTTCAGTAGCAAAATCTTGCAGAATAGGCAATGTCTCCAATTCACCTGCAAGAGGCCCTAAGTGCATTAGCTGAACAGATTTTCCTGCAGTATAAGTGAATCGCTTAAATTCAGTGGCAAGAGAAATACCTTTACTTTTTGCAGCAGTTGTTTTAATGTCTTCTTCTGTAACAAAATCCGGAATAAGTACTGCTATCCTGTACTGGAGCAAGTCTAAATCTACCGTAGTATAAAAATCTCCAATATCAACAAATCCCTCTTTGTCGTCAAACCAATAAAAAATCTCGACAATATCATTTTTAAATGATTTCTGCGTTCCTTTAAACTGATCTTGAAGTTGAATGACGAATTCGAGTATTGCTTTTTTCTTTTGATAGAAAATGTTTGTTCCTGGACTTCCGCTCCCAAGAATAGATAAGTAGCTGAATTCTCCAATTTCTACTATTTCCGGTTGTGTTTTGGCGGAGTAATAACCGCTTAATTCGTTTGGAATGTCTATCATATGCATTATAAGAAAGTTTGGCTTTACTAAAAAATTATTTTTATTGCTTAATCAGTTACTTTATTGTTTTTCAATTCTAATCATTTTCCAGATGAAAATGAATGTATTGTAAAGATACAAAAATATATGAAACGTTCATTTCAGAATCATTTATTTTAAGTCATTTTCTAAAATCCGCTTTTTCATTCTGCTCAACGAGGGATTCTTGATTCCCAAAAAGGAAGCGATATGAAAGGACGCTACCCGTTGCACAATATTCGGGTGCTCCTTCAGCAGATTGAGGTAACGCTGTTCGTGGGAGAGAAACAATAAATCCTCTGCTCGTCCCTGAGCGTGATTAAAAAAATGTTCGGCAAGAATTCTCCCAAATCGTTCCCAGGATTTACTGTCCAGGTAGAGATTTTGTAAATCGACGTAGGGAACATATAGAATCTCTGCATCCTCCAGGGCTTCGATATAATAGTTACAGGGATATTGATAAATGAAACTCCGAAAGGAAACGATGAACTGACCTTCAGAAAAAAAGAATATGTTTTTTTCTTCGTCTTTTTCCGGATCATAGTAATAAACCCGAAAAATACCTTTGACCACAATTCCGAGGTCTTTACACACGACGTTTTGTTTGTTGTAAAAATTTCCTTTGGGAATTTCCCGTTTCCGCCAAAAGGGGAGGCTAACGGAAACATCAGCTTCCGTTAGTCCTGCAAATGGGGTTACAATATCTTGCAAGTAACTTGCTATATCTATTTTCATATTCAACTGTTTAAATACTCCAACGTTTTATCAACGTGAGCATCGCCGTTTAGAAAACCCCGGTATTTGAAAGCCACTTTTCCCTGTTCGTCCACTACGAAAGTTTCCCGACCTGTAAGGAACAATACATTTTTGATCCCGAAGGACTTCAATACTTTATTATCGGGATCACTTAACAACGTAAAATTCAGGCTATGGAGCTCGGCGAATTTTTTATGGCTCCCCACGCTACCAGAATTAATACCGATGACCATCGCACCTTTATCTTCAAAATATTTGTAGCTGTCCCGGAAAGCACAGGCTTCTTTGGTACAAACCCCGCTTTCATCCTTCGGGTAGAAATAAATAACTAACTTTTTACCTCGGTAATCTTGAATATTTATGCGCTTACCGTCTTGATTATCTAGTATAAACATTGGAATTATATCACCAACGTCTAATGTTGTTTTTCTCTTTGTGCTCATCGTTTTAATCTTTTGCAATGATTTCAAGGATGGATGTTAATTCGGTTGGCTTTGAAATAAACGGACTATGGCCCGTGTTAATAGTGAATGTCTTTGTGATGCCTGCATCTGCTGCCATTTGCTTTTGAAAAGGGTAGCTGATGGCATTGTCTTCAGTGGTAAACACATAATATTTTTTTCCAGCAGCAGTGTAGTTTTCGGTAGTGTAGTTCAGCGGTGTAGCAAGCGGAATAATAGGCTCAGCTCTGTAACGTTCCAGCACAAAGTGCTTTTGGTTGTCTGTGCCGTCCTGAATAAACACTTTTATGAAATTGATGGCCGGATTAGCAAGCCCTGCTAATGTTTGATCTGCATTAAACTCCAATACCGGTCCTAAAAGCGAAGCTTTATCCAAACCTGCGTAGTCCAAAACACTTTTTCCTGTCTGAGGGATAAATCCAGCCACATAAACCAGCTTAGCAATTTTAGCAGGCACTTGAGTAGCCGTTTGTGTAATAACAGCACCTCCTAAACTATGTCCTATTAAGATCACTGGTTCATTAAATGAATCGATGGCGGCTTTTACCTGATCTACGTATCCAGAAAAACTTAGTTCACTAACTGGAGTATTATCATCCCCATGTCCTTTCAGATTGACTACTTTAACCTGATAGCCTTGAGCGGTTAGATTGGTTTTAACATCTTCCCATGCATAAGATGCCTGCCAGGCTCCGTGTACCAATACAACTGGTACCTTTCCAACTTCCATATTTGCATCATCATCTTTGGAGCAGGATGGAAAAACGATTACACTCATTAAGATTAGGCCTATCATTGAAAATAGCCTAATTACATTTTTTGTCTTGTTTTTAACTGTATTCATTGTTTATGTTTTTTAATATGGATCAAAATTCAGGATAAGTCAGCAGGCAGTTTTTCACTTAAGTTAACTTTGTAAGAATTTTATGATTGATCTGCATCAATCCTCCATATTGTTGTAAAAGTCGAAAGAAGCAAGAGTTTTTGATTACTTGCTATTCTATCAGTAACAGGGTCGGATAAGTCATTTTCATTAGTTCAGAAAGCTTTTTTTATAGTCAGAAGGAGACAATGACGTTTTACTTTTAAAGAGCTTATTGAATGACTGGGGATGTTCAAAACCTAACTGATAGGCAATTTCGGCTGTAGTTAATTCATCTTTTGCAAGATATTCCTTTGCTTTTTCGATCACTTTTTCATGGATGAACTGTTGTGTGTTCAAACCAATTAGATTTCGCAACAGATCGCTTAGGTAACGAGGTGTGATATTCAGGTTTTCTGCAACCGCATTAACAGAAGGCAATCCTTTTATCAACGACTTTTCTTCATTAAAATAAACCTCCAGGTGCTGTTCCAGTTTTGCAAGGAGATCATTGTTCACTGCCTTTCGAGTTAGAAACTGACGGTCATAAAATCGATTGGCATAATTGAGCAGCAATTCAATTTGTGAAATGATTACATCCTGACTGAATTTATCAATACGCTCGTTCAGTTCATCCTGGATGAACCTATAGATGCTTAGAATTGTTGCTTTTTCTTTCTCTGACAGATATAAGGCCTCGGCAGCAGAATAACTGAAATAGCCATATTGTTTGATAATTGAATTTAGTGAATAAGACCGAAGAAAATCCGGATGAATATGAAGTGTCATACCGCTATAATCAGCTTCCTCATCCTGCATTTTCAACAGCTGCCCGGGAGCTATGAAAGACATGCCGCCTTCTTCAAAATCGTAAAATCCCTGACCATATTTGAGCTTGCCGGAAAAACTTGTTTTGAACGAGATTTTATAAAAGTTTAGGATTATTCCCTGTTCAAAATCTTTGGGATTAAAATGCGCTTCTCCATAATTCATTATACTGATCAGCGGATGTGATGGAGCTGGCTGCCCCATAGCTTTATGCAACTGGGATAAGGAATTGAATATGACTGGCTGTTTTTTCATTGTATGCGAATTTAATTAATCTATGAAAAAGTAACCCTAACCAGAATTTAAATGAGATTCTGGTCAGGGTTAGTGACTCTAGAATAGAAACTGAGTACGTATTTTTTTAAATTGTCCTTCCGGTGTCAATTCAAGACGATCGCCGTATAAAGCAATAGCATCATTACCGGCAACATATCTTAGTTGATCTTTTTCATCAGTAGCCGCATTGTAAATTATTTGAGCTACGTCTTCTGCTTTTGTGTAATTAGCAACTTGTTCGGCACTATAACCCGCACTAACTTTGGCCACTAGTTTTTGATATGCTTCATGAATTCCTCCTTTCAAGGACCTTCCAGCAAAATCAGTCTGCATACCACCGGGCGCTATTACTTTCACTTTGACTCCAAATTGGGCGAGCTCATAAGCAAGGGCTTCAGAAAGGCCATCCACGGCAAATTTGGTTGCATTGTAAATTGAGCACGTAGGGTATCCTAATAGCCCAAATGTGGAAGTAATGTTGATGAACACACCGTTTCTCCTTTTTCTAAAATATGGAATGAATGCTCTGGTAACATTGATTACACCTAGTAAATTAGTGTCTATTTGCATTTGGATCTGTTCATCGCTGAAAGCCTCCAATGGTCCGATTAAACCATAACCTGCATTGTTCACGACTACATCTAATGAATGCATGCTTAGAATTTCCGCCACTGTTCTTCTGATCTGTGCTGCGTCTGTAACATCCAGTGGCAGCACCGTTACATTTGGAAGTTCCGTTAATTCTTTTTCGTTGTCGGGTTTGCGCATGGTGGCAATTACATGCCAGCCAGATGCCTGAAATAATTTAGCGGTTGCTTTTCCCAGTCCGGATGAGGCTCCGGTAATAAAAATGGTTTTCATTAGAAATATAGTCTGCTAATTTGTTCAAATTGTTCCTGTTGTCCCAGTTTTTCGCGGTCACTTGCTATTTTCTGAGCATCCGGGCCTGCTATATAGCGTAATTGAGACTTGTTATCAGTTGCAGCTTCAAAAACCACTTTAGCCACATCTTCGGGTGATGAAAAGTGAACTTCAGTACTACCATCTTCAAATCCGGCAATCATCTTGTTCCATAAAGGTGAATAAGGCTCACTTTCAACATATGCTAATGATCGCCCTGCATAATCAGTGGCCATTCCACCGGGAGCAATTGTTTTTAAACGAATACCGAATTGATTTACTTCATAATTAACAGCTTCGCTCCAGCCTTCCAACGCAAATTTGGTAGCACTATAAACAGAAGCCAATGGATTGGCCGCTATCCCCGCTGCAGATGTCGTAGTTAGCAGGATTCCTTTCTTTTGATGCTTTCTGAAATAGGTAATAAAAGGCTGTGCTACCCTAAGAACACCGATAAAGTTGGTTTCAATTTGCCGGCGGATATCATCATCCGAATACGCTTCAAAGCCACCGACCATACCATATCCTGCGTTGTTGAACACTACATCTACATCAAATTGATTTAATACTTCGTCAATTGTAGATCTTACCTGATTTGGATCGGTAACGTCTAAAGCATATAGAAATACATTATCAAGCTGGCTTAATTCTTTTTCGCTGGCCGGGTTACGCATGGTGGCAATCACATTCCATCCACTTGTTTGAAACAGTTTAGCCGCTGCTTTGCCTAATCCAGATGAAGCTCCGGTAATAAAAATTGTTTTCTTTTCCATTTTGTTAAGTTTTAATTCTTCTGTTTTCGCTTATACAAATGTCTGGTTCAATTTTTCGGACTGATTAGCCGAAATGGTGCTTATTGTAGCCGTAATGGTATTATAAACAGCAGTTAATGACATACATCTATACAGCAACCAGGGATTTCGAATGAAGTTCAGGAATGAAGCGGAGCCAGGTAAAACAAATACGTTCTAAATGGTTGTAAGTCTCGCAAACCCTGTTTGCAAAACCTATACGATTATCCGGTAATAGCTCACTATTCAGCAGATTGTCTGTTATGATTAGATATTCATCGCCGTCAATAGAATTCTTTAATAGCCGATGGGCTTCAATAACCGATGTCCCATATAGTTTTGTGAACCTGCCTATGTGGTACTCAGTAAGAGGCCCGTAATGAGCGATCATTTTCAGGCTGAGCTTAAGTTCAATGCCGGTCTCACGCGACAATTTGGATAATTCAATGCTAAATCTATGCTGCATTGTGCTAAATTGTGCCAGAACTTCTTCAGAAGATAACCTTCTGCCAAGCTTGTAGAAAAGAATAGCGTCACCTTCGATTTCTGAAACTTTCAGCCCCAGAATGTTGCAGTCCAGTAATACCGTTAGCAATCTGGAGATTACATATTTGCCGGTGCCAATATCAGTGTCGTGTACAAACTTTGTAAATCCACTGATATCAGGAATGAGCAGACTGCCCTGGTTTAAAGTGGCAAAATCAGAAGTTTCACTTCCAGTGCCCGGGGAGTTGTTGTATTGCAGATATTTCATGATGTGCGTATTAAGTAGTATCACTTTCTATTTCCTTTAAAAGGACTAATACAAAGGTGTAATAACCAGGCGTGCCGCATGTTGCCGGAATGGGGTTACCTGTAGCCGGAATGGAGCATCATTGTTATAAAGTAGAAGCTTTTTGCAATAATATCACCCTTGATCTAACCATATTTCCTGGTGAACAAGGGTGATAAATTGTTTTTACTCTTCAGCTGAAATGTTCTTTTATACGGGTCCAAATGCGCTTGCCTGCCCACCGTCAACAGCAATAACTTGCCCATTTAGGTATGAACAGTCTTCGCTTAAAAGAAATGCAACCACTTTTGCAACCTCTTCAGGCTGACCTAATCGTTTAGCAGGGTTCCTTTGTGAGGCTTCTATTTCCGCGGCTTTGGGGTTTTCAGGGTTCATTATTAGAAAAGCCTCCTCTACCATTGGCGTGTAAATAAAACCAGGCGCAATAGCATTAGTAATAACCCCATTCTTTGCATATTCAATTGCAGCAACTTTTGTTAATCCTGCAACTGCATGTTTGGTGGCTACATAGGCTGTTCTATCAACCACGCCATGTATTCCGGCCACTGATGATACATTTACAATTCTGCCATAACCCTGCTTCTTCATAACCGGGATCACATAGCGTAATCCGTAATGTATTCCCATTAAATTGACATCAATTACTTTTTTAAACAAGTCAGTATCGTAATCAATTAATTTTGCCTGACCACCTTCAATTCCTGCATTGTTGTAAAATCCATCAATTCTGCCGAAAGCAGCAACTGTTTCCTGGACATAATTTTTTACCGCTGCTTCATCCGAAACATCCGCAATAATAGTGATCAGTTCTACCCCAGGAAACGATTCAACAATCGCAGCTTTTGCTTTCTGCAAGGCAGCTTCGTTGAGGTCTACCAGTGCAAGGTGAGCTCCTTGTGATGCCGCTTCCTTCGCAGCCGCTAGTCCAAGTCCCATTGCTGCCCCTGTGATCACAATTGTTTTTTCTTTAAGTGTACTCATGGTAATTTTTGTTAGTTAATCTTCTTATATAATTATTTCCAGCCTCCACCCACTGAGCGGTACAATTCAACTGACGCATCCAGCTGCGCACGTTTTAATTCCGCTGATTGCAGCTGGCTTTGCAAAACATTCGATTGTGCGGTAATCACTTCGAGGTAATTGGCCATTCCATTCCTGAAAAGGAGCCCTGCATTTATAGTTGCTTGTTGCAGGGTCTCTGTTCGCTGATCAGCGACGGACCGCTGTTGTGCTAATTTGTCAATCCTGACCAATGCATCCGACACTTCTCCAACGGCGGTCAGAACCTGCTGACGGAACATGATTACAGATTTTTCCCGCTCAATTACAGCAAGTTCATATTGAGTTCTTAATCGTCGCTTTTGAAACACCGGCTGAGTAAGATTACCCATGGCATTTCCGAACAGTGAAGCAGGGAGCGTGAACCAGTTGCTTGCACGGAAGGAATTAATGCCACCCTGGGCAGTAATAGTCAGTGCAGGGTACATATTGGCCTTATTTAAACCAACCTGTGCATTTGCCCTGTCAATTTCCAGCTCCGCACTTTTAACATCAGGACGCATATTCAACAGTGCAGCAGGAATTCCCGCACTGATTGAATTTAATGGAAAAAACTGATCGAGTGAAGCCGCACGCTGAACAGGTCCTGGTACTTTACCCAGCAGGAGACTGACGGCATTTTCCTGTATAGTTATATCTTGTTCAAAGCGGGGCACCAACTGCGCAGCGGTTAATTGCTGCGCCTGTGCTTGTTGGACAGCTAAAGAGGTTACCTGTCCAGCATCATACTGTAACTGTATAATCCGGAGCGTGCTGTCATTAAGGGCAACGTTTTCCCTGGCAATTCCAACCTGAGCATCCAGCATCAGCAGATTATAATAACCCCGCGATATATCCGAAACAAGCTGTGTCTGAATGGCTTTTCTTGCTTCGGTTGTTTGGAGAAAAGCCGCCAGCGCATCCGATTTTTGATTCCGGACTTTACCCCAGATATCAGCTTCCCAGGAGAGGGCAGCAGCAGCTGTATAGTCTTCTATATGCTTACTATCTAAAAACTGACTTAGCGTCAAGCCATTTAAACTATTGTCTGAAGGGCGGCTGGTTGTGCCCGTTACTGCCAGATTAATGGTGGGCAACTGGCCGACCCTTGCCTGCTTCAATAACTTTTGAGCGGCATCAATGTTTCGGATCGCAACCTGGAGATCGTTATTTCTTATAAGCGCGGTATCAATCAGCACTTTAAGATAACTTTCCTGCAAAAATTCTCTCAAGGGTAACGATCCAACTGAAGTCGTATCGCTTGATTGGGAACCGCGATAACTTCCAGGAAGTATATCCGATGGCTTGGGAATATCCCGGGAGACCTTACAGGAACTCACCGCGATCAGGATGCCGGTCAATAAATAGGTAGTTGGCTGTTTTATAAATGCTTTTATTTTCATTTTACTAATGATTGGTCTGGTGCTTAAAATGTACTTCAGGTGTCGGCAGGTCATATAATGACTCTTCATCAGGATCCAGGTCCGTAGGGATCCCCGTGAACCGTTCCTGCAATCCCTGGAAAATCACGAATAACACCGGGATAATTAAAAGTCCAAGCAGAACCCCTGCAGTCATGCCGCCGGCAGCGCCGATACTGATCGAGTGGTTACCCTGAGCCGATGGTCCGGATGCAAACATCATCGGAATCAGACCGGCAACAAACGCTGCCGAGGTCATAATAATTGGTCTGATCCTTGCCTTAGCAGCGTTAATTGCAGCATCAAGAATGCTTTCTCCGTTCTTGCGCCGCTGTAAAGCAAACTCTACGATCAAAATTGCGTTCTTAGCGAGCAGGCCAATCAGCATGATCAGCGCTACCTGTACATAAATATTGTTTTCGATACCCGCAAGCCCGATGGTGGCGAAAACACCGAAAATACCGGTGGGGATAGAAAGCATTACCGCAAATGGCAAAATGTAACTCTCGTATTGGGCCGAGAGCAGGAAGTAAACGAACACCAGACACAGGATAAAGATAATGGTAGACTGTCCGCCGGAAGCGATTTCCTCCTTAGTGATACCACTAAACTCATAGCTGTATCCGGTTGGAAGCTTGCTTGCGGCAACCTCTTTTACGGCATTAATCGCATCGCCGGTGCTAAAGCCGGGTTTTGGAATGGCATTGATCTTGATCGAATTGAACAGGTTATACCTGGAAGCCATTTCTGTACCGTAAACCCTTTTAAGTTTAACCAGGGTACTGATCGGAACACTTTCACCGGTTTTGTTCTTGACGTATACGCCGTTTATGGCTGATGGATCAGTCCTGTCAGCTTTATCAGCCTGTACCATTACTCTGTAATACCGCCCAAAGCGATTAAAGTCGGATGCCTGAGTAGAGCCGAAGTATGTCTGCATTGTTTGTAGTATATCCTTGGTACTTACGCCAAGCTGATCTGCTTTGACATCATCAACTTCTAGCTCTAATTGCGGATAGTCAGCGCGGAAAGTAGTAAAAGCAAGAGCGATCTCGGGCCGTTTCATCAATTCAGCGATGAACTCGTTACCAACTGTACCAAACTTTGCCAACTGACCGCTGCCGGTTTTATCCTGCAAAACAAAGTCAAGTCCATCAATATTGCTGAAGCCAGGTACAGTCGGAAAAGTAAATACAAAGCAATCTGCTGTTTTGATGGCTGCAAGCTTACTTTGGATAATGCCCACAATCTCATTGATATCCTTTACTGGTCCACGATCTTTTCGAGGCTTAAGCAGCACGAAGGTAATGTTGGCAGAAGGGCTGCCGGTGAAGGTCAGTAAATCAAAACCACTGGTCGTACTGAGCACACGCAGGTAGGGTTCATCGAGCAGGATCTTTTCGATCTCTTTAGCGACCTTCACGTTTCGATCAAGCGATGCGCCTGGCGGAAGTGATACAGATACTGCAATAAAGCCCTGATCTTCTGAAGGGATAAACCCGGTTTTGGTGCGGGTCATCAGTACACCTGTAGCTAGAATCAATATGGCCAACGCTGCCATGCTTATCCATTTATGGCCTATAAGGAACCGCAAACTATTACTATAGCGGTTAGTCATGTTGTCAAAGCTGGTATTAAACCCCTTAAAGAATCTTCCGGCAAAGCCTTTGCGGTGTGAGCCTTCCTCTTCCATGTGGACATTCTTTAGAAATAATGCAGCCAGGGCAGGACTCAGGGTAAGCGCGTTTACAGCCGAAATCACAATAGCGATGGCCATGGTAAAAGCGAATTGCCGGTAAAAGACGCCAGTGGATCCCTTTAAAAATCCCACCGGCAGGAACACCGCTGCCATAATAAGCGTAATGGCTATGATCGCTCCTGAAATTTCATGCATGGCTTTGATAGTAGCTTTCTTTGCAGGAAGGTGATCATGTTCCATTTTTGCATGAACCGCCTCGACGACGACAATCGCATCATCAACTACAATTCCTATAGCCAGCACGAGTGCAAAAAGCGTCAGCAAGTTAACCGTGAAACCGAATAAGTTCATGAAAAAGAAGGTACCAAGTATCGCCACCGGTACTGCAATTGCTGGTATCAGGGTAGAGCGGAAATCCTGAAGGAATAAGTAAACAACAATAAATACCAGAATAAATGCTTCAATCAGTGTATGTTTTACCTGGGTAATAGATTCATCAAGCGCATCTTTCGTGTTGTAAAGAACGATGTATTTGATTCCTTTTGGGAAGTCTTTTGCTGCCTTGTCCATGACCTCCAGAATTTTTATCTGAATTTCATTGGAGTTTGAACCGGACAACTGGAAAATGCCAATCATAAATCCGGTCTTACCATTGATGGATGTACTGCTTCCATATGTATAGGAGCCGAATTCAATCCGCGCTACATCTTTAAGGCGAAGCACTGAACCATCTGCATTTGCTCTGATCACTATATTTTCGTAATCTTCAGGCTTACTTAATTTCCCTTTATATTTGATGATATATTCGAATGCTTCTGAACTGCTCTCTCCGAGTCGTCCTGGTGCTGCCTCCAAACTTTTATCCTGAATGACAGCCATAATGTCTTTAGGTGTTACGTTATAGCTGGCCATTTGCTGAGGTTTTAGCCAAACCCGCATAGAATAATCTTTATTACCTCCAAGCATAGAAACAGCACCCACACCTTCAATCCGTTTAATTTCCGGAATGATGTTAATCTGTGCGTAATTGACCAGGAAGGTGTAATCATACTTACTGGTATCGTCTGTGATCAGATCGATTGACATTATATTACTATTCTGCTGCTTTGTGGTGGTAATACCTTGCTGGATAACCTCGGGGGGTAATTGGCTTTGCGCCTGTGATACCCGGTTTTGTACATTGACTGCTGCCTGGTCGGCATCAGTACCGAGTTTGAAGTATACGCTGATCACAAGGATACCATCATTACTGGCAGTAGAGTTCATGTACATCATATTCTCCACACCATTAATAGATTCTTCCAGAGATGGCGCTACCGATCTTAATAAGGTTTCTGCATTTGCTCCCGGATAGGTAGCCGTTACCTGAATTGCAGGAGGAGCGATATCCGGGAATTGCTCAAGTGGTAACTGGGTCAACCCCAATATACCCAATATCACTAGTAGCACGGATATGACCGTTGCGAGCACCGGGCGCTGTATGAACTTTTTTATCATGATAATTTATTTATTGTTTTCGTTAGCGGCTAACGGAATATTCGTTATGCTTTGTGGTTTAATTTGGTCACCTTCTTTCAAATGTTCAATGCCGGAGGCCACGATTTTGGTACCTGCCTTAATTCCGTTGCTGACCAAATATTTATCCCCGCTTTTACCGGTTATAATAATTGGCTGCCTGCTAACCTTATTACTGTCACCTACTGCAAAGACAAATGTTTTATCCTGCAATTCAATAGTAGACTCCTGGGGAATTAAAGTTGTGTTTTCATGGACCAGACTTAGGCGAACTTTTCCTGTATTGCCTGATCGCAGCATCATTTCCGGGTTGTCAAAAGTGGCTCTTAAAGTCACCGCACCCGTATTTTTATCGAACTGCCCGTCTACCATATCAATCCGGCCCGGCAGATTATAGACACTGTTGTCGGCAAGAACCAGCCTGGCCGCTGGCAGGTTTTTTAACTTTTCATCCAACGTTGCACCTTTGTACAGCTTTTTAAAGCTGATGAAGTCACTTTCGCTCAGTGAAAAATATACATGGACTTCATGGATATCGGAAAGCAAAGTAAGTGGCGCGGGATCATTCGATGTAACCAGACTACCCATTCTTTTGTTCAGCCTGCCGATATAGCCACTTACTGGTGCCTTTAACTTGGTATACTCCAGATCTATCTGCGCTGTTCTGACGTTCGCACGGGCCTGTTCTATATTTCCTTCCGCCGTCTCCCTTGCTGAATACGCTGTTTTTAACTGATAGCTTGATATGACCTTATTTTGAACAAGCGGGGTAAGTTTATCAATTTCCAGTTTGGCATTGGCCAGCGCGCCTTCAGAAGCATGAAGACTGGCTTTCGCGTTGTTTAATCGTTCCCTAAATGGACGGTCATCAAGTTGAAACAGCAGCTGACCTTTCTGTACATATTTACCCTCATCAACAAAAACCTGCTGAATTTTGCCGTCCACCTGTGGGCGTACTTCAACGTTTATTAATCCCTCAATAGCTGCAGGATATTCCTTAAATGTGGTTACTGTATCGGCCCTGACGGTCATAACCGGCAGTTCTTTAACAGCGGAGAGCTGAACTGGTTGGTCCTCGCTGCATCCCCAGAATAGGGCAACTAATATCAGGGGAGCAATTCGTTGTTTATTAAATAAAGAAAATAGCCCTTTATCGAGGTTAGATCTGAAATTTGACATAATTAAGTATTTACTGGTTTAAGTGTTCGTTAGTTAAAAGAAAGGGTTATACTTCTTCGATGTATGGCTCTTTCGAAAGGTTGTTGTCAGGAGCAATAAGGGTGTCGATAATGCCAGAGATGGCTTCGGTTAAGATTTGTTCGCTTATTTTCTGCGGAACATGACGGCCAATCAGGTTGATTGATATTAGACCATGCACAAATGACCAGCATGCGTAATAATATTTTTCAATAGTCTCACCGGCTTCTTCTTTCTGGTCCAGTAGCAGGCCGATTACCTCGGAGAAAAGTGTAGCAGGAACCTGCGAATCTGTTAGTGGCTCATTAATATCGCAGCAGGTTGTTTCTATGCCAAACATAATTTGATAAAGATGTTGCTCAGCAAAAGCAAAGTCCCAGTAAGCAAGCCACATGAGCAGCAGTTGCTGTTTAAGGTCATTACTGTTCTTTCTTGCCTGATCGATTTTTTCCGAAAGCTTCAAAAAGCCCAGCCGTGCCAGCTCCTGAAGCAATGCTTCCTTACTGCTGAAATATTCATATATGATGGGAGGGGTATATTCTATGAAATCGGCAATCTTCCGCATGCTCAGCGAATTCCAGCCAGCTTCTTTTCCAATAACTAGTGCGGCACCCAGGATATTATGCCGGATATTTTCTTTATGCCTGTTAATTCTTTCTTTGCTTCCCATAGTAACTTATCTGTCAGCATATCCCTAAATGGCGATAGCTTTATTAACAGTGTAAAGGTAGGAGGCCCTTAGTCTAGGAAATATTGCATAATCAAACGGAAATATTGCAATTTCAAACAACTAAGGTTTTACGGAAGGCGCTCGGGGTGGCATGTCCGTTTTTCTTAAAAAATTTGATGAAGTGGGCAAGGTCTTCAAACCCTAAGCACCAGGCAATCTCCATAATATTCCAGTCTGTATTTTGAAGCAAAATCCTTGCTTCCTGCATAATTCGGTCAGCAATTAGTTGTGAAGTTGTTTTATCAGTCACTTCTTTTAAAGAACGGTTTAAATGATTGACATGAACTGACAATGTATCTGCGAACTCAACAGGGTGCCGAAGATGCATCCGATTGGATGTATTTAAAATCGGGAATTGTCCTTCTAAAAGTTCATTGAAGCAGGCAGCAATCCGGAGGGAACTGTTAGATTCCCTAGGATGTAATTCCGCTGCAGGCTGTAGCTTAAGTGTGTCCAGGATTAATTGTAGTACCTGCGTTCTCAGTACGTCATATTTGTAGCCGAAATCCATAGCCATTTCATTTTCCATTTGCTGAAAAACTTTTGTAAACAATTCCATCTGAGCAGCAGTAATTTCTATAAGAGGGGAAACGCCTGGTTTAAAGAGTGGATAGTCGCTGATTTTAGCAAATTGATCAAAAAAGTGTTCCTTAAAAACACAAAAATACCCTGGATATTGCTTACCAATCGGCTCAAAGCGATAAACCATGTTAGGCCTTGAAAAAAGAATAGCATACTCTTTATATTCAATGACCTTATCAGCATAATACATACGGCTATGCCCATGATGAAGACTAATCTTAAAAAGTCCTTTACGGTTATAAGGCTGACAGAGGAGATGTTGATCAACAGGTGCATGGACCACCTTAAAATCACCAGGAAACAATTCTTCACGCAAAACCCACTTATTATCAGAGTCGATATGGTGCTCGGGCATTAAAAGCTGTGTATTCATAATCTCCACTTTATGTTTTCTGTATCGTTTGTTTCAAATTTAAATCTGATGATATAGAACACTTCTTAAGTATTCTATAGTTTTCTTGTCTTAACTATGCCAATGAAGTATTTTTAAGTGCTAGCCTTTTGTTGTAACCCGTGATTGGCATAAAAATCAAATCTATACAAAAGTATGTTCTGAAACGATTGTTCCTGATTTAAATATTTTTAATTACTTTGCCGGGACATTTAATGAGATGCTAATTCTCAATTAGTTGTAAGTTCTTTAGACATTTTTAGTTTCCACCAAAAAGAAAGACCAAGGTTAAACATTGGCTTCCATAGTCTTGGAAATGGCATTACAAGAATTTGCAAAAAACCTGCTGTACTGTTTCTACACCCGGTTTTTAAGTTTGCTGGGTAATATCTATAGGGGCATCGGCATTTAAAAGGCACGGTTATTTAAAACTACTATCCTGTTCGTACATTATGAAAGCTTCTTAATGCTGGAAATTGTAATCTAAAAATGACATTAATATAAAACAAATGTTTTAAAATTAAGTTATGTTTGCAGGTAAATATGGCAAGGAACGTAGAATTTAACGAGGATGAAGCAATTCAAAAAGCGATGGAGGTCTTTTGGAAAAAGGGCTATAATGGCGCTTCTGTGCGTAATCTGACCGATGCCATGAATATAAACAGCAGTAGCCTCTATAATACCGTCGGAGATAAGCACCAGCTTTTTGTAAAATGTATCCGTAATTATACTCAAGGGAGGATGCGTGATGCTCTTGCTCATGCAGGTAATATTAAATCACCTTTGAAGGCTATAATTAATTACATTAACGATGCTGTTAATACTATTCTTTATAATAATGATAGCTGTTTAGCCATAAAAACAACCTTTGAAGTGGCTGCCTCAGATCCTGATGTGCAGGCAGTACTTAAGGAAGACAATGATTTTACGCATAAATTCCTCCTTGATCTAATTAACAAGGCTATACAGGCTAAAGAGATTGATGCTGATACAGACGCTGAGACGCTTACTGATTTTATCATCATGATGTTTGCGGGCTGGCACGAGTCATACATCTTGCATAAGAATCCTATAAAAATTAAGAAAATGGCTAAATATTTAATAAACCAGATTTCAAGCTAAAAATTTTTTAACCAATATTGAAACAAACGATTCAAATTTATTTACATATTAATGACGTCTTTATTTAAAACGATCGATTCAGAAATAAGCATAAAAGCAGGGTAAAATTCATTTAAACTTCAAGTATCCCATTGCAATGCCAACAACATTAATACACCGAAATGCCGATATACCTCTGCTGACAAAAGCAGAATAGAATAATTGACCCAATAACAGAAACAAGATTTACGCATATCTAAAAAAGCTTTACAACAATAGTATCAAATTTTAAAAAGAAAGAAAATGGACAACAAAGACTTGATCTCCACAGAATTAGCCGGTAAAATCGCTCTGGTAACCGGTGGTACAAAAGGCATTGGAAAAGCAATCGCAGACAGACTAGCTCAGGCTGGAGCTACGGTGATTATTACTGCAAGAAATGCGCCGGCAGATAATCATTTCGGACATCATTTTATCAAATGTGACTTAGCAAAAGCAGAAGAAACAGCACCTGTTATCAATGGAATTCTAAAAGAATTCGGAATAATCGATATTCTGGTTAATAACATGGGTGGATCTAGTAGTCCTTCAGGTGGCTTCAGCACTTTAACGGACGAACACTGGGAAAATGACTTACATCTAAATTTGTTAGCCCCGGTACGGGTGGACAGAGCCATACTTCCAACTATGCTGGAAAAGAAAAGCGGGGTTATTATCCATATTTCATCATTGAGTGGTGTTATTCCGCTATGGGAATCTCTTGGTGCTTATGCAGTTGCAAAGGCAGCTTTAAATAGCTACAGCAAATGTTTGGCGAAAGAAGTTTCGCCAAAAGGGGTTCGCGTGTTGACGGTGTCCCCAGGAATGGTAAAAACGGAAACTATGGACGGTTACCTGCAATCATTAGCTACCGAGGCCGGGATAAGTGTCGAGGAAACTACGCAAAATTTAATGAAAAAGTTGGGTGGCATTCCAATGGGCAGGATGGCAAATTCGCAAGATATTGCTGAAATGGTTGGTTACCTGGTTTCACCAAGGGCATCATACCTGTCGGGAGCAAACTATATAATTGATGGCGGCTCAAACCCGACTGTTTAGTATCAAATCTTTAAAACTTGAGACATGGATCAGTCAAAATATAAAATCAGTAGTGAAAGAGCTATTGAAAATTTAATCGCGCAATATACCCACCTTCTTGATAAAGGTGACTTCGCCGGAATTGGTGCAATGTTTACTCATGGCAGAATAGGTTCCATAGGAGAATTCACAGATGGTGCAGATATTGAAAAAATGCTTCAATCTAATCTGCAGGTATATCCAGGCGGCACCCCCCAAACGGCACATGTAACAACCAATACGGTGATTAGGATAAATGAAGCGGAAACATCCGCTACAGCAGTATCCTATGTGACTATTTTTCAACAGGACGCAGATAGGTCTTTTCCATTACAGCCGATTATGGTTGGTCAGTATGATGATACGTTTGATCACCTGGAAGGTGAATGGCATTTCAGGGAACGAAGCCTGTCGCTAATTCTAACAGGTGACCTGTCACACCACGCCCATCCTGAGGGACCTTCTGCAAAAAAATTAAAAGAAGATGAAGCAGATTAAAACCGCCCTGGTAACCGGGGCAAACAAAGGCATCGGACTGTCCACTGTAGAAGGATTGGCAAAACAAGGGTATAAGGTATGGCTGGGATCGCGGGATTTTTCGCGCGGTCAGTCTGCGGTTGAAAAACTTCGTGCCAAGGGTCTGGATGTGCATCTGCTTATGCTTGACGTTGCCGAGGATAGCAGTGTGATGAAAGCTGCCAGCGCTCTGGCTGACCAAACGGGGCACCTGAACGTTCTAATTAATAATGCCGGCGTTGCGTTGAACCTAAAAAGCCAACCGAGTCTTGAAAGTTTGGATGTTATCCGAGAAACCTATGAGGTTAATGTTTTTGGACCAATCCGCGTAACGCAGGCTTTACTGCCTTTGCTAAAGGCTGCCGATCATGCAAAAATAGTAATGGTTAGCAGTATTGTAGGCTCTATAAGTCTCAGCTCTGATCCCGACACCATTTATGGACAGGTCAATTTCATGGGCTATTCAAGTTCAAAAACAGCCTTAAATGCAGTTACCACTGCATTCGCTAAGGAACTTGGGCCTGCGGGCATAAAGGTTTATTCGGTTGAGCCGGGGCATATAAAGACAGACCTTAACGATAACACGGGAACACTCAGCACCGAGGACGGGGCCACCGTGCCTCTGCGGTATGCAACAATGAAACTTGATGTTCCAAATGGTGGTTTTTTTGGACCTGAAGGGATATTACCCTGGTAACCGACTAAGCAAATTGTAGTTTATTGATTTACAAATATTAATACCATATGAGCAAAGCATTGAATCTTAATGATGTAATCCACAGATCTGAAGAGATAAGGAAACTGTATCATCTACTGGAACTTGCCCATCACGGCAGTGAATGGACTGTTGAAGAAGATGCCCTTGCCTTTCTTACTGACGCAGGATTGGTTGGCAGGTTAATCATGTCTCAACAAGGCCGCTGGCCAAAAGAAAATACAGAGAAGGAGCTATCCCATAAACTGGGGGAATGTATCTGGTGGTTGATCATAATTGCTAACCGAACAGGGCTTGATATTAATGCTAGCCTTGATGGTTTTCTTACTAACACAGAAAAACTTTTAAATAAATAATCTATGAATCACGAGACTATTCCCGGTAAATTGCTAATCTATGGGGCAACGGGTTATACCGGTACTATGATCTGCCATGAGGCTGCCCGAAGAGGAATCGATTTTGAGATCGCTGGCAGAAATGCAGAAAAACTTTCCATGCTTGCAGCGCAACTGCAAATTCCTTTTCATGCATTCGAAGTTGACGATATCTCTGGCTGGCAGCAAAGCCTCGATGGCAAGACTGCTTTACTTAATATCGCGGGGCCGTTTAGCGAAACAGCAGAGATGGCAATGGAAGCCTGTTTGCTCTATAAAGTACATTACTTTGATATTACAGCAGAAATTGATATTTACCGCCTTGCGGAATCTAAAGATGAGGCTGCAAAAGCAGCTGGCATTATGATTCTTTCCGGTGCCGGCCTGTTTGCCTCCTACGATCCGCTAGTATTGCATACTGCAAAAAGAGTTAAAAATCCTATTTCCCTGCGGGTCGCATTTAAATACTCAGGGGGGTTTACCCCCGGTTCTATAGCTAGCAGTGCTAATATCATTAGTGCAGGGTTACTTGTTAGAATAAATGGGGATATCCAAAAATTAAGGGAGGCTTCGCCTGCATCGTTCGATTTTGGAAGCGGGCCTGAAGAGTGCTTCCCAACCCCACTTGGTGGAATTGTATTAAGTTACAAATCAACAGGCATTCCAAATATCGAAGAGTATTTCCAGATGGCGCTTCCGGCAGAAACATCAGAAGTTGAAACGCTAAAACTTCAGCAGGGACAAACTGTAGCGCATGCTGAACAAGAAAAGAGTAAAATTGTGGCTGAAGTAACCGATGCTGATGGAACAATAGCCAGGTCTATGATAGAAATGCCAGATGGCTATATGCCCACAGTGACTTCCTCTTTGGAAATTGTATCACGCGCACTAGGCGGCTTATTTGAACCCGGTTTTCAATCCCCGGCATCTGCATATGGCGAGGGATTACTGAATGATCTGATTGATATAAAACTTATTGACCTTTAAAGCTTAGTTGCCATCTCTTCAATTAGGGAGATGGCAACTTCTGAATTCAGCATGTATAATGCATGTAATTATACCCAATAAATTATGGCAAGGAATATAGAATTCGACGAAGACATAGCAATTCAAAAAGCTATGGCTGTTTTTTGGAAGAAAGGCTTTGGTGGTACAACCATACGGGATCTTACTGAGGCAATGGATATTAACAGCAGTAGCTTGTACAATACCATAGGTGATAAACACCAGCTATTTGTAAAATGTATCAGTAACTACACTAAAAAGGGGATGGTTGCAGCAGGTGTATATTCTAAATTTGAATCTCCTCTACAAGCGGTTATTAGTTTTATAAATAATTCTGTGAATACAATTATTTCTGGTAATAGCTGTATGGCTATTCAAACGACATTTGAACTAGCCTCCAGTGATGCTAAAGTCCAAGCTTTAATCAAGGAAAGCAGTGGCTTCATTCATCAGATGCTATTAAAACTTATTATCCGAGCCCAGGAACTAACGGAGATAAGTGCAGATATAGAGGCGGAAACTACAACGAATTTTATTATTAGTTCGTTTACCGGATGGCAGGAATCTTATATCCTTCATGGTGACCCTAAAAGAATAAAAAAAATGGCTCAGTTACTTATAGGCCAGATCTCAAATTAATAAATAATGTCAAAATGGTTTTATTTGTAATTGTCCTCTCAACAATGATTAACACATCAAATGACTTAAAAAAAACTCAAATAATCATTTCGCAGTTTAAGAGTATTAAAGAATGGAGTTGCGATCTGGAAGATGAAGATAAAGTCCTGCGTATAATAAGCACCAGGGAAATAAGCGACACCTTAATTGGGGAGTTTAGAAAGGCTGGAGTTTCCACTCAAATCATGGAAGTGTTTAAAAAAACGGAAGACTCGAAAAATCAAAATAATTAACAATTCAGAGCAATTTTATTATACAATTTCGGTTTATGTTTAGGTCATTTAAATCAATCATCCTTGTCGTTTTACTTTGCTCCGCCACTTGTACATTGAAGGCTCAGCAAACTACTAGTAATTCCATTTGTCGCTATATAAAAACTTCTTCGGGTTATTTAATGGTACTTAGAGAGTCTGATAATGTCATCAAGGAAATTGAAAAACTTGCTGTAACAGAAAAAATTCCATCAGGTAGTTTTAGGGGGATAGGTTTTTCAGAAGAAGTGACTTTTGGTTTTTACGACTTTACTCTTAAGAAATTTAATCCAAGAACTTTGAATAAGGTAGAGATGGGAAGTCTTACAGGCTCCATAGCCTGGAATGGATCTACCCCGTCTATTCACATACACGGTGTGGCAACAGACAATCAGTTCAACGCCTATGGAGGACATATACTTTCCTTAATAGTAGGAACAGGCTCTGTGGAGATCTACATCACGGTTAATCAACAAAAGTTAGAACGAAAAGTGGAACAGCCCTTAAATGCAAACGTACTTCAACTCCCGTGTATACAATAAGCAGTCAAAAGATAAATTTGCTCTGCCAAAGATGATCCAAATTTTATCTGTTTTAACTATTTATGTCTATGTATTCATCTAAATATTAATATATAAAATGGAAAACAAAAAAACATTAGGTTTTACACGTGCCAATCACGTAGGAATCACCGTTAGCAATCTTGAAAAGTCAATTGCTTTTTATGAAGCACTAACAGGTATCAAAGTATCTAATATCGATGAAATAGGCGGCGCAAGGATGGCCAAAACACAGGGGCTGGAAGATACGAGAATCAAATACGCCAACCTTCATTTGGACAATTTGAATATTGATATTTTGGAATACGTGCTTCCCAGACCAGAGACTGCTTCTTATCAAAACAACCAGATAAGCGCCATGCATCTTTGTTTCGAAGTGGACGATATAGATGCATCCCTTGTGCGTTTAAAAGAAATCGGAATCGAACCGGACGGTGAATCAATCGTTTTTACGAAAGAAGACGGATTGAGTTCGGGGGTTGGTACTGCTGTTGCTTATTTTAAAGATCCTGATGGAACAAATCTGGAGATAATTGCACCGCAAGGACCTTTCAAAAGAAAAATCAATTAAGATCAAGAGAAATCTGACATTCAATGGAAAGCAGAACAGCTATAATCAGCGTCTAAATGCTATAGTAAGTAAGAGTGTTAATGTTAGATAAAGGGGACTTTGATCATTGGATCATGGTCCCTTTTTCTTGGTAAGAAGAGTGTAAAGTCGCCGAAGACTTTCAATCAATCACCAAATTTAATGTGCAGCTGCGACATTGTTAAGCCCTATTCCACATAGGCATTGTCCACTTTTTAGAGAAGTCTCTGTAGGCCAGATATACGAGCTTTAGCAATGACTGATCACTTGACTAGTTTGCATAAAAGGTTTAACGCTCAGCATATACCGCCAAAGCAATGAAATCTTAGTTTTATAGTTTTTATAATGAGTTACCAGATGACCAAACTACCTTTTCAGTCTATGATGAGTGAACAGCCTATTCAGGTAGTTCCTTTACAAGGCTCCTTTGGTCTACCACGTTTGCTAAGGCACCTTAACATAAGAAGGTTAATAAGCTTGGTTTACTAAACGGTCGTTTTTTATTTTACCGGCGACGTTAACACTAAAGCATTAGCTTGAGGTAGACCTATTTTTTTTAACAATGTACAGAATAGCCTTGGAATACTAAAAATATTAGTAGTATTTGTAGACTCAAATGGTTAGCTGATGAAAGAAATATTAATTTACGAGCGAGGAAAAGGGAGAGGTGCTTTAATGCCTCTTTTTGCAGAAAAAATACATGCCGGATTTGAAAGCCCAGCGGCTGATTACGAGGAAGCAAGGATTGATCTGAATGATTATGTTACAAAATATCCGGAAGCAACCTTTTTTGCAAAAGTAACTGGTGAATGTATGGTAGCTTCAGGAATCTTTCCTGATGATCTGCTTGTTGTTGATAAATCATTAACACCGTCATCAGGCGATATTGTAGTGGGTATTATTGATAATGAATTTATCCTCCGTTCCTATTTTAGGAAAGGGCAGAAAGAATACTTGATGCCCGATAACCCATATTTTAAGCCCATCGAAAGAAATGAAATTACTCATTTTGAAATTTGGGGGGTGGTGCCGCATAGTATTTTAGATCAAAGGAGGAGGAACGGTGCTCGCATTAATAGATTCGAACAACTTTTACGTTAGTGCTGAACGGGTTTTTCAGCCCGAGCTGCGAGGAAAAGCAGGTTGTGTGCTCTCCAATAATGATGGGTGCGCAATTTCCAGGTCCGATGAGGCTAAAGAAGAGCTAGGCATAAAGATGGGAACACCCTACTTTGCCATGCGTGAGCAGCAGCAAAGTGGTGCGCTCTGGTGGCGGTCCTCCAACTATACCCTTTATCAGGATATGATGAGAAGGATAACCTCCATTGTCCGCAAGACCTTTCCTGATCAGGAGATCTATTCCATAGATGAATGCTTTTGTGACCTTCAGGGTTATAAGTGTCATGACCTGCAGCAGCTTGCTTTAGATCTTAGAGCCAAGATTCTTCAATATACTGGAGTACCGGTTTGTATAGGAATAGGCCCTACTAAAACCCTTGCTAAAGTGGCTAATAAGCTTGCAAAAAAGCATCATAAAGATACGGGCGTACTTGTGTTGGAAGCACCGGCTCAGATTGAAGCTGCACTGAGACTTATCGAGATTGATGATGTTTGGGGCATTGGTCCACGATATGCCATAAAGTTGATCAAGGTTGGTGTTCAGAATGCTCATGATTTTATGAGCTTACCAGAAGACTTTGTCTTGAAGTTGATGACCATTCAAGGCAGAAGAACTTACCGGGAACTGCATGGGCATAGGTGTATTCCGATGGAGTATGACCGCCCCGACAAGGAAGGTATTTCAACAGCAAGATCTTTTGGTACCATGGAAACTGAACTGGCCCCGATGGAAGAGGCGCTTGCTACTTATGTAGCAAATGCAGCGTCGAAGCTAAGAGCACAAAATTCAGTATGTGCTAAGATGTTCATATTCTGCCACACCAGCCGGTTTGCAGTAGTACATGATCTTTATTGGATATTCCGCGCCAAAATATACCACTAAGCAGTGTTTAACCGCCAGTTACGCTAATTTTGTTTTGTAACCAAAAACCACTTGCAGTATGGTAAATAAGCTACTTAGTATACATAAGATAAGACAGATACTTTTATTCCTGGAGCGCGGTGTTTCCCAGCGCGCTATTGAGAAGGAAATAAAGACGACAAGAAAAACAATTGCACTCTACCTGCAAAAGTTCCAGCAAACTGGCCAGGAGTTAACCGAACTTTTGAAACTTCCAGACGAACGGTTGGAGCAGATTCTTGGCTTGCATAAGCCATCTGTACCACAGAATGCTGACCCCGCAAAGCTCATTTCATCAACCAGATCATGTACTTTAAAAAGGAACTTAGCCGCACTAGGGTGACCCGTTTACTGCTTTCCCCGGCAAAGCTTTTGGAAGTGGACTTCGCAAGCGATGTGCTACATTATGCAGATCCCTCAACAGGAGAACTTATACCCTGCCCGGTATATGTTGCCGTACTTCCTTTTAGCGGTTATGGTTATGTGGAGGCGCTTCCTGATGCCAAACTAGCTCAAGTGGTGAAGGCTTTGAATCATACCATCAATTACTTCTGGGGAGTTCCCCTGACCGTAAAGTCAGATAACATGAGACAGTGGGTCTCTAAAAGCTGTAATTATGAAGTGCGGATTGCTTATGATCAGGACACCGTTGAGGTCTATTACGAAGGTCAAAGAATCGCTGTCCATACCAGAAATTATACCAGCCATGGTTATACCACTATCAAAGATCATATGCCTGAAAGGCACCAGGCAATCTGTAGCAACTCCAAAGTGTGGCCTTAGAAATTTCGCCAAAAACCTATTGAAGGACTACGAGGCGGTAAATAACGCTTTAAAAACTGGAACAAGTAACGGCCAAGTTGAAGGGCAGGTTAAGCGCATTAAAAACATCAAGAGAAGAATGTACGGCAGAGCTGGCTTTCAGTTACTAAGAAAAATGATCCTAATAAAATCAGATTGAATCACCAAAAGTGACGGAGAACCACTTTAGTCAGAATATCTGCCATGGATAGTAGCATTCATCCAGGTTTCAAAATAGCTATAACTAGCTATTTCCTGTACTCTGATCCTTTCTTATATTTAATAAAATTAGTGAGCAATATGCTTTAAACGAATTGGCTCATCCCTAGCTTTTATCACCTCATTTCCAGTATTCTGTCAAAGCAAATCAGTCTCGAGCTTAGAACTAGCGGCATAATAACTCCTTGCAAAGCTTATACATTCATGGAAGAGAGAATCCTAATCAGCTAATTCAATTTTAAAAGTAGTTGAGCGTACTATTTTAGACAACTTACTTTTATTCTCATGTAATCTAAAAGAATGCCAATTAACATATATTAAAATCAAAATTTTAAGATCATGGCAGAAAATTTCACAAAGTTTCTTCTGGTGCTTGCAGAGAACCCTCAAGCATTGGCAAAGTACCAAGCAGAACCGGAAAAGTCCGCAAAAGAAGCTGGGTTATCAGCGGCCGAAAGAGCCATTTTGCAAAGTAACGATGCAGCACTCGTCCGTGATGCAGTCATTAATGATACGTCTTTGGGTGCATCAGCAGATTCTGCGGATGGAATAACCGTAGTTGTATTGACTTGGACTAGGGGAAGCTTGGACAAAGTTTTAACAACACGTCGAGACTTCTCGGCCCTTTCAAACCGCCTAACAGGCGGAGGTTCATTAGGTAGAGGATAAACTTTAAACAACAACCATTATGGCACAGGAATTAACAAATTTGATTCTTCGGCTTGCTGAAGATCCAAGAACACTTGAGGAGTTTTCTAATAATCCAGAACAGTATCTAAGGCAATCTGGCTTATCGTCTGAACAACAAGCAATAATCTCAAGTAAAGATGCAATCAAATTACGTGAAGCAATAGCAAGTGATATAAGTGTAGGTGATCAGGCAGCATTTGAATGGGTGGTCGTCATCGTGAATGTAGAAAGTAAAACAATCGCGTTAGAGGCTACACGAGGATTCACATTTTCACAGTACATGAAGAGGTGATCGAAATTATTAACCACTATTTAAATTACTAATATGGAAGCAAATAAAAAAGGCTCATTAATCATTGTTGGTACTGGTATCAGTGTTGTTGGTCAAATAACTTTGGAAAGTAAGGCGCATATGGAACAAGCTGATCGTTTAATCTACCTTGTCGCGGACCCGGCAACTATACACTGGGTAAGAAACTTAAACCCGAACAATGAATCTTTACAGCACTACTATCACGCTGAGAAAAAACGCATTATTACCTACTTAGAGATGGTAAAAAGAATTCTCACGTGTGTTCGTGCAGGTGAAAAGGTTTGTGCCGCGTTCTATGGCCATCCAGGGGTATTCGTCTTTCCTAGTCATGAGGCGATCAAGCAAGCCCGATCCGAAGGCTTTGACGCTAGAATGTTGCCCGGAATATCGGCAGAAGACTGTTTGTATGCTGATCTAGGTGTAGATCCCGGCGCCGATGGATGCCAAAGCTTTGAAGCATCTGATTTTCTATTGTTCAACAGAAGGTTTGATCCATATGTATCGTTGGTGTTGTGGCAGATAAGTGTAATTGGGGAATTGGGCTATAACACTGAGCGGAAATACAATAAGAATGGACTTGAAGTGTTAATCGATGTCCTACTTAAGGAATACTCACCTGACCAACTTGTGGTGGTTTATGAAGCGGCTCAATACCCGATCTGTCAGCCTAAAATAATCGAAACTACGCTAAATCAATTGTCAACAGCAAATATTTCTGGCATATCAACCCTTTATATTCCACCAAAGGGTTTAGCGGAGATCAATGAAGACATGCTGTATAAATTGGGTTTGACACTTAATGATCTAATACTTCCGGACGTATCTCTTGTTACCGAGACCGAGTCCAGCGTCGAGGCACAAAGTTAAGCGTCTTTCAGTAACGAAATAATTGTATGGACAGTTATGAAAAATTTTGCAGACTTTCTCATTGAACTAGCGACAGACCCCCTGTTATCTGAGTCCTTTCAAAATGAACCGAATAAAGCCGCAAAAAAAGTTGGCTTAACAAAAGAGCAAAAAGAACTGTTGCTTAGTAAAGATGCGTATCGCATAGCACAGTTAATCAGGCAGGAAAGTGGCCTTTCCCCCAATGATCCCGATGGGGGTTCACCAACTCAACAGGTTGTTATTTATCCAGTATACGTTGCAACAACTAATATTCATGCGGTTAGCAAACTCGAACTTATACAAAGGTTCAAAAATTTAACTAGAAGAACAAGTATGTAGAGTCTGAAGTATTTAGTCGGAATGTCTACTAAGATGCTAGCACCTAATTTATCGATTTATAATGAGTAAATAGTTCTCCTTAGTGATCGACGTTTTCGATTTCTTCTGGTCCTTTTTATCTGCACGATGATTCGATGCATCGATAATCTACCTCTTCACATATACATAGTTGAGTTTGTATATGTGGAGACCTAGATTGATTTGATTTACCTTAGATAGTACCGACAAGTGGGGGGCAAAAAACCTAACTTGTTTAACGATGTTGACAACATCTTTATAGTGGAATTGCAACAATAAAACGAACATTTTGTTAAGCTGCAATATTCCGTTTGTTTAAGTTTCTTTCAAGCTCTCTGGGGACATTAAGCCTATGGTAGAGTGCATTCTTTTTCGGTTGTACCAGGCTTCTATGTATTCAAACACCACGATTGCTACCTGGGCTTGATTTTCGAACTTGTTCTTGTATATACATTCGGCCTTTAATGTTTTAAAGAAGCTCTCCGCCACCGCATTGTCCCAGCAATTTCCTTTTCTGCTAATGCTTCTTATAATTAAGGGATTGCTTTCAAGTAATGTTTTGAATTCATTGCAGGCGTACTGAACACCCTGGTCAGAATGGAAGATCAGTTTCTGTGTAATTGGCCTATTTCTTTGTGCCATTCTAAATGCCCGGGACAACCGAATTATTGGTTTTCATTGTTGCGCTCAGCGCCCAACCGATTACTTTCCTGTCACCAATATCTATAACAGTTGTCAGCAGGCACAACCATCCCTGCTTTGTTTTAATATATGGTATATCCGATAGCCAGGCGGCCCCTAAAGTACCTGGCTTGAAATTCCGGTCTAATTTATTTTCATGTACCGTAGATTTATGATTCGAATCAGAAGTTATCTTGAATTTCTTTTTCACATACTTCTTAGATGGATCTTTTTCATAATTCTGGTAACCCGAGGTCTGTACACTTTATCTTCTTATTTCAGCGTTTTAGTAATTCTGGGGCTTCCAGATCTGCATTTACTTTCCCTAAAAACTTCCCAAAGTTCCTGCTCAGGTATCTGATTTTCACCATTCCGGCTTGATTGTGGAGGCTTCAACCAGGTGTAGAAACCACCACCTCTGCTTACTTTAAACGAAATACATCTTTACAAAAAAGTCTTGTATTCTATGGGCAAGGTAAAACTGAAGTTTGATCCATGTCATTTTTCACTTTCCACTCATAATCACCCGCCATAATTTTTGATAATTTCAGCACAAATGTACAAACCTATGCCCCGCTAGGCCTATAATGGAACCGATGATTACAAGCGGATGAAAGCGATTTAGCCTTAGTTTTAGAAAAGCCATCAAACCTAAAGTCGATATATTAGAATCGCAAGCATAGGCAGTCAAAAATCCTGAGAGGCAAAAGAAGAAGTCTATAGCAAGATATGCAGGTGAAATTAAGTTGTCTTTGTAGTACGTAAAGACAAACTCCATAAATGAAAGTCTACTACAGATACAGCAGCTATCCCCTGAAGGCCATCAAGAAGTTCAAAGTGTGGTCAGGTGTTTACCAGGCCTTTACTACAGGTCTGTTCATCCATGCATTAAAAAAGCAGGGTTCGGTCTACTGCAATGTAGATAAATTTCAAACTTTTCTTTTGCTGCCATTATCCCGATTTAGAAAAATGACAGTCAACTACTTTCTAAGAATTTCTTTTTCAACACTTTCCTGAAGGAGGTTTACGGCATACATCCAGATAGAACTTGGTCCCCGTTCAATGGCTTTTTTCTTGTTGTAAACCTTATCATAGTTCACATGGAATTCAGCCCAAGTACCCCCAATTGTTAGAAGTATTCTGCAAAAGTGGTTCAAACCTGTCAAGTTTTCGCGGTATAATAAATGAATGTATCGCCGGCGTCGATTTCAACTATGTCATGTACTAGCACCATTTTTAATACTTTAAGCACATCAATGGCACTATTTGCATGTTCTGCTAAGATGATGGTCATCATAGCAAGATGCATCAAACCTCATTAAGAGGTTTACGGAATGGTTTGGTTTGATCATAAAACAGGCGATTTCTTTTATTATCCGGCCTAATTTCCAGTATGATCAGATCTGGACTGTCTAAACTTGGCAGCGGGAAAGTTGGGGTTAGTGTAGGTAAAACTCCGAGGGACTGATTCTTTGCTTGATCCTGTAATTTCATTCAAAGCCTCAATGTAAAACTCGTTTAAAGAATTAAAACCGACAGCAAGATCCTATTTATTGCGACAGATTTTTCGTGTTCAAACCAAAACCAACAGGAAAACGAATTCCTTTTCGCAGGTATGATATGTAAATTCCTGATTTTTAGATAGTTAGCATTTGGCATCAGTTTGGGATAACCTAGTGAAAATGGTTTGTTAATTATAAACACCTAAAACGATATCACATGTATAACTACGGCAACGCATATGGTCAGGCGGGCTATGATCCTTATAGAAGAAGTCAGCCGCAACAGGAGTCAGGTTTTGAATTCGAGGATGAGTCTGGCAGCCAATATGAAAACGAAGATGAACTGATTCCAGAGTTCAATACGGAGCAAAACTATGAAGACGAGCTTGAGTACGAAGATGAAAGTGCGTACGAAGGGGAAGCTGCGTACGAGGCTGAAGATGAAGCTGAACGAGAAGAGGAATACCAGTATGAAGATGAATTTGAGGAGGAGAGCAGCCGAAATGTTCGTGATCATAGGCGGACAGGCGGCACCGGCTCCCGGCGGCCCTCCGGATCAAGCCTAAGGCAGCGGCCTTATACGTCCAGATCCGGTGTTCGGGTTTCTCCAAGGGCAGGGGCAGCGCCTTACTATAGAATGTCACGTCCGGGCTATATCGGCTTTGGTTTTCAGCGGCAGAACTACCGGAACAATCCCTATCGCGCTGCCCTGCGCCCATGGCGCAACCGCTATTGGGGCCAAAGCAGAGGTTATTCCGCTCAGCCTTATGGTTACAGCAATCTTGGGCAATCTGGATTTGCGGACTATGATGCAGGAACTGCAGCAACACCAGCAGCTTCCGCTGGTATACCAAGCTATTTGATGGACACCATTCAGAGTCTTTCCCGTCAGTTGGCCGCTACCAACGCAAACGTGAATGCGTTGCAGCAGTCGATGCTGGGCCCTGGAAATTCGGGATCAATGGCAGCCCCGGAAGGGCCAGCTCCGCAAGGTGCTGCAGCAGCTCAGCCAGGAGTGGAAGGGCCGCAGTCCGAAATGGAAGATTATGAATACCATATGGAGTCTGAAATGGACGGCGGAATGGAACAAGATGAAATGGAAGAAATGGAGCTGGCAGCTGAGCTATTGGCTACAAATAACGATCGGGAGCTGGATCACTTTCTGGGCGGTCTCAGCGGGCCACTTAAAGGTATATTGCGTTCCGTCATTAAAACCGCACTACCGGTTGCGGGAGCTGCTGCAGGTACCTTTTTCGGCGGGCCAGTAGGTACCGCGGTTGGCGGGAAGCTGGGTTCGGCCGCATCAAACATGTTTGAATTGGAGTTGGAAGGATTGAGTCTTGAGGATCAGGAATTTGAAGTTGCACGGGCGCTTGTGCGTCTGACAAACGATGCTGCCGCTTCCCTGGACAACGTGAGGCCTTCCGGCAACGAAGGTGATGATGCCAGAAATGCTTTAATCAGCGCGGCAATGCGGCATGCACCTGGTTTATTGATGAGAAAGAGCCGTAGGAACCAATAAAGGCAGGTACGATGCAATATTCATTTGAATACCTGAACAACGAAGCCCGATCACTGCTGGCGCGATTAAACCAGGTCAAGCCTTTCAGTATGACCATGCCAATGGTTAAAGGTGCTTCAATCGGCAAGGCTGCGTACAAGGAAGTGATTGCTTTGCTTGAGCGTGAAAAATCAGTATTAAGAAAAGGCATAAACAAGTTCATTGAAGATTTAAAAAAGGCTGAAAGGCTTAAGATTGACGAACGGCATTTTCAAAGCCGCTTTACGGTTCTAAAAATACGATTTAACAACATTTTAGATCAACTGGACATTTTCGCCGATGTGCTGTCCCAACGTGGGGAATACGATGTTGGTATTTGGGCGGCAGGTTTGGATGTGCTTGCTGAAGATGGCCTCAAGGTACTTGAGCCGTTTACAGAAATACCCAATTTGATGGTTTACCTGGACCGGGGCCATGGGGCAGCCATCAGGAGAGCCCGCACACGATTGCCAGGCGGTGTTCAGAATCCAGTTGCAATTATTCAGGTGCCCAGAGAGCGGATGGTGGGTAGTGGAATTGCTTCGTCCCTGATTCATGAGGTCGGGCATCAGGCCGCTGCTTTGTTGGATCTTGTGCCCAGTTTAAGCACCGTCCTGGCAAAAAAGGCAACCAGTTCTCCCGATAAACTCGCCTGGGAATACTATAACCGCTGTATTTCGGAGATCGTAAGTGACGTATGGGCCATGGGCCATCTGGGCATTTCTGCAACACTTGGATTGATGGGCGTGGTAACCTTGCCCAGATATTTTCAGTTCCGGTTGGATGTCGTTGATCCCCATCCAACACCTTATATCCGGGTTCAGCTTAGCTGTGCATTTGGAAAACAGTTGTATCCACATGAACAATGGGATACTTTATGGGAGATGTGGACCAGGTTTTATCCAAAACAGGGACTTGATGCTGCTTCAGTCA
The DNA here is from genome assembly GCF_059278965.1 of Pedobacter sp. NEAU-ZC8. Taxonomy (NCBI): domain Bacteria; kingdom Pseudomonadati; phylum Bacteroidota; class Sphingobacteriia; order Sphingobacteriales; family Sphingobacteriaceae; genus Pedobacter; species Pedobacter sp. NEAU-ZC8. The sequence continues at coordinate 106,190 of NZ_JCAJXC010000005.1, forward strand.
GAATCATAAGCACCATTGAAAAGCAAATAGATCCTTTCGTAGATCTGGTGATTCATCATACAACAGGGAAGATGCAGGCTAAAAAGCTATATGAACTCTTTCCCTTGCAAAAGCGGGAGCCGCGGAAACTTCAAGCACTGTATCAATTATGGAGATCTAAAAAATTACAACTACAATCCATGCCTCCAACGCTTGTATTCGCCTTATTCGGCCAAGCTAAATTCGACTTGGCCATTGGCGCCGAAGAAGAAAGTCAGGTACTCACACAACAATTGCGGAGGTGGGCATTTGAAAGAAATTAGAATTTCAACCCTAAATACATAAAATCATGACCAAGATAATTATTAGGCCACTCGACATAACCCGAAATTATGATCCGGCTGATTTGGAAGTTTCCATTACAAGAGAGAAAGCAGAGGATGGCTCATCGATTGTCAAAAAGTTCCGGCTAACAAACAAGAATTTCATTCCGAACGCAGATCTGCAGCCGAACGACACCATCAGGCTTACTTACAGAGGGATTGATCAGTTGATATCGTTGGCCGATAATCCCAGATATACGCATGTCATTGATCCTGCACAGCTGGCAAATTCAGACCATACCATCACACTGATTATTCATCCGCCTGAAAATTCAGAACTCAACCCTGTGTCTATAGAGAGCGATGTCAATGTGAATTTAAAATCCTTTGGGTTTAAAGAGCCTTTGGAGATCCGGTTAACGCCAACGAGTGGCGGACAAACCAAGGATCAGGCACTATGGGATACGATCAACAGTCATAAACTCAATTTTAAGCACTACAGCAATTTCATAGATGAGGTGTTGCGTTTTGAGGGGCCAGGTGGAAAAGGAAGAGCCTACTTCAATTCTGGGTTTCCAACTGCCGGTTCAAAAAAAGATAAGCTGAGTGAAAGTCAGCAAATGAAGCTTGCTGATTCCATGCGTTTACCATTCAACCGGACAGAAGCTTATAGTTTGCTGAAGTTTGCCACAGAGCGGTATGTAGAACATGTTTATAGCCTCGCTAGATTTGCCGACGAATATAGTTCGAACGAAGATAGCTTCGACTTAAATGATTACCTGGGCAAGGACAAAATCATTTCGTATTACGATTTGATCAAAGCCAAGATTAAAGAATATTTTATCAGAACAGGGGCGGAATCCGGATATTTAAAGGGGAATGCGGATGCGACCCTGATTGAACTGATCTGGAACTACTGGCATGAAGAAGGCAAGGTTAGCCAAACCATGAACGCATTGGCCAGAAGGTTTCAGAATATCGAAAACGGGTACAAAGATCCGCTGCTCAACTTTGCACTCGACCCACTTCGGCCGTTAAACCACATTCTTTGGGGTTATATTCAAGATCAGCAGCATCGTCTTACGGCAACGCGCAAGAACTATGAATATACCAGTGAATATGATCTGGCTGTGCTTGGAAACGTGAAGCCAGGATTTAACCCGGCAGACAGGAGATCGAAGTTCCTGCAGTCCTTTCATCGTTTGATCCATGAGGCGACCGAATACTTTGTGCAGTCGGACAATACAACGATCAGGCCGGACGGATTCAAACTGCTGAATGCCTTAAGGGATACCCACCGGATACTAGCGGAAGGTGCACACAATCAATTTGGCGACCTGCCAACTGTAGCCAGAATTGAGACGCTTATTGAACAATGGATTCTTTCCAGACCTGAAGTGCGGGAGTTTTTGGGGGGACGCATCATGGTTCCTTATGAAGAGCCCTGGATGGATCGTGTGGACAGCATGAAGGCCTTACAGGGCTGGGATAATACAAGTATTTCCTTTTACCGCGACCTGGCTGTAAATGGTGAGAAGATTATTCTCGGCATTCGTTATGGCAATTGGACCAATGTTTCCAGCAGGGACCATGCGACCAATTGGGCCGATGCTTTCCGGGATGCCATTCAGCGTTACATTCACAGCTATTATACCGTGACCGGAATAGAACTTTCTGCACCCACCGTAAATATCAATCCGGAGGTCAGTGCGCTGTTACCTGGCTTACATATTTACCGCCGGCTAAACCGGGAAAAACAACGCTTTTCCAGAAGGTTCTAGGAATAAAATGCATTTCGAAAAAAGTACATACACCTACTAAACAGAACACAAGATGTGCAACAATTGTCAATCAAGAGAGTTCGAGCTTGTTCCCGAACTCGAATCTATCCTCCAGGAGTATTCTTATGAGGATGAACTATACTCAGAAGTGGCTCCTGCAGCCTGTGGAAAGTTGTCTGCCGCCAAAGTTGGCAGCGCGCGCACAGCAAACAGGATTGCTGCCAAAGACATTGGATGGGGCTGCCTCATCTCAGGTAAAGTAAATGCCATCCCAGAGTTGCTAAGGCTATTGAGACTCGGCGCTGCTGTAACAGAAGCTGACCTGGCTTGTGCAATTGCCACCTGGCAAGCAAAGGCTAAATTACCGGCAACAGGAATACTTGATAAAAGAAGCTGGGCAACCATGAACCTGCTGCCCAAATTACAATATCCATTGTCGACCGTGGTCTATTACGGCGGCCGGAAACTCGGTATTCTAGAGAAGACTGCAGCCTACAGGGTATGTTACCTAGATGGAAGTATTTGCAGGCCGGCTCCAACAGCAGGAAACGACAGAGGAGCCATGCACATCGAGTTGGGTTTCAGGATTACAGATATGGATGCGGTTAAAAAGGCTGGATTTGTGGATGCTGCAGGTAAACCTCAATTTCGATGGATACAAGTGATAGAAACGAATCAGACGCTCAACCAAACGACCGGTAGAACAGTTAAAAAATACAGCAAATATGTTGATCCGATTCCTGCATCTGGCGCTGTGGCCGATAATCCGTATTATTGGAATGAACCCGGTGTCGGCGATCCAAATTTACAGGTCACGGCCTTCATGGACCGGCCTTCTTCCCACAATCATTTGTGCTACCACCTGCTTTTTGAAGACCAGCCCAGCAGAAGTTTGGCAAGTGCGACGGCAGGTAAGCGCGTGTTCTGGAATGCTGAAGTTGCCTTGGTTGGTGTGCGTAAGGGAAACAAGAATGTCCTGCTAAATGCCTTCACATGGGGCTTTGATATCGTGATCAATTCAAGTGGAAGACCTGTTGTAAAGCCAAATGGAATGTTTGTTGCGCCACGTGGTGGTTCCGCCATGTTTGTCAGGACCTTAAATAATCTTAGTAAAGCCGGTCAGTTTCCAACACATTGTTTTGCGGCGGGAAAGTTTAGCGGAAAAGCGCTGTGCGTATAAACTTATAGATTGCTCAAGGCGGCTGTTACTTTCTTTTTTACATATTGCTGAACGGTTCTCACGTCAACACCAAGTCTTTTTGCTGCTTTTTGTTTGTTGTTATTTTCAAGATCAAGGGCCACTTCAATGGCTGTTTCTGATATTCTATCCTTGAGCTTCCACCAGTCTTCGCCGGTAAGCAGGGCCTTACGGATGAGCGCTTCCATACTTTCTGGAGGCCTATTGGACCTTTGTGTGGCACTGGCGAGTTGCCGGTCTGCGGCCGGAAGTTCACCTATGGTGATTTTGTTGTGCCTTACATGTTTTAAAGCCATTCTCTGGACGAGCTGGCGCAATTCCCGGATATTGCCCACATATGGTCGGTTAAGCAAATACTGCAAAACAGGTTTGTCAAGTTCCGGGCGTTCTTTGTCTTCGAACAATTGCGTCAGGAAGTAATCGACAAGGGCAGGGATGTCCTCCCGTCGCTCGTCCAAAGATGGAACCCGCAGCTGGCAGTCGGAAATACGGAAATATAAATCCTGTCGGAAGCGACCTTGTTCAACTTCCGACAGGAGATTTCTGTTTGTAGCGCATACCAATCTGAAACATGATTTCTGCCAGGTATTGCTGCCGATCTTCTTATATGTTCCTTCCTGAAGTACCCGCAATAGTTCTGGCTGAAGGTTCAGCGGCAACTCTCCGATCTCATCTAAGAAGAGCGTCCCGCCATTTGCCAGGGCAACAGCACCTTCTCTGCTCTGAACCGCATTGGTGTACGATCCTCTTTCGTGGCCAAAAAGCTCACTGCCAGAAAGCTCCCCAACGATGGTTGTACAATCTACGACGATCAGATTTTTTTTGTTTTTCCGCAAATCAACTGTATGGATCAGGTTTGAAATTAGTTCTTTGCCTGTGCCAGATTCACCAATCAACAATACCGGTGCCTGTGAAAACAGGATGGTTTCTATCAGTTCAAAAAGAAAGGTATTCCAGATTATGCTGCTGCCTATTAATGTCTCTCTTACGAATGCAGAGTCAAGTACCTTTTTAATGCTGTTGCTGTGCGCATACTTCGATTCGAAATAGACAACAAGCTCATTTCTGCCTGACCATTCCACCATGTCGTCAATTCCGGTGATCAGCATTTGCAGACAATCGGAAACATCACTAAGGGGCTGTTTCAATACCAGTATAATGGGCCTAGCCGTTTTCTGGAAAGTTGTGGGCAAGCCCTGAATTTGTGCCAGTTCGAAAGGGTTGGGGACACCATTTGCAAAGATGACGAAGGGAAAGTCGGGAAAGTCCCTTTTGGCGTCAAAGTAGTTCCGGAAAAATTGCTCGTCTTCCACATCTCTTTTGGATTGTGAGACGATATTCCAACAGTGACAGGGATGCGTATTGGACTCCATTGATTTACTGTATAACCGTTTGATCAAGTAAGGCCTGACTCATCAAGCAATTTAACGAAAAATAATGGTTAAAGGTACTTTGATTATGTAAATTGACAATTCACTTCTGTCTAGGGTTCTTCCGGTTTGCTGGAGAAATTTGCCCGCATTTTCGTGAATTTTGAAGATCGGAATGGAGCAAAATACATCATGGCAGGACATCGTAAACTGGTCCATATTATAGCGATTTAAGGTCAGATCAGCCAGGGTCGTCTCATTAAATCAGCCTTTTGCTTTGTTCTTTAATTGGCAATGTGTATCTTGATTTCGAAGATCAGGGGATTATGTTGAAAGCGCGTTTTATACAATACATCTCAGAGCAGAAGAAATACTCCGCTCATACGCAGACCGCCTATGCACAGGACCTGCTGCAGTTTGAAGATTTCATTCGATGCAACTATGCGCTCAGCTTTGAAGCTGTGCAGCATATCCATGCCCGGGAGTATATCGTTTACTTGATGGAGCAGGGGCTGGGTACCAGTTCTATCGGCCGAAAGCTCTCTACCTTACGCAGCTTCTATAAGTACCTGCAACGCCAGGGCCTGGTATCCCGTAATCCGATGATGCTTGTGAAGGCACCTAAGATCACTAAAAAGCTACCGGTGTTTGTGGATGAACAGAAGATGGACGAACTGCTGGATTCGGAGGTTGTGTTCGACAACAGTTTCCCATCCCTGCGCGATAAGATGATGATGGAACTGTTTTTCGGTACCGGTATGCGACTTTCGGAGCTAATCAGCTTGAAAGAAACAGATGTAAGCTTCTATGAGCACACGGTTCGTGTATTGGGTAAAGGGAACAAGGAGCGCATTGTGCCGGTTACGCCACAGCTATCTGCGCAGCTTAAAGCTTACCTGGATCTAAAACACCTGCAGCAATTTGATACCGCAACAGCATCGCTCTTCGTTACCGACAAAGGCGAGCCGCTATATGCGAAGTATGTTTATAATAAAGTAAAGCACTACCTGGCACTCGTGTCCACACAGGAAAAGCGCAGCCCGCACATATTAAGGCACTCTTATGCCACCAGTTTATTGAACCGTGGTGCCGACCTGAATGCGATAAAGGAGTTGCTTGGGCATGCCAGCCTGGCGGCCACACAGGTCTATACACACAATTCTATTGAAAGACTAAAATCAATTTATAAACAAGCCCATCCAAAGGCGTAACAAAAGGAGGAAAACATGAAGATTACAATTCAATCAATCCGCTTCGATGCAGACATCAAGTTGTTAAACTTTATTCAGAAGAAGGCAAACAAGCTGGACCAGTATTTTGACCAGATTGTGAGTGGGGCAGTTTACCTGAAACTGGCCAAAGTGGAAGATGAGGCAAACAAAATTTGCGAGATTAAGCTCAATGTACCGGGCGGAACCATGTTTGCAAAAGCACAATGTAAATCCTTTGAAGAGGCTACGGATTTGTCGGTCGAGTCGTTGATTAAACAAATCACCAGGCATAAAGCAAAAAATCGTGCAAAAAGTTTTGAGCACAAAGAATTTTTACGGACTTATGAAGTTGCTGAGTATTAAGGATATATTTTCTAATAGCGACAAAAATGGATTGGCAGCACTAAAACTGCCAATCTTTTTTTTGAAAAAAGTTTTGGACAGTTGAAATATGCGTGTATATTTGCATTCCATTTCAGGGACAGCGGTTCGCTTCTAAACAAGAAATGGATTTGTTCTGTGAAATTATAGTATTAGCCTCCTTAGCTCAGCTGGTAGAGCAACTGACTTGTAATCAGTAGGTCATTGGTTCGATCCCGATAGGAGGCTCAATACGGGGAGATACCAGAGTGGCCAAATGGGACAGACTGTAACTCTGTTGTCGCAAGACTTCGAAGGTTCGAATCCTTCTCTCCCCACCATTAAGAAGCGGAAGTAGCTCAGTTGGTAGAGCGATAGCCTTCCAAGCTATAGGTCGCGAGTTCGAACCTCGTCTTCCGCTCTAAAATTGGATGGGCTGTTCGGCAGGACATAAGGATTTAAAAGCCGAAGTAGCTCAGCGGTAGAGCACTTCCTTGGTAAGGAAGAGGTCGTGGGTTCAAGTCCCATCTTTGGCTCAAAAAAGAAACAAGAGACTTTGTTAATCTGTAATAACACACAGCATGAACAAGGTCTTCTGCATTGAAATTACAACAACAAATAAAAATAAAAGTTAACCTACTAATAAGTATAAAAACATGGCAAAAGAAAAGTTTGACCGCAGTAAGCCGCACTTAAACATCGGCACAATCGGTCACGTTGACCACGGTAAAACAACCTTAACAGCAGCTATCACTAAAGTGTTATCTGATGCTGGTTTATCTGAGGCGCGTTCATTTGATTCTATTGACTCAGCTCCTGAGGAAAAAGAAAGAGGTATCACTATTAACACTGCACACGTTGAGTATTCAACTGCTAACCGTCACTATGCTCACGTTGACTGTCCAGGTCACGCGGATTACGTGAAAAACATGGTTACAGGTGCGGCGCAAATGGATGGTGCTATTATCGTTGTAGCGGCTACAGATGGTCCGATGCCACAAACTCGTGAGCACATTCTATTGGCTCGTCAGGTAGGTGTTCCTTCATTGGTAGTATTCATGAACAAAGTGGATATGGTTGACGATCCTGAGTTACTAGAACTAGTAGAGATGGAAGTTCGTGAACTATTATCTTTCTATGATTTCCCAGGTGATGACATTCCAGTTATCCAAGGATCTGCTCTAGGTGGATTGAACGGTGATCCGAAATGGGTTGCTAAAATCATGGAATTAATGGATGCTGTAGATAACTACGTACCAATTCCTCCACGTTTAACTGATCTTCCATTCTTAATGCCTGTTGAAGATGTATTCTCGATCACTGGTCGTGGTACTGTAGCAACTGGTCGTATTGAGCGTGGTGTAATCAACTCTGGTGATCCAGTTGAGATCTTGGGTATGGGTGCAGAAAATCTTAAATCAACTGTAACAGGTGTTGAGATGTTCCGTAAGATCCTTGATTATGGTGAAGCAGGTGATAACGTAGGTCTATTATTACGTGGTATTGAGAAAACTGATATCCGTCGTGGTATGGTAATCTGTAAACCAGGTTCTGTAACACCTCACACTGATTTCCAAGCTGAGATCTATGTATTATCAAAAGCAGAAGGTGGTCGTCACACACCATTCTTCAACAAATACCGTCCACAATTCTATTTCCGTACCACAGACGTAACTGGTGAGATCTCACTAGCTGAAGGAACTGAAATGGTTATGCCAGGTGATAACGTTACCATCAATGTTAAATTGATCAACGCAATCGCAATGGAAAAAGGTCTACGTTTCGCTATCCGTGAAGGTGGTAGAACAGTAGGTGCTGGTCAGGTAACTGAAATCGTAAAATAATTATCGGAGCAATCTGATATAAAATAGAGCTTAGTACTTGGATACGGCGAAATTTGGCTCATTCAAGTACTAAGTTTTTTTAAACACGGGAATAGTTCAATGGTAGAATAGAGGTCTCCAAAACCTTTGATCAGGGTTCGAATCCTTGTTCCCGTGCAAAAAATAGAATAATGGCTAAAGTAGTTCAGTTTGTAAAAGAATCGTATGAAGAAATGACCCAAAAGGTTACCTGGCCTACATGGGGGGATTTGCAAAATTCCGCGATGTTGGTTTTAGTTGCCTCTTTAGTCATTGCAATCGTTATCTTTGCAATGGATAAGGGTTCTGTATTTGTACTGGATACTTTTTATAAATCACTCTCAAATTAATAAGCTAGAATGGACGATCAGTTAAAGTGGTATGTGGTTAGGGCTGTTAGTGGAAAAGAGAAGAAGGTAAAACAGTATATCGATTCTGAAATCAGCCGTTTAGGTCTTTCTGAAAGAGTTCCTCAAGTATTGATCCCCATGGAGAAATACTACCAAATGAAAGAGGGCAAGAAAATAGCCAAAGAACGTAACTTCTACCCTGGTTACGTGTTAATCGAAGCTCAACTGGATGGTGAGCTTGAACACGTTATAAAAGGTGTAAATAGTGTTATCGGATTTCTGGGTGACAAAAATGGTACTCCGGTTCCAATGCGTCAGGCAGAAGTTAACCGCATTTTAGGTAAGGTTGACGAGATGAGCCAGCAAAGTGAGGTGATGAGTGTATCTTACTATGTAGGTGAAAACATTAAAGTAATGGACGGACCATTTAACGGATTTACCGGCGTTATTGAAGAAGTAAACGAAGAAAAGAAAAAATTAAAAGTAATGGTTAAGATTTTCGGCCGTAAAACACCGCTTGAACTTAACTATATGCAAGTCGAAAAAGAGTAATCTCGAGGGATTACTACTATCATAAAAGCCTTAAATGTTACTTGCTTCCAAAAATAACATTGAGTATTCAAATTAACAAAACAGAAAATGGCAAAAGAAGTCAGTGCGCTTGTTAAATTACAAATCAAGGGTGGAGCTGCAAATCCTTCGCCACCGGTAGGACCTGCATTGGGTGCTAAAGGTGTTAACATCATGGAGTTTTGCAAGCAATTCAATGCTCGTACCCAAGATAAGCCCGGTAAAGTATTACCAGTTGTAATTACTGTTTATGCTGACAAGTCTTTCGAATTCATCATCAAAACCCCTCCGGTTGCTATCCAGTTAAAAGATGCAACTAAATTAACGAGTGGTTCTGCTGAGCCCAACCGTAAAAAAGTTGGTTCGGTGACTTGGGATCAGGTTAGATCGATTGCTGAAGATAAGATGTCAGATTTAAATGCATTTACTATCGAGTCGGCAATGAGTATGGTTGCCGGTACAGCACGCAGTATGGGAATCACCGTTAGCGGTGATGCGCCCTGGACAAATTAATTAACAAAAAACAGTTTACAACAGTGGCTAAATTAACAAAAAATCAAAAAAAGGCACATGCTAAACTAGAATCTGGTAAAACGTATTCTTTACAGGATGCGGCTGCTTTGGTAAAAGAAATTACTACAACTAAATTTGATGCATCAGTAGATATTGATGTATCTTTGGGCGTAGATCCACGTAAAGCCAATCAAATGGTACGTGGTATTGCTACTTTACCACATGGTACAGGTAAAACTGTACGTGTATTAGTTCTTTGTAATCCTGATAAGGAAGAAGAGGCTAAAGCGGCAGGTGCAGATTTCGTCGGTTTAGATGAATATGTGTCTAAGATTGAAGGTGGATGGACAGATGTTGACATTATTATCACTACTCCTGCGTGTATGGCAAAAGTAGGTAAACTGGGCCGCGTTTTAGGTCCACGTAACCTTATGCCAAACCCTAAATCAGGAACTGTAACCAATGAAGTTGGTAAAGCAGTTAATGAGGTAAAAGCAGGTAAGATCGATTTTAAAGTTGACAAAACTGGAATCATTCATGCTTCGATAGGAAAAGTATCATTCCCAGCAGAGAAAATATATGAAAATGCTTTAGAAGTACTTCAGGTAATTTCGAAATTAAAACCATCTGCTGCAAAAGGAACTTATTTCAAGAGCATTCACGTTTCTTCAACAATGAGTCCTGGAATTGCAATCGAAACTAAATCAGTAGCGGGGATCTAATTATGAACAGAGAAGAAAAACACGAACTAGTTTCAACTCTGCAAGCTAAAATGCAACAGTATGGCAATTTCTATATTGCAGATACTTCAGCATTGACAGTTGCAAAAGTGAATAATATCCGCCGCAAATGTTTTGAGAGCGGGATTGAAATGCAGGTAGCTAAAAACTCTTTAATCAGAAAAGCGATTGAAGGATTAGATGGCGATGCATCAGAGATCTTTGCAGCACTAAAAGGTCAGTCAGCATTATTATTCTCAGAACAAAGCAATGGTCCAGCTAAGCTGATCAAAGCGTTGAGAAAAGGATCTGATAAACCAGTGTTAAAAGCAGCTTATATCGATGCTTCGGTATACGTTGGTGATAACCACTTAGATGCTTTGGTAAACATCAAATCGAGAGAAGAGCTTATCGGAGACATCGTTGGATTATTACAATCACCTGCTAAAAACGTTATTTCAGCGTTAAAATCAAGCGGTGGCAAAATTGCAGGAATTGTTAAAACTCTTCAAGAAAGAGAAGGTTAAGGAACACCTGATAAGTTTCATATTATAATAAATTATTTTACGTAAATTTTTAAAATCTATAAAAATGGCAGATTTAAAAGCGTTTGCTGAGCAATTAGTAAACTTAACAGTTAAAGAAGTTAACGAATTAGCTCAAATCTTGAAAGACGAGTATGGTATTGAACCAGCTGCTGCTGCAGTTGCTGTTGCAGGCCCTGCTGCTGATGCTGCTCCGGCTGCAGAAGAAAAAACTACTTTTGATGTAATATTGAAAGAAGCTGGTGGTGCTAAATTAGCAGTTGTGAAATTGGTGAAAGACTTAACTGGTCTAGGCTTGAAAGAAGCTAAAGATTTAGTTGATGGTGCTCCAAAAGAACTTAAAGCTGGTGTTGCTAAAGACGAAGCTGAAGCGTTGAAAAAACAACTTGAAGAAGCTGGAGCTGTAGTTGAAATTAAGTAATCACTTAATTTAACCACATTTTAATATAGACTCCGACTGAATAGTCGGAGTCTATACCTGTTTATAAACTTTTCATTTTGCTTGGTTGATGAAAATGTATAACGGCAAACCAAACAAATAGTTTATTCTTAAAGTAAATTAACTTTAGTCCATTGGCAAATAAAGTCGACCAAAGAGTAAATTTTGCACGTAGTAAGCATATCATAGATTACCCAGATTTTCTGGATGTGCAGTTGCAATCGTTCCGCGAGTTCTTCCAGATCGAAACCACTTCAGATAACCGTCACACAGAAGGTTTGTTTAAGGTGTTTGCGGAGAACTTCCCAATTACAGATTCAAGAAATATTTTCGTTCTTGAATTTCTAGATTATTTTATCGATCCACCGCGTTATGATATACCTGAGTGTATCGACCGTGGATTGACTTATAGTGTTCCGTTGAAGGCTAAGTTAAAGCTTTCTTGTAACGACGCGGAGCACGAAGATTTTGAAACCATTATTCAGGATGTATACTTAGGTACTATACCTTACATGACCCCTAAGGGTACATTCGTTATCAACGGCGCAGAGCGTGTTATTGTTTCTCAATTACACAGGTCTCCAGGTGTGTTCTTTGGCCAAAGCCGTCACACTAACGGTACCAAGCTTTATTCTGCCCGTGTAATTCCTTTCAAAGGATCATGGATCGAGTTTGCTACAGACGTTAACAACGTAATGTATGCCTACATCGACCGTAAGAAAAAATTCCCGGTAACCACTTTATTGCGTGCTATTGGTTATGACTCTGATAAGGATATCTTAGAACTGTTTGATTTAGCTGACGAAGTAAAAGTTAGCAAGTCTGGTTTGAAGAAATACATCGGTCGTAAACTTGCTGCAAGGGTTCTTAGAAAATGGGTTGAAGATTTTGTTGACGAGGATACCGGTGAGGTTGTGTCAATAGATCGTAACGAAGTTATCTTAGACAGGGATACTGTTTTAGAAGAAGATCACATCGATATGATCATCGATGCTGGCGTGAAAACAATCATCTTATCTAAAGAGGACGGCGCCAGCCAGGCTGATTATACCATCATATATAATACTTTACAGAAAGATACTTCAAACTCTGAAAAAGAGGCTGTTGAAAACATCTACCGTGCTTTGCGTAACGCAGAACCACCTGATGAGGAAACTGCAAGAGGTATCATTGAGCGTTTGTTCTTCTCAGACAAACGTTATGACCTTGGTGATGTAGGTCGTTACCGCATCAACAGGAAACTGAAAATGGATACCCCGGAGCACGTGAAGGTATTGACAAAAGCAGATATCATTGCGATTGTTAAGTATCTGATCAAATTGATCAACTCCAAAGAAGAGGTGGATGATATCGATCACTTGTCGAACCGTCGTGTTCGTACCGTAGGTGAGCAGTTATACGCCCAGTTTGGTGTTGGTTTAGCACGTATGGCCCGTACCATCCGCGAGCGTATGAACATTCGCGACAATGAGGTTTTTACACCTACAGATTTGATTAATGCCCGTACTTTATCGTCGGTTATTAACTCTTTCTTCGGTACCAACCAGTTGTCTCAGTTCATGGACCAAACTAACCCATTGGCAGAGATCACGCACAAGCGTCGTTTATCAGCTTTAGGTCCAGGTGGTCTTTCACGTGAGCGTGCAGGTTTCGAGGTTCGTGACGTTCACTATACGCACTACGGTCGTTTGTGTACCATCGAAACGCCAGAGGGACCAAACATTGGTTTGATTTCATCGCTTTGCGTTCACGCGAAGATCAATAACCTTGGTTTCATTGAGACGCCATACAAACGTGTAGTTGACGGTGTGGTTTCTGTTGATGAGCCGGTTGTTTACTTATCTGCTGAAGATGAGGATGGTAAAACCATCGCGCAAGCAAATGCGGAGTATGATGATAAAGGTAACTTCACTACCTCACGTGTTAAAGCACGTTACGAGGGTGACTTCCCGGTTATTGAGCCTGAGAAATTAGACTTAATGGACGTAGCGCCGAATCAGATTACTTCAATCGCTGCTTCGTTGATTCCTTTCCTGGAGCATGATGATGCGAACAGGGCTTTGATGGGATCGAACATGCAACGTCAGGCTGTACCATTGTTACGTCCTGAAGCACCAATCGTTGGTACAGGTTTGGAAGGTCGCGTTGCCCGTGACTCCAGAACTTTGATCAATGCTGAAGGTGATGGTGTTGTAGAATATGTTGATGCTAACGAGATCACTATTAAATATGAGCGTAACGATGCAGATCGTTTAGTTTCTTTTGAAGGTGACAGCAAGACTTATAAATTAATTAAATTCAAGAAAACCAACCAGAATACTTGTATCAACTTGAAGCCTATCGTTAAGAAAGGTCAGCGTGTTGTTAAAGGACAAGTACTTTGCGAGGGATATGCAACCGAAAATGGTGAGCTGGCATTAGGAAGAAACTTAAAAGTAGCTTTCATGCCTTGGCAAGGATACAATTTTGAGGATGCGATCGTAATTAACGAGCGTATTGTTAGAGAAGATATCTTTACTTCACTTCACATTGAGGAGTTTGAATTAGAGGTGCGTGATACTAAACGTGGGGAAGAGGAGTTAACACCAGATATCCCTAACGTTTCTGAAGAAGCAACCAGAGATTTAGATGAGAACGGTATTATCCGTATCGGTGCTGAGGTTAAAGAAGGTGATATCCTAATCGGTAAGATCACACCTAAAGGCGAGTCTGATCCTTCTCCGGAAGAGAAATTACTTCGTGCGATTTTTGGAGATAAAGCTGGTGATGTGAAAGATGCATCGCTTAAAACACCTCCATCTATTAAAGGTGTGGTAATTGATACCAAGTTGTTCTCTAGAGCTAAGAAAACTTCTAAAGCGGAAGAAAAATCTGCTATAGAAAAATTAGACAAGAGATATGAATTGGCAACAACTAACCTTAAAAATGAGCTGGTAGACAAATTGTTCCAGATTGTAAATGGTAAGACCTCACAAGGTGTTTACAATGTTTACAAGGAGCTGTTGTTCCCTAAAGGAGCGAAGTTTACGCAGAAAAGTTTAGCTGATCTGGAGTATGCGCACATCAATCCATACAAATGGACTACTGATGATGACAAAAACGAGCAGATCAAAATGTTGATCCATAACTATGGTATCCGCGTAAACGAAGAGCTTGGTGCATACAAGCGTGACAAATTCGCCATCTCTGTTGGTGATGAGTTGCCATCAGGTATTGTACAAATGGCTAAGGTTTATGTTGCTAAAAAGCGTAAATTGAAAGTAGGGGATAAGATGGCTGGTCGTCACGGTAATAAGGGTATCGTTGCCCGTATCGTTCGTGATGAAGATATGCCGTTCCTTGAAGACGGAACACCGGTTGATATCGTGTTGAACCCACTGGGTGTACCTTCACGTATGAACCTTGGACAGATCTATGAAACTGTATTGGCTTGGGCTGGTAAAGAACTGGGCGTGAAATTCGCGACTCCAATCTTTGATGGTGCGAAGTTACATGAGGTTGAAGAGTGGATCGCCAAAGCTGGTGTACCTGCAACAGGAAGAACCTATTTATACAACGGTTTAACAGGTGAGCGTTTCGACCAGCCAACTACAGTAGGTATTATCTACATGCTGAAACTGGGTCACATGGTTGATGATAAGATGCACGCACGTTCAATCGGACCATACTCATTAATTACACAACAACCTCTGGGTGGTAAAGCACAGTTTGGTGGTCAGCGTTTTGGTGAGATGGAGGTTTGGGCACTGGAAGCATTTGGTGCAGCCAACATTCTACAAGAGATCTTAACCGTTAAATCGGATGATGTTATTGGTAGAGCGAAAACTTATGAAGCCATTGTGAAAGGAGAGAACCTCCCTACACCAGGTGTACCGGAATCATTCAATGTATTGGTACATGAGCTACGTGGATTAGGTTTGGATATTACGTTAGACTAAAAGTTTTAAGAAAGAATGGTACGCTGCGAGGCGTACCATTTTAAGCTTATCACTTAAAACTCAAAAAAGCTATGTCTTACAAAAAGGATAATAAATTAAAAAGCAATTTCACCTCGATCACCATTAGCCTGGCTTCGCCTGAGGCTATTTTGGAGCGTTCAAGTGGTGAGGTCTTAAAACCTGAGACGATTAACTACCGTACTTACAAGCCTGAACGTGATGGTTTGTTCTGCGAGCGTATTTTCGGCCCGGTAAAAGATTACGAATGTCATTGCGGTAAGTACAAACGTATCCGTTATAAAGGTATTGTTTGTGACCGTTGTGGTGTTGAGGTTACGGAAAAGAAAGTACGTAGAGAGCGTATGGGCCACATCAACCTTGTTGTGCCTGTTGCGCATATCTGGTACTTCCGTTCATTGCCTAACAAAATCGGTTACTTATTAGGACTTCCAACCAAAAGATTAGACCTGATCATTTACTACGAGCGTTATGTAGTTATTCAGCCTGGTTTTATGGCAGAAGAAGGCATCCAGCACATGGACTTCCTTACGGAGGAAGAATACCTGGATATCTTAGATAAGTTACCAAAAGAAAACCAGTACCTTGATGACAAGGATCCAAACAAATTCATCGCTAAGATGGGTGCTGAAGCTTTGGAAGACTTGTTGAAACGTATTGATTTAGATACTTTATCTTACAACCTGCGTCACCAGGCAGCAACTGAGACTTCTCAGCAACGTAAAAACGAAGCTTTGAAACGTCTACAGGTTGTTGAAGCTTTCCGTGGTGCAAGAACACGTATTGAGAACAATCCTGAATGGATGATTATCAAGATTGTTCCTGTGATCCCGCCTGAGTTACGTCCATTAGTTCCATTGGAAGGTGGCCGTTTCGCGACTTCAGATTTGAACGATTTGTATCGTCGTGTGATTATCCGTAACAATCGTCTTAAGCGTTTGATCGAGATCAAAGCGCCTGAGGTAATTTTACGTAACGAAAAACGTATGTTGCAGGAAGCTGTTGACTCGTTATTCGATAACTCACGTAAAGTAAACGCCGTTAAGACTGAAGGAAACCGTGCTTTGAAATCACTTTCAGATATCCTGAAAGGTAAACAAGGTCGTTTCCGTCAGAACTTGTTGGGTAAACGTGTGGATTATTCTGCTCGTTCGGTAATTGTTGTAGGTCCTAACCTGAAGTTACACGAATGTGGTTTACCTAAAGATATGGCAGCCGAGCTTTTCAAACCGTTCATTATTCGTAAGATGATTGAACGTGGTATTGTGAAGACGGTTAAATCTGCTAAGAAAATTGTTGATAGAAAAGATCCATTAGTTTGGGATATTCTGGAAAACGTATTAAAGGGTCACCCTGTATTGCTTAACCGTGCACCTACGTTACACAGGTTGGGTATCCAGGCTTTCCAACCAAGACTAATTGAAGGAAAGGCGATCCAATTACACCCACTTGTTTGTACAGCATTCAACGCGGATTTTGACGGTGACCAGATGGCCGTGCATTTACCTTTAGGTCATGCAGCTATTTTGGAAGCCCAAGTCTTGATGCTTGCTGCCCATAACATCCTTAACCCAGCGAACGGTACCCCGATTACAGTACCTTCTCAGGATATGGTTTTGGGTCTTTACTACATTACTAAAGGCCGTAAAACTGATGAGACCCGCGTGGTTAAAGGTCAGGGTTCAATCTTCTATTCATCTGAAGAGGTTATCATCGCTTACAACGAGAAACGCATCGACTTACATGCTTTCATCAAAGTAAAAGCGAACGTTAAACAGGAAGATGGATCGATTAAGATGCAATTGATTGACACTACTGTAGGTCGTGTATTGTTTAACCAAATGGTACCGGAAGAAGTAGGTTACATCAACGAACTATTGACTAAGAAATCTCTTAGAGATATCATTGGTCACGTAGTAAAAGTTACGGGTATGGCACGTGCAGCCAAGTTCTTGGATGATATCAAAGAACTAGGTTTCCAAATGGCATTCCGTGGTGGACTATCATTTAACCTTCAGGATGTTAACATCCCTGTTGAAAAACATACATTATTAGAGCAGGCATCAGCGGAAGTTGAAGAAGTAAGGAATAACTATAACATGGGATTCATTACCAACAACGAGCGTTACAATCAGATCATTGATATCTGGACCCGCATTAATAACCGTTTAACATCATTCGTGATGACGCAGTTATCGAGCGATAACCAGGGCTTCAACTCTGTATACATGATGCTTGATTCCGGAGCCCGTGGTTCCAAAGAGCAGATTCGTCAGCTTTGCGGTATGCGTGGTTTGATGGCTAAGCCACAAAAATCTGGTTCTGGTGGTGAAATTATTGAAAACCCGATCCTTTCAAACTTTAAAGAAGGACTATCGGTATTAGAGTACTTCATCTCTACCCACGGTGCGCGTAAAGGTTTGGCGGATACGGCCTTGAAAACAGCTGATGCTGGTTACTTGACCCGTCGTCTGCATGACGTTGCACAGGATATGATTGTGAATTCTGAAGATTGCGGTACTTTGAGAGGTATGTATACTACTGCCCTTAAAGATAACGAGGATATCGTTGAGCCGTTATATGACAGGATCTTAGGTCGTATTTCCCTGCATGATGTTTACAACCCTGTAGATGGAAAGCTTATGGTAGCTGCTGGTCAGGACATTGACGAGGACATTGCTAAAGCGATCGAAGAATCTCCAATTGAAGGTGTTGAAATTCGTTCGGTATTAACCTGCGAGAATAAACGCGGTGTATGTGCATTGTGTTACGGACGTAACCTTGCCTCTGGTAAACGTGTTCAAAAAGGTGAGGCTGTAGGTGTAATTGCTGCACAGTCTATCGGTGAGCCGGGTACACAGCTTACACTTCGTACGTTCCACGTCGGTGGTACTGCATCAAACATTGCTGCCGAATCTCAGGTAGTTGCTAAGTTTGATGGTGTGATCGAGTTTGAAAACGTACGTACAGTAGAGAATGAAACTGAAGACGGTGTACAACAAGTTGTATTAGGTCGTTCAGGTGAGTTTAAGATTATTGAGCCAGGAACTGACAAGGTTCTAATGACCAATAACATCCCTTACGGTTCATTCTTATTTGTTGAAGACGGTGCGAAAATCACCAAAGGCGACAAGATCTGTTCGTGGGATCCATATAATGCAGTTATCATCTCCGAGTTCGCTGGTAAGATCGAGTTTGATGCCATCGTTGAAGGTGTAACCTTCCGTGAGGAGTCAGATGAGCAAACTGGTCACCGTGAGAAAGTAATTATCGATACCAGGGATAAAACTAAAAACCCTTCTGTAAGAGTAGTGGATAAAAAAGGTGAGCTGATCCGTGGATACAACATTCCGGTAGGTGCACACATTGCGATTGACGAAGGTGATACTGTTAAACCAGGTCAGATCTTAGTTAAGATTCCACGTACAAGCGGAAAAACACGAGATATTACGGGTGGTCTTCCACGTGTAACCGAGTTGTTCGAAGCACGTAATCCATCCAACCCTGCTGTAGTAACAGAGATTGATGGTGTGGTAACTTTAGGTGGTGTGAAACGTGGTAACCGCGAGATCACCATTGAATCTAAAGATGGTGAGGTTAAAAAATACCTTGTACCGTTGTCGAAACACATCCTTGTACAGGATAATGACTTCATCAAAGCGGGTATGCCTCTGTCTGATGGTTCGATCTCACCTGCTGACATCCTTGCAATCAAAGGACCTGCAGCTGTACAGGAATACCTGGTAAATGGTGTACAAGAGGTTTATCGTTTACAAGGTGTGAAAATTAACGATAAGCACTTCGAGGTGATTGTTCACCAGATGATGCAGAAAGTTCACATCGAGGATCCGGGAGACACTATTTTCTTAGAAAATAACTCTGTAGACCGTTGGGATTTCATGGTAGAGAATGACGAGATCTATGATAAGAAAGTTGTTGTAGACGCTGGTGATTCAGAAACCGTTAAACCAGGTATGATCTTATCTATGCGTAAACTAAGAGACGAAAACTCTCAGTTGAAACGTAAGGATATGAAACAGATCACGGTACGTGATGCAAGACCTGCAACTGCAAGTTCTATCCTTCAGGGTATCACACGTGCATCCCTAGGTACTAAATCATTCATCTCTGCAGCTTCCTTCCAGGAAACGACCAAAGTATTGAATGAGGCAGCTATCGCAGGTAAACGTGACCATATGTTAGGCTTAAAAGAAAACGTTATCGTTGGTCACTTGATTCCTTCAGGTACCGGTGTACGTGGCTACGAGCGTATCATTGTGGGGTCTCAAGAAGAATACGACAAGTTGTTGGCTTCAAAACAAGAAGAAGTAGAAGCTTAATATCTTCTATAATCATATTAAATCCCCCTTCAGTAATGTCGGGGGATTTTTTTTTGAATAATCTTTTAAACCTTGTTTCCTGTAATATTAAAAAGGTAGTTTTGTTATATGGAAGAGCAAAACAACGAAAACCAGCTAAATATAGAATTGTCAGAAGAAGTTGCAGAGGGTATCTTCTCCAACCTGGCCATCATCACGCATTCCAACACCGAGTTCGTATTAGACTTCATCAGGGTGATGCCTGGAGTACCTAAAGCACGGGTAAAATCCAGGATTATTCTTACACCAGAGCATGCGAAGAGGCTTGTAGAGGCCATGCAGGACAATGTAGAGAAATATGAAGCTTTACATGGAAGGATTAAAACACAGGAGCCACCGGTATTGCCAATGGGCTTCGGCGGACCAACTGCACAGGCTTAAAGCTGTTGCATTAGTCGTTTGTGCTACTAATCGTATCATTGACTTGATCTGTAATGATCAATATAAGCAAGGATTTCAGTGGTTTGCTCCGGTTCAAACCACTTGATTTCTTCATCCCTTCTAAACCAGGTAAGCTGCCTTTTAGCAAAACGCCTGGTATTCTGTTTAATCCTATCCACAGCCTCCGCTAAGCTGCAGTTACCATCCAGGTACTCGAATAGCTCGGCATAACCAACAGTTTTCAGGGCATTCAACTCGCGGTAGGGCAGAAGTCTTTTTACCTCTTCTAACAAACCCAAGTCCATCATCTGGTCCACACGCCTGTTAATCTGATTATACAGCGCCTGGCGGTCTTTATTAAGCCCGATTTTTAAAATGTTAAATGGTCTTACCTTCTTGCTGTTCTGCTGAAAAGAAGATAGCTTCTTTCCAGTTGATAACACAAACTCCAGTCCGCGGACGAGGCGTTGGGTGTTGTACTGGTCAACCTGAGCGTAGTATTCAGGGTCGAGACTCGCCAATTCGGCCTTTATGCCCTCAAGTCCTTCGGACTGGAACCGGTCGTTTAGCGCAGCACGAATGGAAAGGTCAGTCGCCGGCAGTTCGTCCAGTCCGTTTAGCACGGCATTTACATAGAGCCCGGAACCGCCACACATCACCACCTGGTCCTTTTCTCTGAACAGGTCGCCTAAAAGCTCCATGACCTGTATTTCAAAGTCGCCGGTGGAGAAGAATTCCGTGATGTGGTGGGAGTTGATGAAGTGATGAGGCGCAGCAGATAGTTCCTCCGCAGAAGGCTTTGCGGTCCCGATCTCCATTTCCTTGAAGAACTGCCGGGAGTCTGCAGAGATAATCTCGGTACCTAAGTGCTGCGCCACTTGAATGGCCAGGGCCGTCTTGCCGACAGCCGTAGGGCCAACAATAGAAATTAATGTTTTAGACAATGCCATCTGTGGGCATTAATAGTCTTCTTTATCGTCGTAGGTTTCATCCTCATAATTTTCATCATCTGAGAATTCATCCGTATCGCTGTCATCTTCATGATCGTCGTCATCAGTTTGACTGGCACTAATACCACGACCATCCATCGCTTCGATCTCTTCAGTATCTTCCGGAACGAAGTTCATCTCGTTAAGAAAATCGAAGTCGTTAGACACCGGATTGCTGGATACCGCCACCTGGCCGAAGTTGTTCTTATCAATGATCTTTGGTGCTTCGCCGATCTTTTTGATAATGGCAGGGTACTGCAAATTAGGATCTGCCTGCAGGATGATCTTTATCAATTCCACATGGAAATCAAAAGGGCGATCAAAGTTATAGATGTAGTAAAATTTCTGGTGTGGATCTTCAATGAAACTGCTAAGCTTAGAATTTTCCATTAGCGCTACGCCACGGTCAACCTTACGCTGATTTGGCAGATAAGCAATCTCATCACCTTTGATCCAGTGATCAGTACTGATATAAAATGAAGACGATTTCTCTGGATTATAGCCTGTAGACTGGTGAATGGCCTTATGTAAATCTTCAAAAGTCTGGTTTGACTTAATATCAATTTCGCGCACTACCTCATCAAAATCTTCAAAGCTTACCTTAAATCTATATATCGCCATTGGTCTATTTTCTTACTAAAATTAAAAAATAAAGTTTATTATTTATAATGGTAATGGTGTCACGGGTTTCAAGCCAAATTCACCGCCTTTTCGAAGCATGAACTTTAACGCCTCGTCATAACTGTTTGGTATTTCGCCTTCTAAAATAGCTTCTCTGATGGCGTTTTTAATCAAACCAACCTCTTTACCGGCGGCAATGCCGAAGGTATTCATAATATCCTGGCCTGTAACCGGCGGCTGCCAGTTCCGCACCTTATCGCGTTCCTCAACATCCTTCAGCTTCTGTTTCACCAGTTCGAAGTTATTGCGGTATTTTTTTACTTTATACTCGTTTTTTGTAGTTACATCAGCATTGCAAAGCATCATCAGGCTTTCAATATCGTCGCCCGCATCAAAGAGCAAACGGCGAACCGCAGAATCGGTCACCACTTCCTGTGCCAGTACGATCGGGCGTAAATGCAGCTGCACCAGCTTCTGCACAAACTTCATCTTCTCGTTCAAAGGCAGTTTCAGCTGCGCGAAGATCTGCGGCACCATACGGGCACCTTTATCCTCATGCCCATGGAAAGTCCAGCCATGACCGTTCTCGAAGCGCTTGGTTGCGGGCTTTGCAATATCATGCAGAATGGCCGCCCAGCGTAACCAAAGGTCATCGGTATCCTTGCAGATGTTATCAAGCACCTGCAGCGTATGGTAGAAATTATCCTTATGACCTTTACCGTTGATGATCTCCACGCCATACAGGTTTGCCATTTGCGGGAAGATCAGATGCAGCAGCCCTGTATCGAAAAGGTATTTGAAACCTACAGAAGGCACCGGAGAAAGAATGATCTTATTCAACTCGTCAGTAATACGTTCCTTCGACACGATACTGATCCGGTTTTTCTGTTTAGCAATAGCGGCCAATGTTTCGGCTTCAATCGCAAAGGAAAGCTGGGATGCAAAGCGGATACCCCGCATCATACGCAGGGGATCATCAGAAAACGTAAGTTCCGGTTCAAGCGGTGTCTTAATGATTTTCTGCTCCAGATCGTTGATCCCGTTAAATGGATCAACCATTGCACCGTAGTTAGCCTTATTCAGGGAAATGGCCAAGGCATTGATGGTGAAATCACGTCTCAGCTGATCATCTTTAATGGTGCCGTTCTCTACGATGGGCTTTCTGGAATCTGCACGGTAAGACTCTTTTCTGGCGCCGACGAACTCAATTTCAAGATCCTGATACCGCAACATGGCGGTGCCAAAGTTCTTAAACACGCTCACTTTAGCGTTCAGCTGTTTACCAGCCAGTTCGGCAAATTCAATACCGTTGCCTAAGACAACGATATCTATGTCTTTAGATGGGCGCTTCAACAGCAGATCGCGAACAAAACCACCGATCACGTATGCTTCGATCTGGTTTTTGTCGGCAATATTGGCCAGCAACTTAAAAACAGGATGCCTCAAATGTTCTTCCATAGCATATTCCTCGTGCTTTAACCCTTAAATAGGGTCATCTGCTGAGTTTTGCAAAAGTAGCAAAACTTACTTTCTAATAAAGGAAAATTGGCCGCCAGCCCCGATTTTAATGATGGTAGAAGGCTTCTTCTCTGCGCGGTCATCTTGTTGGTGTTCCACAATGTAATCTACCTTAGACTTGATCTCTTCGCTGATCATGTCAAAGTTTTTAGGGCTAGGTTCACCGGATATATTCGCTGAAGTAGAGACGATCGGCTTGCGGAATCTTTGTAGCAGTTGCTGCACAAAATCATGACGCACGACGCGAATACCTACACTGCCATCCTGATTGATCACGTTTTTAGCCAGGTTGCGGGCATTGTCGAAGATCACTGTCATCGGGTTCTCCGCATATTCAATCAGGTCGTACGCTACCTCTGGCACTTCAGAAACATAGCTCTGGATCTTGGAGTCGGTATCCAGCAGAATGATGAAGCTCTTATCCGCTGCGCGGCCTTTAATCTGGTTAATCTTCTCTACTGCGGCCTCGTTGGTGGCATCGCAGCCAAGACCCCAGATCGTATCCGTAGGATAAAGGATCACACCACCTTCCTTCAACACGGCAAGACACTTGTCAATATCAGTTTTAAACATCTGGCAAAATTACGAATAGAAATGCAATTATCTTTTTGAAGCAATAGCCTCATAGTAGGCCATAACCGCTGAAGCAATAACCTTATTGTCAAATTTCTGCACAAACTTCAGGCCTCTATCAATCATTTGCCCGCCTAACTCAGGTGTATGTAGCAGATTGTTCAGCGCAGCAGCAAGGCCTTCAACATCCCGAGGATTTACATAGATGCTATCCGGTCCTCCAGCCTCTTCCAGGCAGGAGCCTGTAGCGGCAATAACCGGTACACCGGAATATAATGCTTCAATAATCGGGATACCGAAACCTTCATACAGGGAAGGGTATACAAATACCTTCGCCTGTTGGTAAATCCCCGGCAGATCCAGAAAGGAAACATCCTTTAAAAATATTACACGGTCCTGCAAACCTAAACGGTCAATCGCTGCACGAATCTTCTTTGCATAGGCCTGTTCTTTACCAATAAGGATCAGTTTGCAATCAACCGGTAGCAAAGGCATTGCTTGAACCAGCAACAGCTGATTTTTACGTTCTTCAATGGTGCCCACATTCAGGATATACTGATCTGGTAGTGCATATTTTTCTTTGATCACAGCCAGCCTTGAAGGTTCAAAAGCCTGTTTAAAGCTGTCATCGCAGCTCTGATAGATGACGCTAACCTTCTCAGCAGGAACCTTGAAGAGCGCAATCAGATCCTGACGCGTGCGCTCACTGATCGCGATAACGCCATCTGCATGTTTGCAGGCGTACTGCCCTTTGAAGCGGTAGATCTGCCTGTCAATAAATGGAAAATACTGTGGAAACCTGATGTAGATCAGGTCGTGAATGGTGACGATGGACTTAATTCCGGATGAAGCAATCCCAAATGGGAGCTCCTGGCTCAGTCCGTGGTAGAGCTGTATGTCGTCTGCTTTCAGTTGCTTGAGGATGCCGAAGCTTCTCCAGAGCAGATCTTTCCAGGCAAGTTGCAGCTTGATCGCCTCTGTTTTAAAGAATGCCTGTATCTGGGGGTGGTCCTTTACTTTGGAGGTATAGACCAAATATTCGTTATTCGGAAAATAATTTGCCAGTTGTAATATCAACGAGCGGCTATAATTACCTAAGCCGGTTAAATTATTGGCCGCCCGTTTACCGTCAAATCCGATTTTCATTAAACCGCTACGTTATTTTCTCTTAACGCATCATTCAATGATGTCTTTTTATCAGTTGATTCTTTTCTCTTACCGATGATCAAGGCACATGGTACCTGATATTCACCTGCAGGGAACTTCTTAGCATAAGTACCTGGAATAACCACAGATCTTGCCGGTACAATACCTTTGTATTCTACGGGTTCAGGACCAGTTACGTCGATGATTTTGGTTGATGCCGTAAGTACCACATTCGCACCCAATACCGCTTCTGATTCTACACGAACACCTTCAACCACGATGGCTCTTGAACCGATAAATACGTTATCTTCAATGATCACTGGTGCAGCCTGAATAGGCTCTAAAACACCACCAATACCAACACCACCGCTTAAGTGTACGTTTTTACCGATCTGTGCGCATGAACCAACCGTAGCCCAGGTATCAACCATGGTACCTTCGTCTACATAAGCACCAATATTCACGTACGAAGGCATCATGATCACGCCTTTCGCCAAATAAGCACCGAATCTTGCAATACCATGAGGTACCACGCGAACACCAAGCTCTTTGTAGTTGGTTTTCAGCTTCATTTTATCATGAAACACGAAAGGACCAACTTCAATTTCACGCATCTTTCTGATCGGAAAGTATAGGATTACCGCTTTTTTAACCCACTCGTTGATGCCCCAAGAGTTCATAACTGGTTCAGCAACGCGCAATTCGCCTCTGTCTAACTGCATAATCACCGTTTCAACGGCCTCTGCATACTCGCTATATTCTAGTAAAGATCTGTCCTCCCATGCGGCCTCAATTAACTTTCTTAAATCTGCTATCATGTTTTTATCTAATTTTTGACAAAATAAATCAATTTTATGTATTGCTGGCTGTTTGTTATGTAATTTTGCTGTTTTATGGCTGAACAGGAAAAACTGAGAATAGATAAATATTTGTGGGCGATAAGGCTCTTCAAAACCCGCACCAACGCAACGGAAGCTTGCCGGGCGGGCCGCGTAAAACAGAATGGTCAGAACGTTAAACCCTCGGCCATCGTTAAGCCGGGTGATGTTTACCAGGTATCTAAGGGTATAGAGAAGAAGGTTATTGAAGTACTCGAACTGCTACACCAGCGTTCGGAGTATAAGATTGCTGTTACCAAGTACAAAGACATCACGCCTTTGGAGGATACCGTTGCATATAAATCTGTTTTCCACTCACCAGTGATGAAGCGTGATCGTGGAACAGGCAGGCCTACCAAGCGCGACCGAAGGGAGATCGATGAACATACCGACAATTTCTTTGAGAAAGAGGGCGATCTGAACGACTAAACTAATCACATAAAAAATGCCCTATCACTAGGGCATTTTTTAAATATTATATAAGCTTCTAACTATTTCTTGGTTGATTTATAGTCTTCATTTAAACCTTTGATCACTTCGGTGGTGATATCTAAAGATTCGTCAGCAAATAAGATTGCGCTGTTGCCTTTAGAGTAAGTCAACACCATTTTGTAACCTTTGGTTTTTGCATAACCTTTAAGGTAGTCAGCAACTTTGTCGTAAAGTTTTTCTTGTTCTGTAGCTTGCTCATTCTGCAAAGCAGCACCAGCATTTTGCTGATAAGCCTGCAACTCTTGCTGTTTACGTGCAAGTCTTTGTTCTGTAGCAGCGCGCTGATCAGCAGCCATGGTGTTTTGCTGTTGCTGATATTGTGCTACCTCACGCTGAAAAGCTTGTGTTTTTGAACCCATATCCTGCTCAGCGCTTTTTGCTTTCCCGTCAAGTTTGGTTTTTAAGTCTTTGAAGTAATCGTATTTGGTCAATAATGAATCTGAGTTCACATATACAATCTGATCTTTAGTGCTTACGGTACCGGCATCAGCAGATTTGGTTGGGGTAGTGGTAGCGGTTTCTTTGTTCTGACAAGCAGCCATAACTGAAACCAGTGCAACTGCAGCTGCTATTTTACCGAATTGTAACGTCTTAATGTTCATCTATTTTGAATTGTTGATTTGAAATTTCTTGGATTTATTCTGCAATGGAAGCTCAAAATGCCTCGTCGCCCGTTAAACAGAACTGATAATTTTAGCAAATATAAAATTTCAAATTTAGTATCCTAAGAAAGATGCTTTTTTAACGCTTTTTTAGTCCCCATTAAGTCAAATAGTTGCTCAAATATTCGGCTATTTGGGCTAAAATCGCTATTTTTGAAGCTTATTGTATTACTAAAAAATATGAGCGAAGAAAAAGATCCAAAGTCAAATTATTCGGCAGATAATATACAGGTATTAGAAGGATTGGAAGCGGTGCGTAAGCGCCCTTCGATGTATATAGGGGATACCGGTGTTAAAGGTCTACACCACCTGGTGTATGAAGTTGTCGATAACTCCATTGACGAAGCTTTAGCTGGTCATGCCGACACCATTACTGTTACTATTCTTAAAGATAATTCTATCCGCGTATCCGATAATGGTCGTGGTATTCCTACCGGAATGATGCAGAAGGAA
The DNA here is from genome assembly GCF_059278965.1 of Pedobacter sp. NEAU-ZC8. NCBI lineage: Bacteria > Pseudomonadati > Bacteroidota > Sphingobacteriia > Sphingobacteriales > Sphingobacteriaceae > Pedobacter > Pedobacter sp. NEAU-ZC8. The sequence continues at coordinate 133,458 of NZ_JCAJXC010000005.1, forward strand.
AAGAAATCTGCATTAGAAGTTGTAATGACCGTGCTTCACGCCGGTGGTAAATTCGATAAAGATACTTACAAAGTATCCGGTGGTTTACACGGTGTGGGGGTAAGTTGTGTGAACGCTTTGTCTACACACCTTAAAGCTGAAGTACATCGTGAAGGAAAAGTTTGGGTTCAGGAATATGCAAAGGGAAAGCCGCAGTACGACGTTAAAGTCGTAGGCGAAACAGAAAAGCGTGGTACGGTAATCACTTTCTCTCCAGATCCGGAGATCTTCTCACAATCTACAGAATATCGTTATGACACGCTTGCTTCACGTTTAAGAGAATTGTCTTTCTTAAATAAAGGCATCAGCTTAACGCTGACCGACGAGCGTGAAGAAGACGAAGAAGGAAACTTTTTATCAGAGCTTTTCCTTTCTTCAGGTGGTCTAAAAGAGTTCGTTCAGTTCCTTGATGGTAACCGTCCGTCACTTATTGCGGAGCCGATTTACGTTGAAGGCATGAAAAACGGTATCCCCGTTGAGCTAGCACTTCAGTATAATGACAGCTACGCAGAGAACGTACACTCTTACGTAAACAATATTAATACTCACGAAGGTGGTACACACATCGCTGGTTTCAGAAGAGGTCTAACCCGTACGCTGAAAGCTTATGCAGATAAATCAGGGTTGGTTAAAAACCTGAAGATTGAAATTACCGGTGATGACTTTAGAGAAGGACTTACCGCTGTAGTATCTGTAAAAGTTGCCGAACCACAATTTGAAGGTCAGACCAAAACCAAATTGGGTAACTCTGAGGTTATGGGTGCGGTTGATATCGCCGTTGGTGAAGCTTTAAACAATTACCTGGAAGAAAATCCAAAGGAAGCCCGTTTAATTATCAATAAAGTTATCCTTGCTGCCACTGCCCGTGCTGCTGCTCGTAAAGCCCGGGAAATGGTACAGCGTAAGTCTGTAATGGGTGGATCTGGTTTGCCAGGTAAACTTGCGGATTGTTCTGACAGTGATCCGGTAAAATGTGAGCTGTACCTGGTGGAGGGTGACTCCGCAGGTGGAACTGCTAAACAAGGACGTGATCGTAACTTCCAGGCCATTCTTCCACTAAAAGGAAAGATCCTGAACGTGGAGAAAGCCATGGAGCACAAGATCTACGAAAATGACGAGATCAAGAACATGTTTACCGCCCTTGGTGTGAGCATCGGTACGCCGGAAGATGATAAGGCACTAAACCTTACTAAACTTCGCTACCACAAGATCGTGATCATGACGGATGCTGATATCGACGGATCGCACATTACGACGCTGATCCTGACTTTCTTCTTCCGTTACATGAAGGCGCTTATTGAGGCTGGTTATGTTTACATCGCTGCGCCACCGTTGTACCTGGTTAAAAAAGGTAAAGAGCAGGAATATTGCTGGAATGATCAGCAACGTGATGCTGCTGTACAACGCTTAAAAGGTGCAGGTAAAGAGGAAAGTGTTCACATTCAACGTTACAAAGGTTTGGGTGAGATGAACGCTGAACAGCTTTGGGAAACGACTTTGAACCCGGCTACCCGTACCTTGATGCAGGCAACCATTGAAAACGCTGCTGATTGCGACCGTACCTTCTCCATGTTAATGGGTGATGAGGTGGCACCAAGAAGGGACTTCATTGAAAGAAATGCAAAATACGCGAAAATCGATGCTTAACGCTTAGATTCGCTTGATATAGAAGGCCCTGCAGGTGTAAAACTTGCAGGGCTTTTTTTGTGTAATTGGTTTTTAATGTGGTCGGCAGAGCTGACGGCCAGCGCTGAGGTTAACAAGGGGTTGACAAGGGGTTGACAGGGCCTTAACAAGGCCCCGACAAGGCTATCGACGGGTTAAGCCCCTGTTAATACCTTGTATAGTCCCCCTCAAGGTAGCGCCTGCTGTAACGTTATTCTATAATGATGTCGAACTTGGTCAGTAATGCTGAAAGAGTAGTAGCTGCAAACCTTGTTTTCTTCACCAGGTTTAACTGCGGGTCAATGCTGAAATTTCTATTGGTGCTGAAGTCCATTCCAGAAAGATTGGTACCGTCGAAGATGGCATCTACCAGGTCGCAATCGACCATGATAACTTTTGAAAGGTCAGCTTTACTGAAGTTTACGCCATGCAGCTTGCAGTTTTTAAAGCTGCTTTTGTTCATTTTCTTCTTGTCGAAACTTGCATAGTCCAGCAGGCAGTTTTCGAAGTGTAAGGAAAAACCGAAGTCCAGCATTTGGTAAAAGTTGATGCCGATCAGCTTGCAGTCACGGAAGGTTAAGTCCTGTGCTTTTGCTTTGCTCACCTGGGCATTGCTCAAGTTGCAGGAGGAGAAGAGACAATCAGTAAAGGCTACGCCAGAAAGGTCATTGAAGGTGCAGGAGCGGAATTCGGTGGATTCATAAGCACGATCAGTTCTTTCCAGACTGAAGTCAATTCGCTCGATCAGGTTTTCATACGTTTTGGCTGCTGGTGTATTGGTCTTTCTTGAAGTCATGGTTTTTTATTGGTGTATTCCTGCAATTGCTTTTTCGGCATCTTACCGATTTAAGTCTAACTAAAGCTGCGAAGTTAATAAATAAGCGCTCAACACCTGGCTTTCTTAACCTGGGTCAATGGAAAGCCTTCAAGGATAGGTTAAATTTGTACTACATACAAAAAAGGAGCAATCATGGACAGTCTAAGATCATTCAAAACCTTCACGAACCAATTACCTGAAAAGGAATATGTGATGCCGGTATTGTTTATTGGCCATGGCTCTCCAATGAACGGTATTCAGGATAACGACTTTTCACGTGGCTGGAAAGCTATGGCGGAAAAGATACCTGTACCGGCAGCGGTGTTAGTTGTCTCTGCGCATTGGTTATCCAGGGGTACGAAGATCACGGCGATGGATTTCCCGGAGACCATTCATGATTTTGGCGGATTTCCGCAGGCCTTGTTCGATGTACAATATCCGGCACCCGGAATGCCTGATCTTGCCAGGGAAACGGCTTCGCTGTTTCATTCTACGCAGGTGGAGCTTGATCATGACTGGGGATTGGACCATGGCACCTGGACTGTAGTTCGGCACATGTATCCCCAGGCAAATGTCCCAGTGTTGCAGTTGAGCATTGATTATACAAAAGGTCCGGCTTACCATTTTGAATTGGCGAAGGAGCTCAGTGCCTTGCGCAAAAAAGGGGTGCTGATCATCGGATCGGGTAATATGGTACATAACCTCCGGATGGTGGCCTGGGATAAAATGGACGAACCGGAATATGGTTACGACTGGGCGCTGAACATCAACGAGAAGTTTAAATCATTGATCATGGAGCAGCACTATGAGCCACTCTTTAACTACCAGAGTTTGGGAACTGATGCTTTGATGGCCGTTCCCACACCGGAGCACTATATGCCGCTGATGTATACGCTGGGATTGAGGACCGCCGCTGATGAACTATCCTTCTTTAATGATAAAGCCGTTGCTGGTTCTCTGACCATGACTTCCCTGAAAATTGGATAAGTTTTTTTGCTTGGTTATTCACTTTAGGGGATAATAACGGATATTAGGAATAACCAAATATCCTATGAAAAAGCATTTCCTCTTTTTGATGCTGCTAATCGGCAGTTTACATGCTGTTGCGCAAAGCGCATCTGGCAAACTCCCTAAAGTACTCCTACGGTTTGACGACATCGGTATGAACCATGCGGTGAATACGGCCATTGATGAAGTGGGTAAAACCGGTATTCCCTTTTCCGCTTCTGTGATGTTTGCTTGTCCCTGGTACCAGGAAGCGGTAGAAGTATTAAAGAAGTATCCGAATGTAGCGGTAGGGGTTCATTTAACCCTGACGGCGGAGTGGAAGAACTATCGCTGGGGCCCGGTATTAGGGCAATCAGCTGTGCCTAGCCTGGTGGATAGCCTGGGGTATTTCCTGCCTTCGACCACGGCCTTTCAGAAGAATAAATACAAGCTTGAAGAAGTAGAGCGGGAGCTGAGTGCACAGATTGAACGTGCGATTTCTTCCGGTTTGCAGATCTCCTATATTGATCCGCACATGGGGATTGCCTTGTCTACACCAGAACTGCGTAGCCTTACGGAAAAGCTGGCTAAGAAGTACAAGCTTGGGATATCGCCTTTAAGCGAGGTAACCTATTTCGGAGAAGCGTATAATGACATGTGGGGCGAACCCGTTGCGACAAAGAAACAAGCCTTTATGAAGGTGCTTGAGAATTTATCCGCTGCGGCGCCTGCAAATATGGTAATTCTGCATATTGCACAGGCGACACCCGAGATGGACGCCATGACAGATATGAACAGCAGCATGATGAGCAGCAATGCAAGTAGTCACCGGCAAACGGAATTAGATATGGTGCTTTCTAAGGATTTCCAGGAAATGGCGGGTAAGCAGTTCGAGCTGGTGACTTACCGGGATTTGATTAAGCAGCTTGGGTTACGTAATCAGAAGACCATACCTGCAGGAAAGTAGTAAATTTAGCCGTTATGAAAAACCTGGAAGAATTTAAAGCATGTTTAAGTAGTGATGAACTGCCGGAAAATCTTTCCCTGCATCTGCAGTCACTTTGGTATGATGGCAAAGGTGATTGGAAAGCGGCACATGATCTCATTGATCAGCTGGGCGACAAGCGTTCAGCGCATCTCCATGCTTACTTGCACAGGAAAGAAGGAGACATCTGGAATGCGGATTACTGGTATAGCAGAGCAGGGGAGAAAAGGCCAGCCATCACGTTGGACGAAGAGTGGGAACAGCTGGTGGAGTTATTTATATAACTTAAGCAGCAGCCGTTTATAATCAATCTTCGCTTTGTACCTGATCAGGATATCACCGCCAATAATCCCTGCAACGAGCGGATGACCTAAATGTTCATAGGCCTCATTTACGCTTTGCAAGTCTAGCCCTACAGCTTGATACTTCTTCAGTTTTAACTTTCCGATCTTCAGCTTGGGTATGGTGGCGACTGCGGTTGTGGAAGTGCTAAATAAGGTCGTTGCAACATTTTCATCCGCTGTGTTAACAGCTTCAATATCATCTGCTGCAATATTTTTCTCCAAAAGAGTTTTATCAAATACCGATCTTGAAGCACCGGTATCTAATACTGCCCAATGGCTTTCCCCAAAAACAACAATTTCCACCAGGAGGTGGAAACCGTCGTCTTGTAAGTTTATCAGTTTTAATGGGACACGAATTGTTCTCATTCAATTAGATTAATTTCATTTCTGTAAGCACATTGTTCATGCTGCGAACAGCATCTGCACTCCGGTCAAATTTTGCTTGTTCCTCAGGGGTCAGTTTGAAGTCTATGATAGACTCCCAGCCGTCTTTGCCCACAACAACCGGTACGCCCAGACAGATGTCTGCCTGGCCATATTCGCCCTCCAGGGCAACACAGCAGGTAAAGATCTTCTTTTCATCACGTACAATACTTTCTACCAGTGCAGCACCTGCGGCACCCGGCGCGTACCATGCTGATGTACCTAACAATCCGGTCAATGTTGCACCACCCACCATGGTATCTGCAGCAACTTTCTCCAGCGTAGCTTCATCAAGCAAGTTACTTACTGGCAGGCTCTGGTAGGTTGTATATCTGGTCAGTGGAATCATGGTGGTATCGCCATGGCCCCCGATTACGAAGCCTTGTAGATCGCTGGAATTGCAGTCTAGCGCTTTGCTGAGGTAGTATTTGAACCTCGCACTGTCCAGGATACCACCCATTCCGATAATTCTGTTCTTCGGTAAGTTTAAGGATCTTAATGCCAGGTAGGTCATGGTATCCATAGGATTACTAATGACTACAATGATGGCCTCTGGGGAGTATTTAAGTATATTTTCTGCTACACCTTTTACGATGCCAGCATTGATACCGATCAATTCTTCGCGTGTCATACCTGGTTTCCTGGGTAACCCCGAGGTGATTACTGCAACGGCAGATCCGGCGGTCTGGCTGTAGTCGTTGGTTACTCCGGTGATCTTTGTGTCAAAGCCTAAGAGTGCTGCGGTCTGCATCATGTCGATTGCTTTTCCTTCAGCAAAACCTTCTTTAATGTCCAACAACACAAGCTCTTGTGCCAGCTCCTTGCGGGCGATGTTATCCGCGCATGTTGCGCCGACAGCTCCTGCACCTACTACAGTTATTTTCATATTTTCCAATTTAAGTTAGCGGTTTTAATGTCCTTCAACCCTCCGGTAAGGGACCTGTTTGCCTGCTCCATAGGGCAAAAAGCGTACCTCGCGACCCTTTCGAAGGTATCAATTTTGGGTGCTTTAAAAAATCGTTTTTAAAACTTTATTTCTAATAAGTGGTTATTTATCTAGATTTAACATTCCGGCACCGGGGGCTTAATAATAGAGAATACAGTTATGGAAAATACACCTGTAGAAAGGGTAGATATATTGTCATTTGCAGGGAAATGGTATACATTATATTCCATATCTACTTTCATGGATAAGCATTGGCGACAGACTACGGAGACCTATGTAATCCATCCGGACGGTTACTACGCAGTGTTTACGAACTTCAAAGTTGCGGGGGAGCAAACCGCAAAATATATCCGATCGAAACTCTATGTTGTTAAAGGCACCAATAACGCAGAGTTCAAATTGCAGTTTATCTGGCCTTTTAAGGTAGATTACTGGGTTATTGAATTGGCCGAAGATTATTCTTACGCGGTTATCGGTCATCCGGAATGCAAGTTCCTGTTCATCATGTCCAGAAAGCCTTACCTGGATCAGGAATTGCTGGATGAGATCATCTATCGTTGCAAGCAAAAAGGTTACGAGACCCACAAACTTATCTCTCAGGAACATCCTATTCCGAAGCTGTCTAAAGAACAAATTAACTAATAGGGCTAAACTGTAAGGCAAAAGTCTAAATTGAAATATTCGGTATTTTAAGCAGGTATTTGAGTAATTTTGGATCTCCAATTCAGAATACGCTTAAACTCCTATGTATCTTATCTTCGACACAGAAACCACCGGTTTACCACGTAACTACAATGCACCAATCACGGACACGGAAAACTGGCCGCGATGCATTCAAGTGGCCTGGCAGCTGCATGATGATCTGGGTAAGTTGCTGGAACATAAGAGTTATCTAGTAAAGCCAAATGGCTTTAACATCCCCTACGATGCGGAAAAGATTCACGGAATATGTACGGAGCTTGCACAGGAAGAAGGTGAAGAACTGGAAGCAGTGTTGGCCGAATTCAACATCGCGCTTTCGAAATCCAGGTTTGCTGTAGGCCAGAATATCGGCTTCGACGTCAATGTAATGGCCTGTGAATTTCACCGCTTGGGCATAGAAACGAGGCTGACCGACATGCCGGTACTGGATACCTGTACCGAGGTGACCGCGAATCTGCTGCAACTGCCTGGTGGTCGTGGTGGTAAATTCAAGCTGCCCACCTTAACAGAGCTCCACAGCTACCTTTTTGGCGTACCTTTCGCTGAAGCCCATAACGCTACCGCAGACGTAGAGGCAACATCCCGCTGTTTCCTGCAGTTGCTGAAGTCCGATGCTTTCCGTCCGGAAGAACTTGGTCTTGATCAGGAATACCTCCGCAACTTCAAACAGGCTAATCCGGGTGTTATTGAAACCGTAGGTTTAACACACATTAACCTGAAGGCTGCTTCTGAAGAGATCAAACGTCGCTTACAGAAACCAGCGGAAGTGATTTCCCGCGCTACTTTAAACGACAACAAACGAGAACTCAGCAATGCGAATTTTATTCATTTGCATAACCACACGCAGTTCTCCGTATTACAATCTACCATAAACATTCCCGGGCTTATCAAAGCTGCGGCAAAGTATAAAATGCCTGCAGTCGCCATGACTGACCATGCCAATATGATGGGCGCATTTCACTTTGTGAGCCAGGTGGCCAACCATAATAAAGCTGCGGAGGCAAAGAATAAGGCTGCCCTTGAAGCGGGTGAAACGCCTACTGAGGTTCTGCTGAAGCCTATCATTGGCTGTGAGTTCTTCGTTTGCGATAATCACCTGGATAAATCTAAAAAAGACAACGGCTACCAGATGGTGCTGCTTGCGAAGAACAAGAATGGCTACCATAACCTGGCTAAACTATCTTCCATAGCCTATACCAAAGGCTTCTACTATGTGCCAAGGGTAGACCGCGAGCTGATTTCCCAGTATAAAGAAGACCTGATTGTGCTGTCTGGTAACTTATATGGGGAGATTGCCAGTAAGATCCTGAACCTTGGTGAGCATCAGGCTGAAGCCGCACTTGAATGGTGGAAAGGCGAGTTTGGTGATGATTTCTATATCGAGATCATGCGCCATAACCAGGAGGATGAAGATATTGCGAACAGAACACTGATCCAGCTGGCGCGTAAACACGGCCTGAAGCTGGTGGCTACCAATAATACTTATTACATCGATAAAAAGGACGCCAATGCGCATGATATCTTGTTGTGCGTTAAAGATGGCGAAAAGCAGGCCACACCAATAGGTCGCGGCCGTGGCTATCGTTATGGCTTGCCAAACCAAGAGTACTACTTCAAATCGCCTGAAGAGATGAAGCAGCTCTTCAATGATCTGCCGGAGGCCATTTACCATACACAGGAGATTGCAGATAAAGTTGAGTCCTTTAAACTTGCCAGGGAAGTATTACTTCCCAAGTTCGATATTCCTGAGGAGTTTATTGTAGCTGAAGATGACGTTGACGGCGGCAAACGTGGGGAGAACAAATACCTCAGACATCTTACCTACGAAGGGGCAAAGCGCCGTTATGGGGTCATTACGCCAGAGATAGACGAGCGCCTGGACTTCGAATTAAAAACTATTGAGAAGACGGGATACCCTGGTTACTTCCTGATTGTACAGGATTTCATTGCACAGGCTAGAAAGCTGGACGTATCCGTAGGACCGGGCCGGGGATCTGCGGCGGGTTCCGTTGTCGCATACTGTTTATGGATCACCAACATCGATCCGATCAAGTACGACCTGCTATTTGAGCGTTTCCTGAACCCGGACAGGGTTTCCATGCCCGATATCGATATCGACTTTGATGACGAGGGCAGGAGCCGTGTCATGGATTATGTAATCAATAAGTACGGTGCAAACCAGGTGGCGCAGATCATCACCTATGGTACAATGGCTGCGAAATCATCCATAAGGGATACTGCAAGGGTGCTTGACCTACCGTTATTTGAGGCGGACAAGATCGCCAAGCTGATCCCGAACATGAAACTCGCCAAGATATTCTCACTTGATGAGGCAGCTTTAAAAGGCGGACTTCGTGCCGATGAATATGAACGCGTACTGGAACTGAAGGCCGCCGCTTCTGCTGGAAACCTCAGCGGGGAGACCATTCAGCAGGCGAAGATCCTCGAGGGATCCTTAAGAAATACTGGTATTCACGCCTGTGGTGTAATCATTACGCCAGATGATATTACAAACTTTGTTCCTGTAGCAACTGCTAAGGACTCCAATTTATATGTTACCCAGTTTGACAACTCGGTGGTGGAAAGCGCCGGATTGCTCAAAATGGACTTCCTGGGGTTGAAAACCCTGACCTTGATCAAGGATACCGTGAAACTGGTGCGTTTGCGTACCGGTATTCAGCTGGACCCGGATCAGTTCCCGATTGATGACGTAAAAACCTACGAGCTTTTCCAAAGGGGTGAAACCATAGGTATCTTCCAGTACGAATCCAGCGGTATGCAGAAGTACATGAAGGAACTTAAGCCTACCGTCTTCGGGGACTTAATTGCCATGAACGCTTTGTACCGGCCGGGACCACTGGAGTACATTCCAAGTTTCGTACGACGTAAGAACGGCGAAGAAGAAATTAAATATGACCTTGATGCCTGTGAGGAGTACCTGAAAGAAACTTATGGTATCACCGTGTACCAGGAGCAGGTGATGTTGCTCTCGCAAAAGCTGGCTGACTTCACCAAAGGTGAGGCCGACGTTCTGCGTAAGGCGATGGGTAAGAAACAAAAGGATGTACTCGATAAGATGAAGCCGAAGTTCGTGTCTCAAGCAGCAGCTAAGGGACATTCACCGGCCACCCTGGAGAAGATCTGGAAAGACTGGGAAGCCTTTGCTTCTTACGCCTTCAACAAGTCGCACTCTACTTGTTACGCCTGGATTGCTTACCAGACGGCATACCTGAAGGCACACTATCCAGCGGAGTATATGGCTGCGGTACTATCCAACAACATGAACGACATCAAACAGGTGGCCTTCTTTATGGAAGAATGTCGCCAGATGGGTGTTCAGGTACTTGGACCCGATGTAAATGAGTCGGACATTAAGTTCTCCGTAAACGACAGGGGACAGGTACGTTTTGGTTTGTCTGCCGTGAAGGGCGTGGGTGAAAAGGCCGTGGAAAGTATTATCGAGGAGCGTAAGTTAAATGGACCGTTTAAAAGTGTTCATGACTTCGCCAAACGTGCAAATACCCGTACCGTGAATAAGAAAGCTTACGAAAGCTTTGTATATAGCGGGGCTTTTGATGGCTTCGGTTATCACCGGGCACAATACTTCTTTATCGGTATCAATGATAAGATGAATGGTATTGAAAAGCTGATCAAGTATGCGAACGACTTCCAGAACAATGAATCATCAGCACAATCCTCTTTATTCGGTGGTACCGTTGCAGATCTCATCCTGGAACCAAGTTTGCCTGTAGCACCAGAGTGGACCCTGATCGACAAGCTCAAATACGAGAAAGATGCAATCGGAATATTCCTGTCTGGTCACCCATTAGACAACTATCGTTTCGAGTTGAACAACTTCTGTTTACATAATGTTAAACACCTGTCTATAATCAATAAGATCCGCACAGGCGATACAAATGAAGAAACCCTTGCGGAGTTCGAAGCTTTAAAGAACAAGGAGTTGGTTGTTGGAGGACTGGTTGTTGCTGCTGCACAACGCATGACCAAAACCGGTAAACCTTTCGGAACCTTCATGTTTGAAGATTATGATGAAAGCTGTGAGCTGGCGTTATTTGGTGATGATTTTATTAAGTTCAAGCAGTTCCTGACGGAAGGTTATTTTCTCCAAATCCGCGGAAGGGTAGGCGAGCGTTTCCGCAAAGAAGGCGATTGGGAGTTCAAGGTAACCTCTATGGCACTTCTGTCTGAACTACGTGACAAGCTGGCAAAATGCATTACCATCCAGATCCCCATAGAAGGTATAAACGACGACTTTATGGCCGAAATCAACGGGATCATAGAAGAGAATAAGTCGAGTACCGAACAGCAAAACTGCCAATTACATTTCGCTGTATACGATAGGGAACAGAATGTTGTTCTGGATTTGCCTTCCAAGTCATTAAGGATAAATCCGAATAATGAATTCCTGGAGAAGGTTACTGCATTGAACGTTGTTACGTACAAGTTGAACTAATGTCATAAAGCCTGCAAAGCATACCGTGGCATAAGTATTGATTATTATCTTTGTAAAATCAGATCATCCATTTAGGATAGTAAGAAACTTAATCAGAAATATAAATTATGGCTTTAGAAATTACAGATGCAAACTTCGAGGAAGTTGTATTAAATTCAGATAAACCAGTGTTGGTAGATTTTTGGGCAGAATGGTGCGGTCCTTGTCGCATGGTAGGTCCAGTTGTAGACGAAATCTCCAAAGAATACGAAGGAAAAGCAGTTGTTGGTAAAGTTAACGTTGATAACAATCCACAGATCTCTACCAAATTTGGCATCCGTAATATCCCTGCTTTATTGTTCTTCAAAAACGGTGAAGTTGTAGATAAACAAGTTGGCGCAGTTCCTAAGTCTGTACTATCAGGAAAGTTAGACAAACAATTGTAATCCAGTATATACACATAAAAAAAGCGTTCATGAAAATGAACGCTTTTTTTATGTGTATATCTAAGGTTTATTTGCTACCAGCATTGTTTCTACCTCTTCCGAACCGGTTAAGTAGTTCCTTTTTGAAGGTTTCCTGAGCTCGGTAATATTTGCCGACAACCTTTAAAGGCAAGCTTGATTTCAACTTACTGTAATATTTCTTTTCGATGTTCAGGTTGCGTTGTTTGTAGTTAATCTCATTGGTAATCAGCGCATGGATTTCATTATCTGAAAGCGCTTCAATCTCATCCGTTTTACGATGGCTGATTACATTCTTATTTCTTTCCGACCATAGGCCACGAAGTTCCTTTTGCCACTCGTTGTATATTGGCCAGAAAACCTTAGCCTCACTAGGGGAGAGGTCCAGTTTCTGTGTTAGATAAGCAATTTTGTAAGACTCAATCTCTTCACTTCTGCCACTGCGGTCCTGTGCCTTTAGTATTGCTGGTATGAAAACGAGTAAAACTGCAATCCATAAATTTTTCATGTTCTTTAATTTTCTTTTATCGCCCAAATCGTCATTGCTTATAGGTTCGATGCAATCTCATATTGCGAATAGTGATTGATTATATAGTCCTCCAGTTCGGCGGAAGTGGCAGAGGTGTTGGTGATCATACCGGAACTTCCGCTTTCCATTTGCTCCATGATCAGGTCCTCTTCGATATCCCACAACATCGGATCTTCATTCAGCGCGGCAGTGTTGCTTACCTTTTCAGCAGTCTTAAATAGCCTGTCCTGGTTCAGGTAAACGGCAAAGCTGGTGATTAGGGCCAAACATGCCGCTGCCGCGTATCTGGTCAATTTTGATGGCCAGAGTTTCCTAACCTTTACTTCCGGTGTAGCTGCTTGTGATACCGCCTGCAGGATCGTGGTATTAATCCGATCAAAGTAGCCTTCAGGAACAGTATAGCCTGCATCTTTGGGCAACTGAAGCGCATCAAGGGTGATTTTAGCATTGATCTCATCAGGAAGCTGCTCGAAGTAGCCTGCGGGAACTTTGGATTCCGGAAAACCGGCTTTAGCTTTCAGTTCATCTACAAAAACCGCTGCGCGGATCTTGTCACTTAAGCCTTCGAAATACTGCTCAGGAACAGCAAAAGGATTTACCTTAGGCAAACGGGAGAGATGTGGTGCCTCATCTTTCCAATCATTATGTTCTAAATTATTATCCATTACGCTTATATAGATGATGTTATTGCTAAAAGGTTTAAAACCTGATGTCTTCATTTAGCATGAAAGCTTCGATTTTTTTCACCGCAATGTGAAATGAAGCTTTAAGCGCACCTACCGAGGTACCCAATACTTCAGAAATCTCTTCATACTTCATTTCATCGAAGTACTTCATATTAAAAATCAGTCTTTGTTTCTCTGGTAAGGTCAGAATGGCACGCTGCAGTTTCAGCTGGATTTCTGTGCCATTGAAGTAGGAGGGTTCTACCAAACGTTCTACGACTTCCTGCGATACCTCATCCAGTGGGGTATTGTTCTGGCGCTTCTGTTTGTTCAGGAAGGTAATGGATTCGTTGCTAGCAATTCTATAGATCCAGGTATACAGCTGTGAGTCGTTCCTGAAGTTACCCAGGTTCTTCCAGACCTTCACAAAGACGTCTTGCACAAGGTCATCCGTGTCATCATGGTTGATGACCATACGGCGGATATGCCAGTATATTTTCTGCTGGTATTTATTTAGAAGCAGGCCGAAGGCCTCCTGACGGGTTTTTTCATCTGAAAACTTTTGTAGAATTTCTGCGTCTTCAACCTGCTTCATAGATTATTTTTTACGTTTCAAGACAGCTTGAACAGCCTCAACAATGTTCACAGTATCTAAACCGTACTTCGTCATCAATTCATCCGGGGTACCACTCTCACCGAAACTGTCGTTTACGGCCACGAATTCCTGAGGTGCAGGGAACTGTGTAGTAAGTAAGCGGGCAACGCTTTCACCTAGTCCACCAAACTTGTTGTGCTCTTCACAAGTAACCACACAGCCAGTTTTCTGTACAGATTTCAGGATTGCTTCCTCATCCAGCGGTTTAATCGTGTGAATGTTGATGATCTCCGCATCTATGCCAAGCTTTTCAAGTTCCTCACCAGCCTCAATCGCTTTCCAAACCATGTGGCCGGTGGCAATGATGGTTACATCTTTACCTTCATTAACCATCCAGGCTTTACCGATCTGGAAGTCCTGATCCGCAGGCGTAAAGATTGGCACACTAGGGCGACCAAAACGCAGGTAAACAGGGCCCTCATGTTCAAGGATCGCTAAGGTAGCCGCTTTGGTCTGGTTATAATCGCATGGATTAATCACGGTCATGCCAGGCAGCATTTTCATCAACCCAATATCTTCAAGGATCTGGTGTGTTGCACCATCTTCACCCAAGGTTAAACCGGCGTGAGAAGCACAGATCTTTACGTTCTTGTTCGAGTAGGCAACAGACTGTCTGATCTGGTCATAAACACGGCCAGTAGAGAAGTTCGCAAACGTTCCGGTGAAAGGGATTTTGCCGCCGATGGTTAAACCTGCTGCCATCCCGATCATGTTTGCTTCTGCAATACCAACCTGAATGTAGCGATCAGGAAATTCATTCGCGAAGTCGTCCATTTTCAATGAACCCTTCAAATCGGCACATAGTGCTACGACGTTCTCGTTGCGTTTTCCTGCTTCATGCAGTCCGGCACCAAAGCCAGATCTGGTGTCTTTTTTTTCTGTATATGTATACTTTTTCACGTGATTCTGATTAATAGTCGGATAATGAACTAGAGATTTGACCCAATGCGCTTTCTAACTGCGCATCATTTGGCGCAGTGCCGTGCCATTTATGTGAGCCAACCATGTAGTCAACTCCATAACCCATCTGTGTACTCATCAGGTTAAGAATTGGCCTTCCTTTTCCGGTAAGTGATTTTGCGTAGTGCAATGCCTTACAGATATTATCCATATCGTTACCGTCAGAAGTAATTACATGCCAGCCAAACGCTTCAAACTTAGCCTGAAGGTTGTCCAAGGATAATACTTTTTCTGTTGGGCCATCAATCTGCTGACCATTATAATCGATTGTAGAAATCAGGTTGTCAACTTTGTTGAAAGGTGCAAACATGATTGCTTCCCAATTCTGACCTTCCTGTAACTCTCCATCACCATGCAGCGTAAATACCAAAGATTTGTCCTTATTCAACTTCTTCGCCATGGCAGCACCGATCGCAACAGAGAAGCCCTGACCCAGAGATCCGGAAGCAATTCTCACACCTGGAAGGTGCTCATGCGTTGTCGGGTGCCCTTGTAACCTTGCGTTAAGCTTTCTGAAAGTTGCCAGTTCTGCAATATCAAAATAGCCCGACCTTGCAAGTACACTGTACCAAACCGGGGAGATGTGCCCGTTAGACAAGAAGAATAAATCTTCTCCGATGCCATCCATATTGAAGTCGGTGTTGTGGTTCATAACTTCAAAATACAGGGCAGTCATGAAATCCGCACAGCCAAGTGACCCTCCCGGGTGACCTGATTGACAGCCATGCACCATTCGTACGATATCCCTTCTGACTTGAGAAGCAATATCTTCTAATTCTTTGATTGTATGTTTCATTTAGCTGGAATAGTTAATATTTGTAAAGGTATTATTTAAGGCTTAATTTTTTTATTAAACTGAAAGTAGTTCTAGCACCTGCGCAGAAGCATTTTTAGTGTCTACCTTTTTAACTACCGTTTTAATTACACCTTGTTCATCAATGATGAATGTTCTACGGTTGATACCCATGTACTTCTTTCCATACATGTTCTTTTCAACCCAAACACCATAGTCATTTACGATCTTGTGATCTGTATCGGAAATCAGCGGAAAGGGTAAGCTGTGTTTACTAATGAACTTCTTGTGAGATTCTTCATCATCCACACTAACCCCTAAAACTGCAATGTCCTTACTAAGTAACTGCTGGTAGTTATCTCTAAAGTCGCAAGCCTCTGCCGTACAGCCTGGGGTATCATCCTTCGGGTAAAAGTATAGTACCACAGTTTTGCCACGAAACTGCTCTAAGCTGATGGGATTGCCATCCTGGTCTTTGGAATTGATTGCAGGTGCCTGCATGCCTGCCGATAGTTCTGTCATATCTTTTATTTATAAAATGATAGCGCCAATGTTTTTGAATTATCTTTCATATCTACAACAATGAGCGTTAAGTTATGTTTCCCATTTGATAGACTACCATCAAACGTGTGTGACAACGTCGCGGTTTTCGCATCAAACTCCATCAGCACCCACTTATCATCGATATATCCGTTGAAGCTTTTGATGCCGGAGAGGTTATCCCGGATCTTAAAATTCATCTTACCAAAGCCACGCATACTCTTGCCATCGGTAATGTTCAGCGGTGTGATGGTTGGTGCAATGGTATCTACAGCGATGTAGAAGCTTCCGAAGTTACGTGGCTTTGCCTTCACAAAACCATCTTCATATCTGCCGCCTTGCGATGCACCCGTTGTACTCACAATTAATGCCTTTTCTTCCAGGCCGCCCAAGTAAGCGGTTGGCTTAATCCAAAGGTCAAAGCCAGTATGTAAAGGTGTTAAGCGATTTTGTATGTGATGGATCACAGAGTATCCACGGGGCGC
This sequence comes from Pedobacter sp. NEAU-ZC8, assembly GCF_059278965.1. Lineage (NCBI taxonomy): Bacteria > Pseudomonadati > Bacteroidota > Sphingobacteriia > Sphingobacteriales > Sphingobacteriaceae > Pedobacter > Pedobacter sp. NEAU-ZC8. The sequence goes on from NZ_JCAJXC010000005.1 coordinate 149,910, forward strand.
AAGTTGATTGCCTGCTTTATAAACAAAATCCAGGTCGTTGTACAGATTGCCACGCTGGATCTGCACAAACACACTGTCTGTTTTGAATTCATTTACCTGGTTATACGGGAACAGTATGCCTTTCAATGGGCGAACTGTAGCTACCACGGGGTTCTCTGCTGCTTGTACCTTGAAACTGATGGTGCTGGTATTACCTTTAACATCGGTAACGGTATATTTTAGATCGTGCAATAGGCCGTCATTGAAACTGATGCGGCCGCGGTTTTCCAGGTTGCTATAGATCTGCAATGGATTTCCAGGATCCACGAAGCTCTTCTGAATGCTTCTCCGTGTATTCAGGAACGTAGGATAATCGATATGACTGTTGATGCCTTTACTATTCTCAAAGGAGAAGCGCTCTAATGCCGAGGTAAATACCGCTCTGCCATCCACTTCAAGGGTGATGGAGTAAACGCCGTTTGTGCCAGACATCCCGGTGTGTCTATCCGTAGTAACGATACCGAAGCCAATTTCACCGCTTAAACTTACGGTATTGTTCACCCGGTAAGCGCCACCGCTACCCACCAGGGGGATAGGGATCTTCTGCGTAAATTCGCTGAATGGCTGGTGATCCAAACGATAGGCGTATAAGCCGGATATCACTGGTTTAACCCGGTCGGGCACTTCAATGCCAAAGAGCTGCGGATTGATGGTTGCCTCCGTTTTTGTATCGCGGATCTCGAAATGCAGGTGTGGCCCCCCAGAACTGCCAGTGTTCCCGGAATAGGCGATGATCTCACCCTTATACACCGGGATAAGATCCGCTGCAGGAAATTCATCGATATCAAAGGATTTCTTTTCATATTGGATTGCTTTCGCTTTCGCAGAAAGTTTAGCGTTGTATCGCTGCAAATGGCCGTAAACCGAGGTATATCCATTTGGATGATTGATATACAATGCGTTTCCAAATCCACTGCTTTGAATCCTGATCCTTGCTACATAACCATCTGCAATGGCATAAACCGGATAACCTTCCTGCTGATTGGTCCTTAAATCAATACCCGAATGGAAGTGATTAGCCCTTAGCTCTCCAAATGAACCCGACAAAGCAGGAGGACTGATGTTTAATGGTGGCCGGAAGTCGACCAAAGGATATTTGTTGTTGCTGATTAAAAGTTGGCTTTTAGAAGCCGGGATAACTGCAAAAAATAGGATAAGGAACAGGAATGATCTACGCATCAAGCTTATTTAATTTCAAAATTCAATAATTGTTGCCCTTCTAACCAGGCTTCAAGTCTGTCTCCAGGATGAACCTGACCCACACCTTCCGGTGTACCAGTAAAGATCATATCGCCTTTTTTAAGGGTAATATATTGCGAAACAAAAGCAATGATCTTTTCGAAGGAGTACAGCATATTTTTAGTGTTGCCGTTCTGCCTGCTTTCCTTGTTGATCTTAAGTTCAAACGGAAGCTCGTACATGTTCGTAACCGAGGATTTGGGAATGAAGTTACTAACCGCTGCGGAATTGTCGAAAGCTTTAGCGAGTTCCCAAGGCAGGCCTTTTTCTTTGTGAATACTTTGAATATCACGTGCCGTAAAATCAATTCCTAAGCCGATTTCTTCGTAATAGTTTGAAGCGAACTTCTCCTGAATGTGCTTGCCTTCCTTACAGATCTTCAAAACGACTTCCAGTTCGTAATGGATATCTGATGAAAAATCTGGAATGTAGAATGGACGATTGTCCTTTAAGAGTGCAGTATCAGGTTTAAGAAATATTACCGGCGAGCTTGGTATAGGATTGTTTAATTCTTGAGCGTGCGCAGCATAGTTGCGCCCAATTGCAATGATTTTCATAACCGAAAGTAAAAAAGATTAGCAGAATTATAAAACGGAGATGCGTTTTACTGAAGTTTCTGCACCAGCAACGATCCGAACGAAATAGATTCCGCTGCTTAAACGGTTGGCAATAGAAAAAGTTTTGGTCTGCTCCCCGCTGCCTGAGCGCTCGGTAGCCAGCGTAGTCACCTCATTACCTAAAAGGTCCATGATCTTGATGGAAATATTGCTTTCACGCTCCAGCTTATAGACCACGGTAATCTGATCGTCAATAGTGCTTGGTGAAACTTTAATGAAGGTTAAGTTCTTTTCGCTTTTCGTAGCACCTTTACTTGCTAAAGGGTTATTGTTGGGAAGAAAAGTAAAACCATCAAAAAGCGGACGATACGAAGGTAAGTTTGGCTTGATGGTTGTCGGCTTTGGCGTCTTTTTAGATCTGCTGAAATAGTTCAAACTGTCCGACCGCTGAGCAAAAACACTACTGTTGCATAAAATACCAATGCATAATATGCAGAAGAATTGAAGCAGCTTAGATTTAGTCAGGTTTTTTCTCATCGATAGCGCCAAAAGTATAAATAAATAAACAATAAACATCCCGGAAATGTTTACAATGTTGAGATTTAACAAAAATTAACATAACCACATTTCTTTCCTTAATAAAGTGCATTTTTGAACACGATTTTTACTTCAATTTTTTTCAGTGTCAAGTACAACGAATATTCAAAAGCTCTCCGGAGCCGGTCTACTCATCAGTCTGGGAATCGTTTACGGAGATATCGGAACATCTCCATTATACACCTTAAGAGCCATCTTTAATACCGTCAGTGACGCAGGGCAACCAATTACACCAATGATTGTGCTTGGCGCTCTATCCTGTATTATATGGACGCTGACCTTACAAACAACAATTAAATACGTCGCCATCACCCTGCGCGCAGATAACAAAGGGGAGGGTGGTATCCTTTCGCTTTACTCTTTGGTGCGTAAAAAAGCAAAGTGGTTGGTTGTTCCGGCCATTCTTGGCGGCTGTGCTTTGCTTGCGGATGGGATCATCACGCCCAGCATTACGGTCACTACGGCGATTGAAGGACTCCAGTTCAAGTTTCCTGCCGTTCAGGTGATCCCAATTGTTATTGCCATCATAACAGGTTTGTTCATTATACAGCAATATGGTACCAGCCTGGTTGGTAAGATGTTCGGACCCATAATGCTGCTTTGGTTCAGCACACTTGGTGTACTGGGAATGTTATACGTGGTGCAGGATCTTAGTATCCTGAAAGCACTTAACCCTTATTATGCGGGACATTTACTGGCTACCAATCCTATGGCGCTGGTCATCCTTGGCGGTGTATTTCTATGTACCACGGGAGCTGAAGCCTTGTATTCAGATCTTGGACACTGCGGTAAGGATAACATACGGGTTAGCTGGGTATTTGTTAAAATCACACTGATCATCAACTACCTGGGACAGGGGGTATGGTTATTAAAACACCCCGATTACAACGCCAACATCAATCCGTTTTACGAAATTGTGCCTCCGCAGTACCTGCTATTCATGGTTGCATTGGCAACTTTAGCCGCCATTATTGCCAGCCAGGCAATGATCACCGGATCCTTTACCCTGATTTCTGAAGCAGTACGTTTGAACCTCTGGCCTAAAGTGCTGATCTCTTATCCAAGCAATCACAAGGGGCAAATCTACGTGCCATCGATCAACTGGCTGTTGTGCGCTGGCTGTATTGCCGTGGTATTATTGTTTAAGAAGTCGATCAATATGGAAGGGGCATACGGACTTGCCATCAACCTGACCTTCCTTGCCACCACCATTCTGATCGCTTATTACATGAAGGCCAAGAAAGTGCCTTTGTACATCATTGTGATCTTCCTGGCGATCTACGGTGCGCTTGAACTATCCTTTTTGGTAGGTAACATGACGAAATTCCTTCATGGTGGATTTGTAACGCTGCTCATTGGCGCAGCCTTGTTTAGCGTCATGTGGGGCTGGTACGTTGCCAGAAAGATCAAAAACAGATTTGTTAAATATGTCGGTATCGATGACTATTTCGAGCTGATCAGCGAGTTGAGCGAGGACACTACCATTGCGAAACATTCCTCTCAATTGGTCTACCTAACCAGCGCAAACTTCAAAACAGAAATTGAATCCAAGATCATTTATTCCATATTGCAAAAGGAACCAAAAAGGGCGGATATCTACTGGCTGGTTCACGTGGATGTGGTAGATGAACCTTTTACACGGGAATACAAGGTCGAGTTCCTGATCCCGGGGAAACTGATCCGGATCGACTTCAAACTTGGCTTCCGTGTAGAACAGCGCATCAACATCCTGTTCCGGAAAGTGGTGGAAGACCTGGTGGCCAACGGTGAGGTCGACATCACCAGTCAGTATGCTTCCTTGAAGAAACACCGGATTGCCGGGGATTTCAGGTTTATTCTGTTGGAGAAGCACCTTTCCAGGTTTACAACCTTAAATCTTTATGAGCGCAGCATAATGACTTATTACTTCTTACTGAAACGTCTGAGTCTTTCTGAGGAGCGAAGTTTCGGCCTGGACTCCAGTTATGTTGATGTGGAGAAAGTGCCATTAATCTTCGTTTCCACAGACGATATTGAACTTACCAGGCTTCCAGCTTAAACTGGATTTTAAGTATAGCTTCAAAGCCGCTTCCTGTAAAATTGGAAGCGGCTTTTTTATGCAATAAGTAGAGCCGGTTCTGCAGATAGCTTGGATTGAAGAACGAACAGAGTTAATCTTAGTGTACGCCCAGATAGGGGAAGTATAGAGTTGAAAATAAGACACATCAACCTGAGCACATAAACACATCAAACGCACATGAAACACACACGTCGTGTGCGCTTGATGTGCGTTTGATGTGGGTTTGATGTGGGGTTGATGTGCGTTTGATCCAAAGCTGTCCTATCCTAATATAGCTATACTTGTTTAGCTGTTAATTCTAAAGTGGTAATACACTTGGATTTGTATTCCTGTATGAGCTATACACGCTGCATTTGTATCTACGAAGTACCTTTTGATTTTATGACGTTCATCGTGAGCGTAGTTCTTTGCGGTAAAATGGACGATATAAACTTCAGGATTTTTGTGAACCACTTTGTTGCTGGTTTTTCAAAATATTTGTTGACCAAATTCGAAATGCAAACCATAATCACCAATATAGAAAGGAGAAGCACCTGGCTTTGCACTGTATTTCTCAAAGCCCAATACAAGCCTAATCCATATAAATGTAAAAGATAAAACGGATAGGTGATATCTCCCAATTTCCTCAATACGTTATTAGATCTTATGGAAAACTTGTCGTTTGCAATTAGAAAAAATGTCGAGAATATAGATAGAATAATAAAATAATAGCCATACGCGCTTACTGCGTCAACCGATTTATAATAAAGGTTGGCATATTTCGCCATAAAAAAGGCCTGTGTAAGGCATAATCCCAAGACAACCAGCAAAAAGGTGTTCAATTTCCATTTGTCCGTGTAGTTTATTTTTACCAGATAGAACAGTATTCCTGCGATAAAGTATAAACTATGCTTTGGGACTAATATTCCCACTTTATCGTCAGCCCTCAGTAAGCCCAAAGCACCTACTACCAAATAAACAATCAGCCAGCAAATAAGTACCGGCATCATTTTATCCCATAATTTGAAAATGATAATCGCTGATATAAGCAGATAAAAGTGCACTTCTTCCAGCAATGACCAGAATACAGGATTGATCAGCTCTGTGCCGAAAGCGGATGGTATCATCGTACAATTAACTAAAAACCCTTTAAAAGATGGCCAGGGCAAAAAGGTAGGCACCTGAGGGAAAACCCTCGGTAGTACAAAAGCGATAACACAACTCAGCCAGAATACCGGATACAGACGGGTGATTCTTGAAAGGGCAAAATCAGTGAACGACTTGTTCATAGCAGTCCTGGTGACCACGTAGCCACTTATTACAAAAAAGAGCGGTACACCCAGGTAACCATACCTAAAAAACACACCTATACCTAAATTGCCAGGAACAATATTGCTGGCATAATTAAATGAATCGGTGTAGTGAAAGATAAAAACGGACAATGCGGCAATTACCCTAAGTAAATCTAATTCATTCTGACGGTCAGTTTTTGTTGAGAGCATATTTGAGTGAAACGTTAAAGGAAAAAATATTGCGAATATACATCATTCAAGGTTATTTTCTCCTAGACTTATACATGCATATTTTTATGTTACCACACTGCCGTTTCTTTCACCAATAAAAATAGGGTAAAAAAGATAGGTAACCGGGAAAAGTAGGCGAAGCTAATTTGGAGCTTCATCGGTGCATATAAACAAAAAATCCTGACAATCATTGATCGTCAGGATTCGTATACTTGAAAAGTTGTTTGCTAGCTTGCCGAAGGCACTTGATTCAATTTACTATGTCTGTAGCCGTAGCAGAAGTAAACAACCAGTCCAACAATCAGCCAGATTCCGAAACCGATCCAGTTTGAAATGCCCAGCTCACACATCATGTATAAGCAGCACATCAGTCCAAGTACCGGGATCAAAGAAAGGTTCTTTTTGATGCAGTAGTAGGTGATGGCACAGCATATGAAAAAGAAGATCCACATTGGAATCTTGTGCTTAAACAAGCTCCAGCCGTATTCATATTTCTTCTCCTGATCTACATGCGCACGATCTACAAAGTCCTTGTACTGTGCCTCGGTTAAGCGGTTCAAATAGGCTTCGGTATCAACATTCTTCTCAATCAGGTTTGCCTTTTGTTCATCCAGTTTAATCTGCTCCTGAACGGCTTTAAGCTCATCAGCATTTAGAGAAGTAACGAAGCCAACGGGACTGTACAGCTGCGGTTGGTTGGTGATGAAAGCCGTAGATTCTGCCTTGAACATGCTGAAACCAAGCACAAGCGCAGCGATAAACGCCGGTGGAATAATGTATTTACTGTTTACATAAGGGATTTTAAACTTGCGCTGAATGTCTGTGCGGTCCTGCAAGACCAACACCCCTGCACATACCAAAACGAAGGCGAATAGTGTACCAATGGAGCAAAGATCAGTAACAATGGTCAGGTTCATAAACAGGGAAGGTACCGCCACTACGAAACCAACAACCACGGTTGAAAAAGATGGCGTTTGGTATTTAGGGTGGATCCTGGAAAAAGCCTTTGGCAACAGGCCATCACGGCTCATGCTCATCCAGATCCTTGGCTGTCCCATTTGGAACACCAACAGCACGCTTGCCATGGCGAACACCGCACTAACAGCGATAATACCACTCATCAGCTTCAGATCGATCTGATCGAATACAAAAGCCAGGGGATCACCCACGGCCAGCAGGCTATAGTTAACGATACCGGTTAGTACCAGTGCAATGGCAACATATAGAAGGGTACAGATGATGATGGCCCACATCATTCCTCGTGGCAGGTCACGCTGCGGATTTTTACACTCTTCAGCGGTGGTAGAGATGGCATCGAAGCCGATATAGGCAAAGAATACCGCCGAAACACCTTTCAAAATTCCACTAACGCCGTTTGGCGCAAAAGGATCCCAGTTACTCACTTCGACATAGAAAACACCAACAGAAAGCACCAACAGGATTACAGCAAGTTTAATGACCACCATCGCATTGCTCGCATTTCTGGATTCTTTCATACCACGGTAAACAAGCCAGGTAATAAAGATGATGATGCCTAGTGCGGGGATATCTGCAACCACATGGAAGTCGCCGATCTTTGGCGCTGTAATCCAGGCGTTATTTGCAATCCTGGTTGCGTCGTCCAGGTTAGAGTAGTCCTTACCTGCCGCCACCAGCGCCTCTGCATGTTCATGTGCGTTCAATGCCGTCAGGTAGTCCATGGTCATCCAATCCGGCAGGTGTATGCCCTGGATGTTTAAAGCCGGTATCTGTATGGAGGAGAGCAGTCCCGTGAAGTAGTCGGACCAGGAAATGGCAACGGTAATGTTTCCGATGGCATATTCCATGATCAGCGACCAGCCGATGATCCAGGCCACGAGCTCTCCAAAAGCAACATAGGAGTAGGTATAGGCACTTCCGGAAACGGGCACCATGGAGGCGAATTCAGCATAGGCAAATGCAGCGAAACTACAAGCTAATGCGGTAAAGATAAATAGAAAGATCACCGCCGGACCGCCGTCAGCACTGGCTTTTCCGATGGTACTAAAAATCCCGGCCCCGATGATGGCGGCAATACCAAAAGCAGTAAGGTCTCTGACGCCAAGGGTTTTGTGCAGCGAGGTGCCATGTTCGCCATAGCCCTTATCTGCATCTTCTAAGATTTTAGTAATGGATTTCTTTCTGAGGAGTTTCTCAAGCATATATCAGTTTCCGTGTGTTATGGATTCAAACTTAGATAAATTGTTGTATTACTAATCTAACCTGGCCAATTCATTTTTGATGAAGTCAGCAAGTTCAGCAACATAATCAACACTGAAATCAAACTTGATCCCTGCAGTCTCATAGATCTCATTCATTGGTTTGGTATACCCTAATGCCAATGCTTCAAGGTATTGCTTTAAAGCTTTAGCGGGGTCTTCCTTGTAGTTTTTATAGATCGCTATCGCGCCAAGTTGAGCAATTGCATATTCAATGTAATAAAAAGGTACTTCAAACAGGTGTAACTGTTTCTGCCAAAGATTGCCATAGGACGCTTCCAGACCTTCCCAATCGGCAAAGCCTGCACCAAATCTGCTGTAGATCTGCTTGAAGGCGGATTCCCGTTCTGCAGCGTTATGCCCGGGATTGGTATAGATCCAATGTTGAAACTGGTCTATAACTGCCACCCAAGGCAAGGTTTTCAGTACATCGATCAGCTGTTCGCGTTTGGCGCGGATCAGGTCTTCCTCCTTGTCAAAGTAGACATCCCACTGGTCCATAGTAATCAACTCCATGCTCATGGAAGCTAGCTCGGCAACTTCAGAAGGGCAGTGCTTAAAGTCGTTCAACTCCAGGTTTGCCGTTAAAAAGGTATGTACCGCATGACCACCTTCATGTACCATGGTGGTAAGATCACGAAGGGTGTTTGCCGAGTTCATGAAGATGAACGGGGCCCCGGTTTCTGCTAGTGGGTAATTGTAGCCACCAGGTGCCTTGCCTTTACGGCTTTCTACGTCGAAAAGCTTGTTTGCTTTCATGGTTGCCAGCATCTGTCCGAGTTTAGGATCGATGCGCTCAAAGCAGGTTATGGTTTTATCAACTAGCTCTTCCCCGTTCGCAAAGGGCTTCAATGCGGGTTTACCACTTGTACTTACATCCATATCCCATGGTTTCAGCGGGGAAATACCCAAGTCTGCAGCACGTTTGTCTGCCTGATCTTTTAAGATCGGCACAACTTCTTTCTCTATAGCTTCTGCAAATTTGTAGCAGTCTTTCGGTGTATAGTCGAATCTGCCCAAAGCCTGAAACATGTAGTCGCGATAGTTCTCAAAGCCGGCGTTTAAACTCACTTCATGACGCATGGTGATCAACTCATCAAACAGCACATTCAGTTCATCCTTATCAACCAGGCGGCGTTGTTGAATTGCTTCCCAGGCTTGCTGACGTACCTCGCGGTTTACATCCTTCAGAAAGGCCGCTGCTTGTTCCAGCGTATATTCCTGATCATTGAGGTGTACACTCATCGCGCCGCTGATCGCCTGGTACTTCTGTTGTGCGACCTGTAATTTGGTAAATAGCGGGACGTTTTCATCACGATAGATCTCGAGCGATTTTTTGATCGCACGAAGGTATACGAAGTATTTATCCTGATCGAGCTCATCAACGAGCTCGTGGTTCACTAATTTTTTATTTAGCGTATTATTGATCGGCGCTATTTTGGGTTCGATTTCCGTTGCAAAGTATTGAAAAGCCTGAACCAGTGTTTCGTTATTGGTGTCGCAGGTCATTCTGATGTAGCGCCATGCGAAGTCTTCTTCCAGTGCTGCTTCAAGTTCACTTTTATCTTTCAACCATTGCTCCAGATCGGCCACTGTTGGTAGTGCTCTGTTCTGCAATTCGTCAAAGATAGGCGCCAGGGTTTCCCATTTAATTTCAAGCTCCTGTGGAATGTATGTTCTTGTTTTTTTCGGAATTATTAAATCGATCATGGTTTAGAAATTATAGTTGGTTCTTAGAAACGCATCGAGTAGAAAACACAATGCGAACACGACAGATGCATAGCCATTGGTCGTAGCAAAGGCACGGTCTACTTTACTGATGTCGTTCGGCTTTACCAGCAAATGCTGATAGGTAAGCATGAAACAAAAGAAAGCAACACCGATATAGTAAACAAAGCTAAACTCGCTAAAGAAAATTGGCAGGATCACGCAGATGGCGGAGCAGATATGCAACACCACAGAAAGCCTCAGGGCATTTTTAATGCCCAAGGCAGCAGGGATAGAGTGTAGCTTTTCAGCCCGGTCAAAGTCTTCATCCTGCAGCGCATAGATGATGTCGAAGCCACTTACCCAAAACAGGACGGCAAAGGAGTACAATACAGGTACAATGTCAAAAGCACCGGTTACGGCAATGTATGCGCCAATGGGTGCAAGGGAGAGACCCAGCCCGAGTACCAGGTGGCACAATGCGGTAAACCGTTTCGTGTAGCTGTAGAAGAGTACAACAAAAAGTGCAACAGGAGAAAGGTATAAACACAGATCATTAATAAAAGCTGTGGCAATGACAAAAAGCAGGCAGTTGACAATGACAAATATGAGCGCTTCATTGGCCGACACGCGGCCTGCCGGGATGTCACGCATTACCGTTCGAGGGTTTTTGGCGTCAATATCGCGGTCCAGGTATCTGTTGAAAGCCATGGCGGCATTTCGCGCAAATACCATACATAGCAGTACGAGTAAAAGTAAAAACCAGTTGAATGGTTGAGTGCTGGTAGTTACGCCCAGAAAAAATCCAATCATCGCGAAGGGTAGTGCGAATATGGAGTGGGCGAAGAGTACCAGCGAAAAGAATTTCTTCATCTTCTATAAATCTTCTTTTGGCGTTAGAACAGGCATTACGAAATCCTGGTTAACCTCATCAATAAACTGAAGCACTGCTTCTTTACCCTGACCTTTTTCTGCGGAGGTTACAAAGTAAGGCGGGATTTCCTCAAACCAACCTGAAAGTTGTTTTTTGAATAAAGCGACGTTGGCGTCGGTTTTTGGAGCAGACTGTTTATCTGCCTTAGTAAATACCAGTGCAAATGGCACCTGAATTTCACCTAACCAGCAGCAGAATTCAATATCAATCTTTTGTGGCTCCAGCCTGCTATCAATTAAAACAAAGATGCATTGCAGGCTTTCGCGTTTAGTGATGTAGTTGCGGATGAACTTCTCCCAGGCTTCTCTGCTGGATTTCGAGACCTTGGCATATCCATAGCCAGGTAAATCGACGATATACCATTTCTCATTGATCAGGAAGTGGTTTATAAGCTGTGTTTTTCCAGGTTTCTGGGAGGTCTTCGCCAATCCGTGCTGGTTTACCAGCATATTGATCAGGGAGGATTTGCCGACATTTGAGCGCCCGATAAAAGCATACTCAGGCATATTTGCGATTGGCAATGCCGATACCTTGGTATTGCTGCAAACGAATGTTGCTGATTTTATAATCATTTCACAAAGGTAGAAAATTAGTTTTCAACAATTACTTATCTTTGCCAATCACCATGAATGAAAAAATAACCCCGTACCACAATCAGACGGTTACCAAGAAAGAACAGGTAGCTACCATGTTTAACAACATCTCCGGCACCTATGATTTTCTTAATCATTTCATGTCGCTTGGTATTGATATCCTTTGGCGTAAAAAGGCCATTCGGCAGTTAAAAGCACAGCAACCTAAATCCATTTTAGATGTGGCAACCGGAACGGGAGATTTTGCATTTGAAGCCATCAAGATCTTAAAGCCTGAAAAGATTACCGGGGTAGATATATCTGCTGGAATGCTTGAGGTGGCCAAGAGAAAGATCAGGGAGCGTAAGCTGGAACATGTATTCTCGGTACGTCTTGGCGATTCGGAAATGCTGCCTTTCGAAGACAATCAGTTTGATGCCATTACGGTAGCCTATGGTGTACGCAACTACGAAAATCTGGAAAAGGGGCTTGCCGATATGCGCCGTGTATTAAAACCAGGTGGCAAGATCGTTATTCTTGAATTTTCAAAACCGCAGGGTTTCCCGGTGAAGCAGCTGTACAACTTTTATTTTAAGCACATCACGCCATTTTTCGGGAAAGTATTTTCCAAAGACGCCCGGGCCTATCAATATCTTCCTGAGTCGGTTGCGGCCTTCCCGGATGGTACCGCCTTTACCCAGTTGATGGAAAGGGTAGGCTTCAGTCAAACCAAACAGATTACTTTAACGTTTGGTATTAGTTCAATCTATACTGGTATAAAATGAGAAAAACCTTAATACTCCTGATTGCGTTCTTTGGTGCCATAACAAGTGCGAAAGCGCAAAACTGGGGCGGTGGTGTTGATGAAAAAGATATACATTTCGGATTTACCTTCCAGGTGCTTAGCTCTGAATATAAGGTTTTGAAGAAGCCTGATTGGGGGGATCAATATTATGACTTAACTCAAAATCCTCCCGCACTAGTGCATGATGGTTTTCGCTACATAAATGCGGAGGATAAAATTGGATATGGATTAGGCTTTGTGGTCAACAAGCGTGTAAGCAGTCATGCAGATCTGCGTTTAACCCCAACACTTGTTTTCAACGATAGGATTTTACATTATCAATTTATCAGGAATGAAACGATAGGTGGGGAGCCAGAACAACCTGCACGCGAGCAAGTGGTGCAAACCACCGTAATCGATTTCCCTTTAGGCTTTAAACTGAAATCTGACCGCCGCAAAAATTTCCGTGCATACATGATCGGAGGCTTGAAGTACTCCATGGATATCACCTCTGCCAAAAAACGGAGCAATGACGGCAAAACCTCGATGGAAATGCTACTGCAGAATAAGAAAAACTTCCTTTCTTATGAAGCTGGACTGGGTATGGATCTTTATTTTGAATACTTTAAAATGTCGCCTGAAATCAAATATTCGTCTAGCTTCAACAGCATTTTAGAACATGACAACAACAATCCATATTCAAATCCATTGAATAAGTTGATGTTGCGTCATGTGACATTTAGTTTGTTTTTTGAATAACCGCTCAGCTGGAAATAATTCTAGCTTTGTGAAACAATAATCGTTATGAATTCAAAAATAGCATTGATCACAGGAGCAACTTCAGGCATCGGCGCAGCATGCGCCCGAACGTTTGCGCAACAGGGCTATAACCTGGTTTTAGTAGCCCGAAGAACTGCATTGCTGGATGATATTACAAAGGAACTTCAGGATACACACCAGATCGAGGTAAAGTCACTCGTCGCGGATGTGCGCAAAAAGGAATCCATCACGGAAGCGCTGGAGTCGCTCCCAGAAGCCTGGAAGAAAGTTGATGTGTTGATTAACAATGCCGGTTTGAGCCAGGGTTTGGATCCGATTGACAAAGGTGATACGGAGGATTGGGATACCATGATAGATACCAATGTGAAGGGATTGTTGTATGTAACCAAGGTCGTATCCAATTGGATGATTTCGTACAAGACTGGACATATCGTTAATATCGGCTCCATTGCGGGCAAAGAGGTGTATCCAAATGGAAATGTTTATTGTGCCACGAAACACGCGGTTGATGCGCTGAATAAAGGGATGCGTATGGATCTGCTTCCACATGGGATTAAGGTAACGGCGATCAATCCGGGGATGGTGGAGACGGAGTTTTCGATCGTGCGCTTTAAAGGTGATGAGCAGCGTGCAAAAAGCGTGTACGAAGGTCTGGAGCCACTTATGGCGCAGGATATTGCAGATGCCATCTGGTTTGCTGCAAGCAGGCCTGCTCATGTGAACATCAACGATATGCTGATCATGCCAACGGCACAGGCCTCGGCATCACTGACGTATAAAAATAATCAACATTAATTACAGAGATATGCTTTCCAATACAATTGATCAGGAGATCAAAAAAGCCATGCTTGCTAAAGATCAGGCACAATTAAGAGGTCTAAGGGCGATTAAAGCAGCTTTACTGCTTGCGAAAACGGAGAAAGGTCCGGCAGAGGAGATTACGGAAGAAGCTGAGGTTAAAATAATTCAGAAGTTGATTAAGCAACGGCGAGAATCCTCCGACATCTATAAAACACAGGGCCGGGCGGATTTAGCGCAGGTTGAAGATGAAGAAATTGAAGTCATCAGTCAGTTCCTGCCGAAGCAGATGGATCGGGCGGAGGTGGAAGCGGTGATCGCTGGAATCGTTTCGCAAACAGGCGCCAGTTCGGTGAAAGATATGGGCAAAGTTATGGGTCTTGCAAATAAAGAACTCGCAGGTAAGGCTGACGGCAAATTAATTGCGGAAGTGGTTAAATCGCAATTGGCATAAATTGTGCTCGGATTTTGGCAGCTGAAGGACAAAAATCCGACATAAATGCCATAATGTAGCATATGTCTGCTAACTTAGTGACATCTCTTTGTTCAGCGGCTGTTCATCCGATAAGCTGTTTAACTAAAAAGATACATATGGGGCCTGCATGGCTCCGCGTAGAAAACTAATACAAACTGATGAAATACGAAGTAATAGAAGAAAACGGGTTCAAATATATAGAAGCAGGAAAAGGCGAGACCCTGGTATTACTTCATGGATTGATGGGAGAATTGAGCAATTGGGAGGCAACCATTGACCATTTTAAAGATCGTTATCACATCCTTGTTCCGATCTTACCGATATACGAACTTCCTATTTTAACCCTGGGTGTAAAAAGCCTTTCTAAATACGTCTTTAAATTTATTAAACATAAAAAGTTAAGCCAGGTGGTGCTGATCGGAAATTCCTTAGGTGGTCATGTAGGACTTTCCTTTACCGTGGCGCACCAGGCACATGTAAAAGCGCTTGTGCTTACAGGTAGTTCTGGGTTATATGAGAATGCCTTTGGTGGCTCTTTTCCGAGAAGGGAAAGTTACGAGTACATCAAGGAGAAAGTTGCTTACACCTTTTACGACCCTGCAACAGCAACAAAAGAGCTGGTTGATGAGGTCTTTAAATCGGTGAACGACCGATCTAGGGTGATCCGGATTCTTGCACTTGCGAAATCGGCGATCCGTCATAATATGTCTAAGGAGATTCCGAAGATCACTATTCCGGTATCTTTAATATGGGGTAAGCAGGATAAAGTGACTCCGCCAGATGTGGCAGAGGAATTCCATCAGTTATTGCCGAACTCAGAATTAAACTGGGTGGATAAATGCGGTCATGCACCGATGATGGAACGACCTGAGGAGTTTAATGAATACCTTGGAAAATTTTTAAACCGAATATTATTGAAATAAATGGTAGCTGCTGAACTCATATCTAACGTCATTGTACCACTTAGCCCTGCTGATACGATTCAGCGTGGCTTGTCCAGAATGAATGAGTTCAAGGTATTTCAGCTGCCTATTGTGAATGATAACCAATACCTGGGTGTGATTACCGAGGATGAGCTTCTGGAGATCCGTGACCCGGAAATCCGGATTTCGGATAGGCCATTAAGGCTGCTCAATCCCTTTGTGTTTCATGATACGCACATCTACGATGTAATTCGCCTGATGGACCAGCTGCAGCTTTGCATTATACCAGTATTGGATGCCAGCAATAATTTTCTTGGAACAATAACGGAAAGAGATCTGATCAAATACACCGCAGAGATCTTTTCCCTTCAGGAACCCGGTGGAACAATTGTGCTGGAGATCAGTAACCGCAATAACTCACTTGCACACATGTCTCAGGTTGTTGAGGCTGACAATGCGCAGGTGCTCTCTTCTTTTGTCCGTGCATTCCCGGACTCTACCAAGCTTGAGGTCACCCTTAAGATCAACAAGACCGAGCTGTCTGGAATTATAGCTTCATTTGAAAGATACAACTATGAGGTGAAGGCAGTTTACAACACCACAAAGATTGACAATGGTACAGAAGACCGTTACAACTCTTTGATGAACTACTTAAACGTTTAAAATCCTCCATGAGAATTGCAATTTACGGAAGAGCATTTAATGACACTGTTTTACCCTATGTACAGGAGGTTTTTGATGCCCTGGATTTCTACCAGATTAAAGCCGTTATCTATCAGGAATATCATGAATTCATAAAAAGCAAATGCAAGGTTTGTGAGGGTTTCACGACCTTTCAAAATAACGCAGAACTGATTGAAAGAGCAGACCTGCTGATCAGCCTCGGTGGTGATGGTACACTCCTGGATACCCTTGCACTGGTGCGCGATTCGGGCATTCCCGTGATTGGGATCAACTTTGGTCGTTTAGGTTTTCTAGCCAGCATCAACAAAAACGAAGTAAGGACCGCAATTGCGGCATTGATCAATAAAAATTATACCCTGGATAAGCGCAGTGTGTTGAGTCTGGCATCGAAATACAATCTGTTTGGAGATGAGAACTTTGCGTTAAATGATGTAACGATTCATCGTCGCGATGATTCAGCAATGATGATCATTCATGCTTACATGAACGATGAATTTATCAACTCTTACTGGGCAGATGGCTTACTTATTGCTACACCAACGGGGTCTACCGCGTATTCTTTAAGTTGCGGCGGACCGATTATACTACCCAGTTCACAAAATTTTGTTATTACACCTATAGCTCCCCATAACCTAAACGTGCGACCGCTTATTGTTCCCGATGATGCGACCCTGACCTTTAAGGTCGAAGCAAGAAGTGCCAAATTTCTGGTTTCCTGCGATTCGAGGACGGAAACGGTAGACCGTTCTGTTAAAATCAAACTTTCCAAGGCTTCCTTCCATGTAAACTTGATCCGGCTAAATGGTGAAACTTACTTAACCACGTTAAGGAATAAGTTGCTCTGGGGCATAGATACCCGTAATTACTAATATGAAGTTTACAAAGAAGTTTATAAGTCTAGGAATAACTTTACTAATCTCGAGCCTGGGTCTGCATGCGCAGGTTTGGGAAGTTGGCGCTAAGGTGGGTGGGGCAGGATACATGGGTGAACTTAACCCGAACAATCCTATTAAGATGAGTGGCCTGGCAGCAGGGGTGTTCGTGAAAGCGAACTTCGACCCATACTGGGGATTAGGACTTCATTATATGCACGGTACCATTTCCGGTGACGATGCCAAATCTAACTTAACGCAATCCCGGGAACGAAACATCAACTTCAAAACTCCCCTAAATGAAATTAGCTTTCAGCTGGATTTTAATTTTCTGGATTACTTTACCGGCGGTGGAAGAAGAAACATCAGTCCTTATGTGTTTGGCGGAGCAGGAGGTTTAATCTTCAAGCCAACGGCGACATACGATCAATTCTACAAGACTTACAAATGGCAGTCGGAAGGGCAAAGCCAGCGATATCGTACCTACACACTTTCGGCGATCTATGGTGCTGGCTTCAAAGCCAGGATAAAGAACACGAGTTTCAGTATACTGGCGGAACTTGGCTATCGTACCCCACTAACCGACTATCTGGACGATGTGAGCGGCTATTATGCGAGGAAATATGTTCCTTCTTCAGAAAAACCTTTGTTAACGGAGTATGAACACGCTTTCAACATCATTTCTGATCCTTCACCTAACCAGATTGGGGCCAGGGATACACAGCGTGGTGATGGAAAAAAGCGTGATAGTTATATGTTTGGTACTATCGGGCTATCATTTTCGTTTACAGAAGACTGTTTCAACTTCTTAAAACATTAAAAAGTATCAGATTGTCTACTAAGGTTTTATCAGCGCAGAACTTGACATTAACAATTTGGAACGTAAAGGCATATCTTATACCTTTGCAGTTCTAAAAACTACTTCAGAGCTTCGGCGTTTTCGTATATAAATTAATGGGATTTAAAGAACAAATTGACTTATCCAGGTTACCGGAACATATTGCCATCATTATGGATGGAAATGGACGCTGGGCCAAAAATCAGGGGAAATTTCGCGGTGTAGGACATGAAAGTGGCGTGCTGTCGGTTAAAGACATCATGGAAGGCTGTGTGGAGATCGGTGTGAAACACCTTACCCTGTATGCATTTTCTACAGAGAACTGGAACCGCCCGATTGAAGAAGTGAACTTCCTGATGGAATTGCTCATTTCCACGATCAATCAAGAGCTTGAAACACTTACCAAGAATAACATCAAATTAAACGCAATAGGCAACATTGCTTCCCTTCCGCAACGCTGTATTGACGACCTTAAGAGCGCCATGCAGAAAACGGAGAACAACACCAGTTGTACGCTCACGCTGGCTTTAAGTTATAGTGCGAAATGGGAGATCACCGAAGCCGCCCGTAAACTTGCACAGCAGGTAAAAGACGGACAGATTGAGGTTGATCAGATCAATGAAGATGCCTTTGCAGCTCAACTTACCACAACCAATATTCCCGATCCGGAACTCATGATCCGCACCAGCGGTGAGCATCGTATCAGTAATTTTCTTCTTTGGCAGATGGCCTATACGGAATTATATTTTACTGATGTGCTCTGGCCAGACTTCCGTTCAGAGGATCTTTATGAAGCTATTGTTGATTACCAGAAGCGCGAAAGACGCTTCGGAAAGATTAGTGAACAACTGAACTAATTTTACTTTTAACACTTTTTAACATGTGTTTAAATTAACTTAGCATCGTTTTTTAGAAATAAATGAAAAGAATATACCAACTTATATTACTGCTATTGTGTGGGTTTCCGGCAGTAGCACAGATCACGCGTCCACCTGCCACTCCACAAGCTACACCTTCCTTAAAAGTCTCTGGAACGGAGCTCGATTACTTCAATCCAAAGGAGTATATCATTGGCGGTACAACCTTAAGTGGTACTAAATATCTGGACAAAGAGGTCATTATCACACTTTCTAAATTAATCAAAGGTGAGCGAGTTACCTTGCCCGGAGATGCTACGTCTAATGCCATAAAAACGCTTTGGGCAAATGGATTGTTTGATGATATTGAAATTAACATCACCAGACTTGAAGAAGATAGTGTTTTCTTTGATATACAGGTGGTAGAACGCCCAAGATTAAGTTCTTTCGAGCTTAAAGGCGTAAGTAAATCTCAAAACACCGACATTCTGGAAAGATTGAACTCCAAATCTGGTAAGTCGATCATCAACGAGAACCTTTATAACAGCACCTCGACAACCATTAAGAAATATCTTTCTGATAAAGGCTACTTCTTTACCAACATAGAATTCAAAGCCAAAGATGATCCGAATGCGGAAAACAGCCAGATCCTGGAAGTTGATATTGATCGCGGACGTAAGGTAAAGGTTCGTAAGATCAACTTTACCGGCAATAAGGAGTTTAGTTCAGCGAAGCTTAGAAAGTTCCTGAAGAAGACTCACCAACAGGCCTTCTACAAGATCTTCGGTTCTGGAAAATTCAATAAAGAGAAATACGAAGAAGATAAGCTTGCCTTGGTAGAGAAAATGCAGGACAAGGGTTTCCGCGATGCGGTGATCATCAGGGATAGTGTTTATCAGTATAGTGATAAAGCTGTTGCGATCGACATTGAGGTTTTTGAAGGTAACAAGTATTACTTCGGTAACATTAACTGGGCAGGTAATGCCAAATACAGCACGGAATACCTGGAGAAAGTATTGGGTATAGAAAAGGGTGATGTATTCAGTGAATTGAAACTGGAAAAGAAACTTAGAGGCGATGGTAACAGTGATGACGTTTCAAGTATTTACCTGAACGACGGTTATCTTACGTTTAACGTAGATCCTGTACAGACTAAAATTTACAGTGATACGGTAGATCTGGAGTTGCGTATCTATGAAGGTCCGCAGTACACCAACAACAAGATCACGGTAAAAGGTAACACCATTACGAATGATCGTGTAGTATTACGTGAGATCCGTACCAAACCGGGAGAGAAGTTTTCAAAAGAACAATTGATCCGTACCGTAAGGGAGATCGGTCAGCTGGGTAACTTCGACGAATCGAAAACAGTACCTACACCGAAGCCGAACCCTGCAGATGGTACGGTAGATATTGAGTACACCGTAGAAGAAAAACCTTCAGATCAAATTGAGCTTTCAGGTGGTTTTGGTGGTGGCCGTGTAATCGGTACTTTAGGTTTAACCTTCAACAACTTCTCTTTAAGAAATATCTTCAATGGTAAGGCATACAGACCACTTCCAAAAGGTGATGGACAAAAGCTAAGCCTTAGAGGGCAGACCAACGGTTCGTACTACCAGTCTTACAGCTTCTCCTTCTCCGAGCCATGGTTAGGTGGTAAGAAACCGGTAAGTTTTGGATTAAGTGCTTTCACTTCTTCTCAGAAATACAGGCTTACTACAACTGAAAACCAGAGTATCCGCATGAACGGTGTTACCGTAAGTTTGGGTAGAAGGTTGAACTGGCCGGATAACTACTTCCAGTTGTCGCATGCCATCAATGCACAGCAGTACATTCTGGAGAATTACAGTGGTTTCTTGTTTTCAACTGGTACCTCATATAACTTCAACTTAACACAAGAGCTGAGCAGGGATTCAAGGGATTCCCCAATTTTCCCTACCGGTGGTTCGTACTTCAGATTCACGGTACAGGCTACGCCACCATATTCGTTATTTAATAATACGAACTATGCAACAGCATCCGATAAAGAGCGTTATAAGTTCACTGAATATCACAAGTGGAAATTCGAGTCGCAATGGTTTCAACGTATCACTGGCAAGTTAGTATTGAAAGCACAGGCACAGTTTGGTTTCTTAGGTTCGTATAGTTCAGCTGTAGGTCAGTCTCCATTCGAACGTTTCAAATTGGGTGGTGATGGTATGCAAGGGTTTGACTTCTTACAAGGATCTGAGCTGATTGCAATGCGTGGTTATTCTAACAACTCTGTAATTCCGGTTGGTGCAAATCAGAATACCGCCAGACAATCAGGTAGCCCAATCTTTAACAAGTATGTACTAGAACTACGATATCCAGTAATTGCCTCACAATCGGCAACAGCGTTCCTGGTAACTTTTGCAGAGGGTGGTAACACCTGGGATAAGTTCAGTGACTTCAATCCTTTCAACATCAGAAGATCGGTGGGTGTAGGTGCGAAAATATTTTTACCGATATTTGGATTACTTGGCATTGATTATGGTTATGGATTTGATAAAATACCTGGTATACCTGATGCCAACAAAGGCCAGTTCCACTTTAGTATTGCACAACAATTAGGAGGATTTAACTAATCACACTTATGAAAAAGTATCTTTTATTAAGCTTCTTGCTTATTGCCGGAATGAGTGCATTTGCACAAAAGTTCGCTTATGTAGATTCCGAATATATTTTAAAACACATGCCTGAGTACAAATCAGCACAAAACCAGCTTGACGTACTCGCACAACAATGGCAGAAACAAGCTGACAACTCCTTTGCGGAATTGGACAAAATGTACAAAGCTTATCAGGCTGATCAGGTATTGCTGACAGACGATATGCGTAAACGCCGGGAGAATGAAATCATCGAAAAAGAGAAAGCCGCTAAAGAATTTCAACGTTCTAAATTTGGTCCTGAAGGCGATCTTTTTCAATCACGTGTAAAGCTGCTTAAACCTATTCAGGAAAAAGTGTCTAACACCATAGCAGAGTATGCAAAAGGAAAACTCCTGGACTTCATCTTCGATAAAAGCAGCGGCGCTACGATGATGATCTACTCTAGTGCAAACTATGACGTCAGCAATGACATCATCACCAGACTAGGGTACAAGCCGGGCGCGTTAGTTAAGTAAACACAAAATCAAACATAAAATCACAAACAAGAATAAAATGAGAAAGTTAATTAATGTATTCTTTGTAGCAGCAGGATTGGTA
Organism: Pedobacter sp. NEAU-ZC8; assembly: GCF_059278965.1. NCBI lineage: Bacteria > Pseudomonadati > Bacteroidota > Sphingobacteriia > Sphingobacteriales > Sphingobacteriaceae > Pedobacter > Pedobacter sp. NEAU-ZC8. Next base: position 171,591 of record NZ_JCAJXC010000005.1, read on the forward strand.
TTCACTGCTAACATTGCGAATGCACAACAAAAGGTAGCACACCTGAATTCACAGACAATTTTAATGTTGATGCCAGAGGCTAAAACAACACAGACTACGCTAGAAAATCTGAATAAAACCAAGTCGGGAGAAATTGAGAAAATGCAGGCTGAGTTTCAAACGAAATATCAAGCGGCTATCGCCAAACAAAAAACCTTAAGTGAAGCGAATAAAGAGACTGTAGGTAAAGAGTTGCAAGCAATGGATACCGAGTTAAAAGATCTTGATACCAGAATTAAAGATGCTTCTGTGAAAGCGCAACAAGAATTAGCTCAAAAACAAGGTGAATTAACTGAGCCAATCCTTAGAAAACTAAGCAACGCCATTAAAACTGTTGCTAAAGAAAAAGGTCTAGCTTATGTACTTGACGTAGCTGCACAACAAGATGGAAACAACGTGGTTTACTTCGAAGGTGGTGATGACATCACTGATGCCGTAAAAACCAAGTTAGGTATTTCAGCTTCTGCAACGCCTGCACCAGCAGCTGCTGCACCTGCGACAAAGAAATAATCTTAAGAATTAAGTGTAAATTGCGGAATCAGACTCAGGTCTGGTTCCGCTTTTTTTTGCCCTCATGAGAAACAACGCTATTGGTATTTTCGATTCAGGTTACGGTGGCCTTACCGTATTCAAATCCATTATTCCGCAACTCCCGGAATATAACTACATCTACTTCGGGGACAATGCCAGGGCACCTTACGGGGATCATTCCTATGAAACGGTGTACCGGTATACTTTAGACTGTGTGGAATGGTTGTTTGCTCAGGGCTGCTCGCTTGTTATACTGGCTTGCAATACGGCTTCCGCGAAAGCACTCCGGTCCATTCAGCAGCATATCCTTCCACATAAATATCCAGATCACCGGGTGCTTGGCGTAATCCGGCCAACAGCAGAAGTGATCGATCAATATACGACCAGCAATAAAGTTGGCGTGTTGGGCACCAGGGGTACGGTGAAATCCGCTTCTTATCAACTGGAGATTAATAAGCTATATCCGCATGTTGAGGTCGTTCAGCAAAGTTGTCCGATGTGGGTTCCGCTGATCGAGAACAACGAACACCTGAACCCCGGTGCCGACTATTTTGTACAAACCTACCTGCAAAGGCTGTTGGATAAAACAGCCGGTATAGACTGCATACTGTTGGCCTGCACGCATTACCCACTGCTCATTCCGAAGCTGAAAGCGTATCTACCGGAAGGTATTACCTTGCTGAGCCAGGGCGATATCGTAGCGGACAGCCTGAAAGATTACCTCTCCCGGCATCCGGAGATTGAAGGGCATCTTAGCCTGGAAGCTGGGCAGCGCTTTGTAACCAGCGGTGATCCGGAGGTCTTTGATACTTTAGGTTCCTTATTCTTCGGCGCTTCCATCAAATCAGAGGCCCTGCGTCTCTAGTGCTGGTTCCTGTGCGGTCGTTTAAGCTGAGCTCCTGAAAAAAGTTTAATTGAGCTCCTGAAAAAAAACGTTTTCTTGTTTGCAGCAAGGCTGTGCGCATTAAGGATATCTTGCTAATCGCCGCATTAAACAAGGCGGGAGTCCACGATAGACAACACACTGAAATTTTTACGATCAGCATACCGAAAGAAGTAATTCTTGTTAGGTTCTAATTTTAATTAGCGGTAAATTTGCGGCTCAAACAACACCTAATGAGCGACCAGATCAAACACGAGTGCGGAATTGCTTTTATTCGTCTTTTAAAACCCCTCTCTTATTACCAGGAAAAATATGGCACGGCCCTTTTCGGCCTGAACAAGCTGTACCTGTTAATGGAAAAACAGCATAACCGGGGGCAGGATGGGGCAGGTATTGCTACCATAAAGCTTGACGTTAAACCAGGGCACCGCTACATCAGCAGATACAGATCAATGGCACAAAACGCCGTTGCTGATATCTTCGGATATGTTCAGAACAAGTTCGTGAACATCCAGAATGAAAAACCGGAGTTAATGAAAGATGCGGAATGGCTTAAAGCCAACGTAAGTTTCATTGGAGAGGTACTTTTGGGCCACTTACGCTACGGTACCCACGGTCAGAATAGCATTGAAAATTGTCACCCTTTCTTGCGCCAGAATAACTGGATGACCCGTAACCTGGTTATTGCCGGAAACTTCAACATGACCAACGTAGACGAACTGCTGGAGCAGTTGTATGAACTTGGTCAACATCCAAAAGAGCAGGCTGATACCGTTACCGTTCTTGAAAAGATTGGCCACTTCCTGGATGATGAGAATCAGGATCTATTTGATGCTTATAAAAAAGAAGGGTTAGATAACGTTGCCATTACACACCGGATTTCAGAAGGCTTAAATATCGCGAACATCCTTCGCCGTTCCGCTAAAACCTGGGATGGTGGATATGCAATCTCTGGAATTGTTGGTAATGGTGATGCTTTCATCCTTAGAGACCCTGCTGGTATCAGACCGGCATTCTACTATGCAGATGATGAAATTGTTGTTGCAGCATCAGAAAGACCTGCAATCCAAACAGCATTTAACATTCCATTCCGTGATGTTCAGGAGATCAAACCAGGGCATGCATTGATCGTTAAAAAGAATGGAAAAGTGACGGAAGAAATGATCCGTGAGCCTTTGGAAAAACGCGCTTGTTCCTTCGAACGCATTTATTTCTCCAGAGGCAGTGACGCCGATATCTATAAAGAGCGGAAACGTTTAGGGGAATTACTTTGTCCTCAGATTCTAAATACCGTTAATTACGACTTTAAAAACACCGTGTTTTCTTTCATTCCGAATACTGCAGAAGTTTCCTTCTATGGTATGGTTGAAGGACTACATAAACATATACGTCAGGTTCAAAAAGATACCCTCCTTGGAAAACAGGGTCAGGTAAATGATGTAGAACTGGATGAACTGCTTTCTATGAGCCCCCGGGTAGAGAAGCTGGCCATCAAAGACGTTAAACTCAGGACCTTTATCACCCAAGATGCTGACCGTAACGATATGGTTGCCCACGTTTATGATACCACTTACGGGGTGATCAAGAATCATGCTGACACCCTGGTTGCCATAGATGACTCGATTGTTCGTGGAACGACCCTGAAACAGAGTATCATCAAGATCATCGACAGACTACACCCGGTGAAGATCATCATTGTTTCTTCAGCGCCGCAAATCCGTTACCCGGACTGCTACGGAATCGACATGTCGAAAATGGGTGAGTTTGTTGCTTTTGAAGCGGCGATCCAGTTGCTTCGGGAACGCGGCATGGAGCACATCATCGATGAAGTTTATGCAAAATGTAAAGCTTCCTTGCAATTGCCTAAAGAAGAGATCGTCAATCATGTCAAAGAGATCTACGAGCCTTTTAGCCAGGAAGAGATCTCTGCGCAAATCACGAAGATCATCACCCCAGAAGGCATCAATGCAAAGGTGGAAGTGATCTATCAAACTTTAGATAACCTGCATATCGCTTGTCCAGGACACACCGGCGACTGGTATTTCTCCGGAAACTACCCAACACCAGGTGGAAATAAAGTCGTGAACAAAGCATTTGTCAACTGGAAAGAGGGCAGCAATAAAAGAGCGTACTAATATTAATAAACGTATAAGACGAAAGAGGCTGTATCATAGATACGGCCTCTTTTTTTGCCTTTAACAAAGGAATACCCCTAAACACTGCCAGATTTACCGGTTAAATACCTCTATAAACAGACGGATCGCGAATATGATGATTACTGCGCCCGCCACGCGGTTAAGGTTTTGAATAGACTGTTCTTTGATCTTGTACCGCAGTTTAGCGGCATAAAAGGTCTTAACGGCATCAACCGTGAGCTGCGTAGCCATAGCTACAACAAAAAAGCCGATCTTCTCGGCGGTTTCAAAGTGCAGTTGGACGGAAACAAAGCCGCCCACCATAATCCAGAACATCAGTGTAGTTGGCGAAAGCAGGCACATCAGAAAACCCTTCAGTACATAACCTCTGCGCCTGATATTCTCTGTAGCTTTCAGATCGTAGTTTACCTTTACCTTATTGATCAGGTAATAAAGGCCTACACCCAGTAAAAATAAGCCTCCAATAATTCCGATATATTGATTGTATTTTGAATTGTAGACTACAAACTGTGCGCTGAAGATGGTTGCGGTGATGAAGATGATGTCACTTAATACCACGCCGATGGCTAAAGAAAAACCAGCCTTAAAGCCTTTCTCAATGCTGGTTTTAATCATGGAAAAGAACACAGGCCCTGTTAAAAATGAAAACAAAATGCCCGCACCTATCCCTTGTATTATTGCTTCAAACATTAATTTGTGTGTGTATGATGTGCTAATATGCAAATTTAAGCTAAAAAAGCGGGTCTATAACCCTAACCCATATAAAACCACCAAAACGAGGAAAAATTACCTTCAAGGGCTATCTTTTAAGTTACATTTAAAGATTGTACAGACAATGCAGGTAGTAGCACAAATTTTTTAATTATGTTTATCGCACAAAACTATTCACTAACCATAACATGAAACAAGACGAACAAAAAAATTATGGAACGGCGCTATACAGCATCATCACCGTTTTCTTTTTCTGGGGTTTCGTAGCTGCATCGAACGGGGTCTTCATTCCCTTCTGTAAGTCGCATTTTAATCTAACCCAATTCGAATCCCAACTAATTGACTACACCTTTTACGGAGGATACTTCATCGGATCACTAATTCTTTATTTCGCTTCTCAAGCTAGTAAAGTTGATATACTAAATAAGATCGGTTACAAGAAGGGGATCATTGCCGGCCTTGTACTATCTGCTGGTGGCGCCTTGTTAATGGTTCCAGCGGTACATTCAGGCTCCTTTGCCTTTATCTTACTTGCCTTCTTCGTTATCGCAATCGGGTTTTCTTTGCAACAAACTGCAGCCAACCCCTTTGTTGTTGCACTTGGACCTGAGGAAAGCGGTACCCACCGACTAAATCTTGCAGGTGGGGTGAACAACTTCGGTGGATTGATGGGACCAGTAATTGTAAGTATTGTATTGTTTGGATCTGCGAGTGATGCAGTCCCTAAAGCGGTGGATATTACTTCTATCAATAACCTATATTATATCCTTGCGGGTTTATTCCTGGCTGTAGCTGTATTTTATGCCTTCACTAAACTTCCTGAAGTAACCAACACCGATAAAATTGAGACCAGCCCGAAATCAAACGGGCCGATCTTCGTCATGATCCTAGGATTTTTAATGGTGCTTGCGGCAAGTCCTTTAGCACGCATGACACAGATCAGCGAATCTGTATACGTTTATTCTTCTTTAGTGATTATTGTTGGTTCATTGTTATATGCCTACCTGAACAAAAAGGAACGTCCTGAAGACTGGGGTGCCATGCGATACCCACAGCTGATCTTAGGTATGCTTGCCATTTTCATCTACGTAGGGGTGGAGGTAACCATTCAAAGTAACCTGGGTACCTTGCTTAACCTGCCTGAATTTGGCGGTCTAGAAGAGTCGGACATTAAACAATACATTTCTCTTTACTGGGGAAGTATGATGATCGGTCGTTGGACCGGTGCTGTAAGTGCATTTAACCTTACCAAGACTACTAAAACGATTTTAACGGTAATTGTGCCCTTTATCGCCTTTGGTGTCATTCTGTTGGTAACACATGCTACTGGAACAGAAGTGGGCAACCTTTACGTTTATGCGGTTTCTGTTGCCATCATGATCATTGCGTTCTTTATTGGACAGGAGAAACCAGCTAAAACCCTGGCCATTTTCAGTGTACTTGGTGTCATCGCAATGATTGTAGGTCTGGTAACAACTGGTCCGGTTGCAATTTTTGCATTCATCAGTGGTGGTCTTTGCTGCTCCATCATGTGGCCATCTATTTTCGCCCTTTCCATCACTGGCTTGGGTAAATACACCAGTCAGGGTTCATCATTCCTGATCATGATGATCTTAGGTGGTGCCATCATTCCGCCGATCCAGGGTACACTTGCAGATGCTGAAGGTATCCATGCTTCGTACATCGTTCCATTGATCGGCTTTGCATACCTGATCTTCTTCGCATGGAGAGTTAGTGGTGTTCTGAAAAATCAGGGCATCAATGTTGAAGAAATCGCGGCTGAAGGAGGACACTAAGACCATATGGGTTCAAGACCTGGCTTCACCGATATATACATGAATTTAGCAACCGATCTTGCTGCCCGCTCACATTGTGTGCGGGCACAAGTAGGTGCTGTTCTAGCCAAAGATACCCGCATCATCTCAATCGGATATAATGGTCCGCCTGCAGGTACACACAACTGCGACGAAGAATGGCCGGAAACCGGCTGTGAAAAAGACTCCCGTGGCAGTTGCTTACTCGCACTCCATGCAGAGCAAAATGCCATTCTCTTTGCTACGAAGAATGGATCAAACCTGGAAGGTGCCACTTTATATTGCACCCTTTCCCCATGCATCGCATGTGCAAGACTTATTTTATCATCTGGAATTAAACACGTTGTTTTCAAAAACTCCTATGCCGAATATAAAGGCCTGGCGAGTGATGAAGGCGTGGATTTCTTAAAAAGATTCGGCGTAGAAGTTATAAAATACTAACTTTGGCCATGCTAGAAAAAATCATAATTCTCGATTTTGGATCCCAGTACACACAACTTATTGCAAGAAGAGTTCGCGAGCTAAACGTTTACTGTGAAATTCATCCCTTTAACAACATTCCGGAAATAACTGCCAACGTAAAAGGTATCATCTTTTCCGGAAGTCCTTATTCTGTTAGACAAGAAGACGCACCACAGATTGAACTAGAGCGGTTCATGCAGCATTATCCAGTGCTTGCAGTTTGCTACGGCGCGCAATACATCGCTTTACATTCTGGCGGAGATGTACAACCATCCTCTACAAGAGAATATGGCAGAGCCAACCTTGGCTATGTTTCTCAAAACAGCAAATTATTTAAAAACATCAATGAAAGCTCTCAGGTCTGGATGTCACATGGTGATACCATTACTGAAGTGCCTGATACATTCGAAATTATTGCCAGCACAGACAGCGTTCGTGTAGCAGCCTACCAGGTTAAAAACACGGAAACCTATGCTATCCAGTTTCACCCGGAAGTAACACACAGTACCGACGGTAAGCAACTATTGGAAAACTTCCTCGTGGACATTTGCGGATGTAAGCAGGAGTGGACCCCGGATGCTTTCGTTGACTCTACTATAGCAAACCTGAAGGAACAGCTTGGCGACGATAAGGTCGTTCTTGGGCTTTCTGGCGGTGTAGACTCCAGCGTAGCAGCGGTGTTGTTACATAGAGCGATCGGCACAAACCTGCACTGCATTTTTGTAGACAACGGTTTGTTGAGAAAAGATGAATACGAAGCTGTTTTGGAACAGTATAAACATATGGGCTTAAACATCAGAGGTATTGATGCCAAAGACCGGTTCCTGAGCCAGCTGGCGGGATTGAAAGATCCCGAAATGAAGCGCAAGGCAATTGGCCGTGTGTTCATCGAAGTATTCGATGATGCCGCTCATGAAGTTCAGAACGTGAAATGGCTGGGACAAGGCACCATTTATCCTGATGTGATCGAGTCGGTATCGGTAAAAGGTCCTTCTGCAACGATCAAGTCGCATCATAACGTTGGTGGTTTGCCTGCATACATGAAATTAAAGGTTGTAGAGCCATTAAATACTTTATTCAAGGATGAAGTAAGGCGTGTAGGAAAAACCCTTGGTATCGACGATGTGATCCTTGGACGTCATCCTTTCCCTGGACCAGGTTTAGCCATCCGTATTTTGGGTGATGTAACCGCAGAGAAGGTTGCCATTCTTCAGGAAGCTGATGCAATTTATATAAACAATTTGAGGGAAGCCGGGTTATACGATCAGGTGTGGCAGGCGGGTGCAATATTCTTGCCCGTGCAGTCTGTCGGTGTGATGGGCGATGAGCGTACTTACGAAAATGTAATTTGTCTGCGGGCCGTTGAGTCTGTAGATGGCATGACTGCCGATTGGTGTCATTTACCTTACCCTGTACTCGCTAAAATTTCTAATGAAATCATTAATAAAGTAAAAGGAATTAATCGCGTTGTATATGATATCAGCTCCAAACCACCAGCAACGATTGAGTGGGAATAAAATATTCATTACCCTTGCCTTCGGTTTACTGATTTCTGCCTGTTCACCAAGGATACAGCCGAAATCAACACCAACACCTTCCGCACCTGAGAAAAAGGAGGAGCGGGCGGCAACTGAGCCGGAGTCCAGGAAATTTACGGAAGCAACAATTTCGATGTTGCTTCCGTTTAAGCTCAATCAGATAAACATCAATGCACCTACAAAGACTGAAGTAGAAAAGGCTGCGCTCGCAATCGAATTCTACCAAGGCTTTATGCTGGGTATTGATTCTGCTGCCAGTTCAGGGTTTAACTTCAAGATCAATGTACTGGACACCCGCGACTACAATGCTCAAATAGAAAGCGTCATGAAATCGGGCGAGCTTGCAAAGAGCAACCTGCTGGTCGGCCCCGTTTACCCGGATGGACAGAAGTACATCGCCAACTACACGATTGCCAACAAGCTGCCCATCGTTTCTCCACTCGCGGCCTCCCTGCCACAGGAGTTTAATAATCCCAATCTGATCTCTGTGGTTAACAACATCAACCTGCATGTTCAGAAGATTGGTGCGCACATCAGCAAGAATCATAATTCAGAGCATACCGTGGTGGTGCTTATCAATCCCAAAAGTTCAGACGATGAGGTTTTCGGAGCACCCTTGAGGCAATATTTTACCAATTTGAAGAATAAAAAGTTCAGCTTTCAGGAATACGCCTCGGTGTTTTCCATGGAAATGAAAGTGCAGAAGGACAAAAAATACATCGTCCTACTGAGCTCTTCGAATAAGGCTTTTGTAACTGCGAGCATTGATAAGCTTTTGAAAATGCAACGTGCTGGCTTAAACGTAAGCCTGTATGGCCATCCAAACTGGACCAAACAGTCTTATCCTGCAGAAAAACTTCAGGCTTTAAACACTATTGTAAGCAGTTCTTATAAGATTGATTACCGTAGACCAGCGGTTATCGAATTTGTGAAAAAGTACAGACAGGCGTACGAGTTTGAGCCGAGTGAATATGCTTTTAAAGGTTACGATATTGGCTTGTTCTTTGGGAATCTGATCGCCAGATCAGGGCCAAATTTCCTGAATCAGATGACCAAGCATAATTACCGGGGCTTGCATAATGGTTTCCACTTTGTACATGACGATAAGCTCGGTTATATTAATACCAGTCTGATGTTGTTACAGTACAAGAATTTTGCATTAAACACAATTGAATGAAAGTAGAACATCAGATCAGAACGTTCGAAAAGATATTTAAGGAATACGACGGTTCTCAGCCTTTACACCGATTTCTGGTGGGTTATTTTAAGGCGAATAAACAAATGGGTTCTTCCGACAGAAGATGGGCTTCCAGGTACCTGTACAGCTTCTTCAGGATCGGCAAAGCCCTGCCAGAGCGAAGCCTGCTGGAACGTCTTGTGGTGGGGGATTTCCTTTGCAATACCAGCAGCAGTTTATTGCTGCAAAGCCAGCAACCGGAGTGGCATGAGCAGGTGAGTTTACCTATTGCTGCAAAACTTGTACTGGTCAAAGATCAGTATCCCGAATTCGACCTGGAAGCGATCTTCCCTTTCAGCGAGCCGCTGTCTGAAGGTATCGACCGTCAGGCTTTTCTTGAATCTTTCTTCACGCAACCAGATCTGTTTATTCGGGTGAAAGCAAAACATGCCGCTGAAATACATACCACGCTTACTGAAGCCGGGGTGCATGTGAAGGAGCTGTCGGAGAACGTGTTCTCGCTGCCTAATGGCACCAAGCTGGGGCATATTCTTCCCAACACCAAATACTATCAGGTGCAGGATCTATCCTCACAACGTACCGGCAAGTACTTTCAACCGAAGCCTTATGAGTATTGGTGGGATTGCTGCGCCGCCTCCGGCGGAAAATCACTACTGCTCCATGAAATGGAGCCAAAGGTTCAACTTCTAGTAAGTGATGTCCGTGAGAACAGCCTGAATAATCTTGATGAACGTTTCCAGGAAGCTGGAATTAACAAATACCAGAAGAAGGTCCTTGACCTACTGGTCGATAATGAGCAGCATATGCACCACTACGAGTTCGATGGGATCATCCTTGATGCACCTTGCTCCGGCTCCGGAACATGGGGCAGAACGCCTGAAATGCTGTACTACTTCAACGAGCATAAGGTGAAGCAGTTTAACGGTCTTCAAAAGGCAATCGCAGCCAATGTGCTTAAGTATTTAAAGCCAGGTCAGCCGTTGATTTACATTACCTGCTCGGTATTTTCAGCAGAAAACGAAGCTGTAGTAGATCACCTGCAACAGACCTGCGGCCTGCATCTCGAAGAAATGGAAGTCATAAAAGGTTATCATGAAAAGGCGGATACGATGTTTGTGGCGCGTCTTCGAAAAGTTTAATGACTCTTTGCATGCGCTGCCAGCCAGGCACGCAGTTTTTCCTTCAGGTGCCGGATGCCCTCAAAGAATATGGCGAGTAAGCCAATAATCAGCGTATATTGCTCAAAGCTGTTCATTGTGCGGTTTATTTGCTTAACACCAATTTAAGCTATTTTGTTTACAATCCTGTATTGTTTCTGAATAACTTGATAGCGATGGCTAGTAGAATGATACCGAAGGCTTTACGTAGAATGTTCAGGCCGGTTTTACCAAGTAGCCGCTCCAACCTTTTGGTATTCTTCAATACAAAGTACACGAAAAGCATGTTAACAATAATGCCGACCAGGATATTCTGGCTCGTGTATTCCGTCTTTAAGGAAAGCAAAGTAGTCATGGTACCTGCGCCGGCAATGATCGGGAAGGCCAGCGGTACAATGGAAACCGTTTCATGTGCTTCTTCCTTATCCTTGAACAAGGTTAAACCCAGCACCATTTCCATAGCCAGGGCAAAGATTACAAGAGAACCGGCGATTGCGAAAGAGGCAACATCAAGACCAATGATCTTCAGTAAACCTTCTCCTGCAAACAGAAAGATGATCATCAATACCGTTGCAACCAGCGTAGCCTTTTCAGACTCGATGTGACCGGCTTTTCTTCTCAGCTCAATGATGATCGGAATGGAGCCCAAGATGTCAATCACAGCAAATAACACCATAGAGGTTGTAAGGATCTGGCTTATATTGAATTCCATCAGTTTAAGATTTTAGCACAAAGGTAATTCTATTAACTACATTATAAAACAAAAGCGGCTATCTTTTGGACAGCCGCTTTTGTTTTATGTGGATTAAAGATCTTTATTTCTGACCTTCTCTGTATTTACGTCTTACAACTGAATTTTTGCGGCTATAACCATAATAGATTGCCATACCAAGGGCCATCCAGATTAATAAACGCTCCCAGTTGTGAGCACCTAAACCAATCATCATCAAAATACAAACACCAGCACCCAAGATTGGTACTACCGGCATAAATGGTGTTTTAAATGGTCTCTCGCGGTCCGGATCTACTTTACGTAAGATCAATACACCAAGACATACTAAAGTAAAGGCGAATAAAGTACCGATACTGGTCATATCACCAACCACATCACCTGGAACAAATGCAGCGAATAAACCTACAAATACCAGGAAGATCAGGTTCGATTTATATGGCGTCTGAAATTTAGGGTGAACGGATGAAAATACTTTAGGTACTAATCCATCTTTAGACATCGAGAAGAAAACCCTTGACTGACCTAAAAGCATTACCAGGATTACAGAAGAGAAACCTGCAAGAATAGCTACCGTAATCAATACTGATAACCAGTGATAGCCATGCATATAGTTTTCAATGGCATAAGCAACTGAAGCTTCTTTTCCGGCATTCTCAAACTCTGAATAGTTTGCAACGCCAGTTAACACGTGTCCGAAAAGAATGTATAATGCTGTACATACTGCTAATGAAACCAAGATCCCGATAGGCATATCTCTGCTTGGGTTCTTCGCTTCCTGTGCTGCAGTTGATACCGCATCAAAACCGATAAACGCAAAGAAAACCACACCAGCACCAGCAATGATACCCGAAATACCGAAGTCCCCAAAATCCTGCGTAAAAAACTGCATAAAGCCTTTTTCTCCGTTTGCATATGCTACTTCTCCAGCGTTAACCGGAATGTAGGGGGTATGGTTAGCAGGGTTCATATACCCCCAGCCAATTGCGATAAAAGCAATTACAATTGCGACTTTCACAATCACAATAATACCGTTTAAGGTTGCAGACTCCTGTGTACCGCGGATCAGTACAAAAGTTAACAGTACTACAACAAAAAGCGCAGGAATATTGATAATGCCCTGAATTCCGTCTACTGAGGTCTGAAATGGTGAATGGCAATAAGCGTAGGGGATGGTGACCCCAAAGGTTTCCAGTAGCTTATTGAGGTATTCAGACCAGGCAATGGCAACTGTAGCTGCACCCACAGCATATTCCAGGACCAAATCCCAGCCAATTATCCATGCAACAACTTCACCCATAGTCGCATAGGAGTAGGTGTACGCACTTCCTGCAATTGGGATCATAGATGCAAACTCTGCATAACATAATCCTGCAAGGGCACAACCAATTGCTGCCAGGATAAAGGAGAGTGTAACTGCCGGACCCGAGTGCTCTGCCGCTGCCGCTGCAGTTCTAACAAACAATCCAGCACCGATGATCGCACCAATACCTAACGCAATGAGGTTACCCACCCCAAGCGTACGTTTCAGTGTACCTTCGCCACTCTCAGTAGACTCCTGAATTAAAGAGTCTATCGATTTTTTAAATAACATAAATTAAGGTTTAGTTAAAGTGTTTCGATAAATAAGTTTTTTGTTTTATTTTTTTTAATATAGTTCCAAACCTAAATAAAAATTGTCTAATAATAAAAAGGGATTTTCATCGAAAATCCCTGCTATAGTAACAATTTCATCCGTTTTGAAGATTCTATTTAATCTTTAATTGAGCATCACTGATTTTCACCGTTTTCGGAGCCAGGATTTTGTGTTTTTCTACATCTTTCGCCGACGTTTGCGCCACTGGGCCGACAGCAATGTGCGGTGCAATAATCAGAGACACGATAGACATCAGTTTAATCAGGATATTCATTGAAGGTCCGGAGGTATCTTTGAACGGATCGCCAACGGTATCACCTGTAACGGAAGCCTTGTGTGCGTCCGAACCTTTGTACTCCATTTTTCCCTGGATCATCACACCCTTTTCAAAGGATTTTTTGGCATTGTCCCAAGCGCCACCCGCGTTGGATTGGAAGATCCCCATAAGCACCCCGGAAACCGTTACCCCAGCCAAAAGGCCACCCAACACTTCAGGTCCGAAAATAAAACCTACAATTAAAGGTACAATCAAGGCTATTGCCCCAGGCAACATCATTTCACGAATAGATGCTTGTGTAGAAATCGCTACGCATTTTTCATATTCCGGCTTAGCCTTATACTCCATAATCCCAGGAATATCCCGGAACTGCCTTCTTACTTCCTGTACCATGGACATTGCCGCACGGCCTACGGCCGAAATACAAAGCGCCGAGAATATAAAGGGTATCATACCCCCAACAAACAAACCCGCCAATACATCAGCTTTATAGATATCTATGGTTTCAATGCCGGAAATCCCTGCAAATGCGGCGAATAGTGCTAAAGAGGTCAACGCTGCGGAGGCGATGGCGAAGCCTTTGCCGGTCGCCGCAGTTGTATTTCCTACGGCATCCAGGTTATCTGTCCGCTCACGAACCTCCTTCGGACAGCCACTCATCTCGGCGATACCTCCGGCATTATCGGCGATAGGGCCGAAAGCATCTATCGCCAGCTGCATGGCTGTTGTTGCCATCATACCCGCTGCCGCTATCGCAACACCGTAAAAGCCTGCAAAATAATATGAGCCATAAATTCCGGCAGCTAATATCAGGATCGGCAATACCGTAGATTCCATGCCCACCGATAAGCCGCCGATGATATTGGTTGCATGCCCGGTAGAAGATTGCTGTATAATGGAATTCACGGGGCGCTTGCCCATTGCGGTATAATATTCCGTAATCAGGCTCATCAAGGTGCCCACAACCAGTCCCACCAGTATGGAATGATAAACATTTTCTGCAGGGAAACGGAATCCCCGGATCTCCATACTTTCCGGTAATAGCCAGTGCACCGCGAAATAGGCCGCCACGGCGGTAAGGATAATGGACAGCCAGTTGCCCAAGTTCAGCGCCTTTTGCACGCTGTCGCTATCTTTGGAAATTTTCACAAACCAGGAACCCACAATAGAGAAGATCAGACCCAAGCCAGCAATAAACATGGGTAGAAGGATCGGTGCCATACCGCCAAATTTATCGTCAGACTGGATTTCCTGTCCCAATACCATAGTCGCCAAAATGGTCGCTACATACGAGCCGAACAAATCCGCACCCATGCCGGCCACGTCACCGACGTTATCCCCCACGTTATCCGCAATGGTCGCGGGGTTACGCACATCATCTTCCGGGATCCCGGCTTCCACCTTACCCACCAGATCAGCTCCCACATCGGCAGCCTTGGTATAAATGCCGCCACCAACCCTCGCGAAAAGGGCAATGCTCTCCGCACCCAACGAGAAACCCGCAAGCACCTCAATGGTCTTCTTCATTTCCGGGCCAGTTGCTGCAGCGCCAGGATTTACAAAGGCATAATAGAGCACGATGAATAAGCCACCCAGGCCAAAGATGGCCAGGCCGGCAACACCAAAGCCCATTACGGTACCACCGGTAAAAGAAACCTTCAGTGCTTTTGCAAGGCTCGACCTGGCGGCTTCCGTAGTTCTAACGTTAGCCTTCGTGGCGATACGCATGCCAATGTACCCTGCCAGGGCAGAAAATACTGCGCCTAATAGAAAAGCGACTGCGATTACAGGACTGGAATGAATTGGATTTTCCGGGCTGCCTTCCATGGTGCCCGACCAGGCCAGCAATGCGCCGGCAATGATAACGAAATAGGATAGGACTTTCCATTCGGCTTTTAAAAAGGCCATTGCGCCGTCTGCAATGTAGCCTGAAAGTTCGAGCATGTTTTTGTCGCCCGCATCTTGCTTACTCACCCATGCACTTTGTACCGCCATAAAAAGGATTCCAATGAGCCCGAAACCCGGAATCATGTAGATCAGGTTGTTTTGTAGAAACTCCATACGATATATTTGGTTTAATTGGTTAGCAAGGCAAGCCTATACAAAAATAAAAGAGTTTAACACTTTACCAAATTTATAATCGACTGGCGCTGAGCAGGCCTGTTTTAATATTGGATTTTTTAAATATCTTAGCCAACAACCAAACTATTTATCAAATTCAATGGAAAAAGAAACACAGGATCATCACTTTAAACGGGAGCTGGGCTTGCTCGACGGTACCATGCTGGTGGTCGGCTCAATGATTGGATCCGGAATATTTATTGTCAGCGCCGACATCGGCCGGCAAGTCGGTTCAGCGGGATGGCTAACCTTAATATGGGTGCTTACCGGACTGGTAACGGTCATTGCTGCGGTGAGTTATGGCGAGTTAAGCGCCATGTTCCCTAAAGCCGGTGGACAATACGTTTATCTTAAGGAAGCCTATAATAAGCTGATCGCCTTTTTATATGGCTGGAGCTTCTTTGCCGTGATACAAACCGGAACCATTGCTGCAGTAGGGGTGGCATTTTCCAAATTCGCGGCCTACCTTTTTGAGCCCTTAAGTGATGAAAACATCCTGTTTAATATTGGTGATTTCAAGATCAATGCGGCACAGCTGATGTCAATCTTTACCATTATTCTGCTTACCTACATCAATAGCAGGGGCGTAAAGAATGGTAAGTTGTTACAAACCTTCCTTACGGTAATTAAAATTGTGTCCTTGTTCGGATTAATCATCTTTGGCTTTACCCTTGGTGCAAAGGCGGAAGTCTGGAATGCCAACTGGGCCGATGCCTGGAGTCCGAGTAACTACAACGCGGCCTCAGATTCCTGGATGCCTATTGCTGGTTCTGCCTTACTCGCTGCGGTATCTGCCGCAATGGTGGGCTCCTTGTTCTCCAGTGATGCCTGGAACGGCGTAACCTTCATTGCTGCTGAAATCAAGAATCCTGAAAAGAATGTTGGCTTAAGCCTGTTCTTAGGTACGTTCATCGTTTCAGTGATCTATATCCTGGCGAACCTGATGTATCTGTCGGTTATGCCACTCCAAGATATTGCTTTCGCGAAGTCAGACCGTGTTGCCGTTGTTGCTGCGCAAAACATCTTCGGAAATACTGGTACGCTGATCATCGCTTTGATGATCATGATCTCCACTTTTGCCTGCAACAACGGCCTGATCATGGCTGGTGCTCGTGTTTATTATACCATGGCAAAAGATGGCCTGTTTTTTAAAAAAGCAGCCTTATTAAACAAATCCAGTGTGCCAGCATGGGCATTGTGGTTCCAGTGTGTGTGGGCGTCCGCCCTGTGTCTTACCGGGAAATACGGCGACCTGCTCGACTACGTGATGATCATCGTGATCATCTTCTACATCCTTACGATCTATGGGATTTTTATCCTGCGCCGTAAAATGCCTGATGCGGTGCGGCCATACCGTGCCTTCGGCTATCCCGTGTTGCCGTTCTTCTATATCATCGTAGCGGCTGCAATCTGCATTTCTTTGCTGATTACCAAAACCAGCACCTGTGGTTGGGGCGTGGTGATCATGCTTGCAGGTATTCCTGTATATTACCTAAGTAAACCGAAAGAAGCTTAACAGATATCATTTAAATCAAAAAAGCCGGTAGCGATTAACAATCGCTACCGGCTTTTTTGATTTAAAGGCTTTTCCTTACTTCATCAGCTCCAAAAATTTCGGGACCTCCTTATCGTTGCTTGAAAACTTAAGCAAACGCTTGTTTGTACCGTAAAGGTACATCGAAGGATATTTGTCTGGTTTAAAGGTTGATATAAAAGCCTGGTGTTTGTCCTGCAGTAGTGTTACATTTTTCATGGCGAGCAAGGGCTTCCCGAAGTTTGTCATGAAGTAATCAATGGAGCGGAATTCATCCATTGACACCAGGTATATGTTTGCGTTTGCGAGCTTTCCGCTTTGCTTGGAAAGCTGGGTGGCAACCTGCTGGCAGTGATCGCAGGTGGCATCAAAGAACATAATAAATGCTTTCTTGGTTGTCGGGATCTGTGCTGTCGAGAAAGCTTTACCGTCCTTTTTATAGAAAACAGCACTTGGTAGTGTCTGTGGCTGTAATTGCGCGTTGACCTGACCGGCAAACAGGCAGCATAATATGGCTATAAAGAGTTGTTTCATAGCTCTAATATCAATATTAATTAGGTAATCCAAAGCACATCGTGGCTAAAAGTAGGGGTACAGCCTATTTCTTGGTACGTGCTTCCTAGGTGCTTGATAGGAGCTTGCAACGTACTTGCTACGTGTGGATACGTCTCAAACCCCTATCAACGACTTGGCAAGCCTGATGTGAAAGCAAAAGACCATCCAAGGATTGGTGCGGCGCTATAAAACCTAAATTCAATGTTTTTTGTTATTGTGGTAAATTGAAGCTGAATATGGAACAGACAGGATTAATGGAATTTTTTTTAACGCGTTTGGTGGATCTGTATCATGCTGAAAAGAAGTTTATCAAAAGTTTCGTTGCATTGTCCATCGCGGCATATACAGCCGAATTAAGAACGGCATTGAATTCACCTTCTACAGAAGCGGAAACGCATGTTAACCGGTTAGAGACCATCATGAAGTCGCTAAAAGTAAAACCTGCGAAGCAGGAATGTAACATTGTGTCGGCACTTGTGGAGAAAGCCAGGGATCTGATCGTCAAGAACGAGCCAGGTACGGCCATGCGGGATGCGGCAATAATTTATGCCGCGCAGCATGTGGAGCACTACAAGATCGCCAGCTACACGGTATTACATGAAGTGAGTAAGGAGCTGAAGCTCGAACAAGCCAGTGTGTTGCTGGAGCAATGCCTGAAGGAAGAAAACGATACCGCAGCTTATTTGTCGCAGATTGCGAGCAACATCATCAACCCTGCGGCGGCTAAAGATGCCGTATAGATTATGTAAATAATTGGTAAGGAAAGCGCTGGAATTATAATCCCGATAAAAAAGCTGTATTTTTGCGTAAAATATATAGCAATTTGGGAACTCCATTAGATTCAGGCATAAAGGGATATAACAACTACGGCACGCATTTAAAAGCGAAGTACGAGGGGCAGCGCGTGTTTAAAGTTATTGTTGACGGCGGATTTACCTGCCCAAACCGGGATGGCTCCAAAGGCTATGGCGGCTGTACCTATTGCAATGTAGACTCCTTTACACCGGAGCTGTCCAGGAAACTTCCAACCATCCGCGAACAGCTGGAGCAGGGTATGGAGCGTGGCAAGCGCTTTTATAAAGCAGACAAGTTCATTGTCTATTTTCAACCGAACACCAATACTTATGCGCCTACCCATTATCTGAAGATGATGTACGATGAGGCTTTATCGATCAATCCGGAGGATGTTGTAGGCTTTTCGGTAGGTACACGCCCCGACTGTATTGATGCAGAAAAGGTAGCACTGTTGGAGAGTTATGCTGATCGCTTTGATGTGGATCTGGAGATGGGCATGGAATCTATTTACGATGAAACGTTAAACCAGATCAATCGTGGCTGTAGCCATGGGGAGTTCGTGGAAGCCGTAAAACTGCTGGAAAACTCACCGCTGGATCTCTGCGTACATACGATTTTTGGCTTTCCATGGGAAACCGAAGAGATGATGCTGAAATACATCGATGAGATCAACCGCTTTCCGCAAATTAAGTTCGTGAAGTTCCATCACCTGCATATTGTTGAAGGCTCTATTATGGGTGTTAAATACAAGAAGAATCCTTTCAAATTATTTACCCTCGAAGAATATACAGATCTGCTCTGTAAATTGATTCCTTTGCTTAGGCCGGACATCGTCATCCAGCGTTTATTCGGGATTTCGGACTGGGACCTGCTTATAGCGCCAAATTGGGGCTTAAACAAATCTGCCATACAGACCTATATCGATAAAGAGATTGAACGCCGTGGTATTGTTCAGGGTTCAGCCTACGAAGTAGGGGTACTGTAAGTCCCGAACAAAGCTTCTATTTTCTGTTTTCTGTAGTTGAATATCTGCTGTAGCTTGTTGGCAACGAAAATTCCATTCGCCAGCTGTCCAAAGATCCCGAAGGGCATGCCGTAGGTAAGAATATCATTCATCAATACACCACCTGGTATTTCCTGGAAGTGATGCTGGTGGTGCCAGAATTTGTAGGGCCCAAATCTTTGCTCATCAATAAAGTACTGCTCGTGCTGCACCTGCGTAATTTCTGTCATCCAATCGAGCTTGATGCCTAAAACTGGCGATACCTTATAGGTAATGATCATGCCCGGGTACATTTTCGTGGCTTCGGTCGTATTCGATGTAACCGTAAATGCCATTTCCTTGGGTGTAATCTTCGCCAGATTCAAGGGTGAAGAGAAAAATGACCATGCTTCAGCTAAGCTAACCGGTATTTTCTGAGTAAATTCCAGGTGATATGATTTCATGTTGCATTAACAATCGTCAAGCTTATATGTTTATTCCGGATTTTTGGGTTTTTTGTGTTGTCTTTGGGTTGAATTTTGGTTAATGTCAATGCTTGTGTATCTAAAATTCAGGTTGATTTAGTTGATCTTGTGATTTTTTATCAAAATAACTTTTAAAATTCCGATGTAAACAATGTATTTTTGATTTACGATCTAAAAACAAGTGCTTATTTCTGTTTTGTTGTCCTGATTAGTTGTTTTAAATGGATTTATATGAAAAATTTAACCTTACGACAAAGTCTTCCCTTTGTTTTACTACTGGCAATAGGCGTTTTGTGCCTGTTTTTTCCTGTTTTGCCGAATTTTGATGAAGGAAAATACAATACCGCAGATATCGCCTGGATACTAATCTCCGCTGCATTGGTGTTTTTGATGACACCGGGTCTTGCTTTCTTCTATGGTGGTATGGTTCACCGCAAGAATGTATTGTCTACCATGATCAAGAGTGTTGTTGCTGCTGGCGTGATCACCGTGATGTGGGTTGTGGTAAGCTTCAGTCTGGCCTTTGGAGAGAGCATTAACGGTATCATTGGTAATCCTGGTACCTTCGCGTTTTTCCAGAATGTTAATTCGGGGGCACCATGGGCAGGTGCGCCGACGATCCCACTTACGCTGTTTGCCGTGTTTCAGTTGATGTTCGCCATCATTACGCCTGGCCTGGTCGTTGGAGCGGTAGCCGAGCGGATTCGTTTTACCTCTTACATTCTTTTTATTGTCTTGTTCTCTGTATTTGTATATTCTCCACTGGCGCACTGGACCTGGCACCCTGATGGATTCCTGTTAAAGATGGGTGTTCTGGACTTTGCAGGGGGTACCGTGGTGCATATCTCTGCAGGTATGGCTGCGCTGGCAGGGGCACTTGTGCTTAAGCGTCGTAAATCTCACATTGAAAATAAGGAAATACCACCTGCAAATATCCCTTACGTGCTGATCGGTACAGGGCTGTTGTGGTTCGGCTGGTTTGGTTTCAATGGGGGATCCGCATTTGGATCCGGTGCATTGGCAGTGAGTGCTTTTGCAACCACAAATATGGCCGCTGGTGCCGCCGGATTATCCTGGATGTTCTTTGATGTATTGCGTGGCAAGAAACCTTCGGTCTTAGGATTCTGTATCGGTGCTGTTGTTGGCCTGGTTGCCATTACACCAAGTGCCGGCTTCGTCGCCATTCCGGTAAGTATATTTATTGGTGTCGTTGCTGCCATCATCTCCAATCTTGCGGTGATGTGGAAATCCCGTACCAGCCTGGATGATACGCTCGACGTGTTTCCTTGTCACGGCGTAGGCGGTATCGTTGGTATGATCTTAACCGGTGTTTTTGCCAGTAAGCAGATTAATCCTGCAGGGTTTGATGGCCTCTTCTACGGTGATGCAACCTTCTTTTTAACCCAGCTTAAAGGGGTGGTCATTGTAGTGACATTCAGTTTTGTCATGTCATACGGCATCTTCAAGCTGGTGAACCTGATTCAGCCAATCCGTGTAAGCTCCGCAGAAGAAGAAGAAGGGCTTGATGCTTCACAGCACAATGAAAAATATTACCAAGGTACGCTGATTATTGAAAATAGCGTTGTCGTTGAAAATAGCGTTGTTGAAAGCGTTATTGAAGTCGAGTCCTTGAAAAAAGTACCAGCTTAGGTTGGTATTAATGCACCATCTTGTCAGCGCAGGTTGAACTTGCAAAAGCTTCGGGCTTAGCTTTAAAAATAAAGCCCATACTTAAGATGTAACCCATTGCTTCGTTAAGTGCCTTGTTTGATTTGAATGAAGGACTTGTATTGATGTCGGCATGTACCTCCAGGCCGACATCATAAAGGTCCAGCAAGTCACAAATGGCGTATGCGGTTTCAATGGATTTCTGCACTTCTGCCAGCATCCGCTCTTTGATGCCCATGCGCTGCAGTGATTTCTCCTGATGGATATACATAAATCCTCCATGGTGTGCGCGTAGCAGCACAATTACAGTAGCAAAGTTGGTAATTGGACCTTTCACCTGAGAATCTGTGCCTATACAGATCTTAAGTTTATGCCCCTTTTCGCTTTCCCGGATAATCGCCTGTTCAATTTCTTCAAGTATCGGCTTGTGAATAACTTCACCGCTGAATTTCTTCCAGTACATAAGAGTTGGAGTTAAGAATGTAGCTACCCTAAGATAAGGCTTTAGATGTAAAAAAAATGTTAATTCAGCTACTTAATTACTTAATATCAGTATGTTGGGCTTTTTAGGTCGGGTTTTCAAGATTGTTTGCGTGCTGCTAAATCTGCAAAAACTCAAAACAATACCATATTAAAGGGGTAGTATTAGTACATATGACAAAGAATAAAACCATTATTGTTTCCAACCGTCTTCCTGTGAAAATTGTAGAAAAGGATGGGGTTTATGAATTAAGTCCAAGCGAGGGTGGTCTGGCTACCGGTTTGGGATCCATATACAAGACCGGGCACAACATCTGGATTGGATGGCCCGGCGTTGAAGTGCCGGAGGAACGACAGCAGGAAGTTACGGAGAAGTTGGCAGCGCTGAACCTGATCCCGGTATTCCTGAGTAATGAGGAGATCAACCAGTATTATGAAGGCTTTTCCAACGAGGTGCTCTGGCCAGTGTTTCATTATATGACTACTTATGCCAACTACGAGCAGAGTTATTGGGACTTTTACCAAAGTGTAAACACAAAATTCGCTGATTCGGTAGTCGCACACCTTAAAGAGGGTGATACCGTTTGGGTACATGATTATCAGTTGTTGCTGCTACCGGGCATGGTACGCGCGCGACAGGCACATATCACAATTGGATTCTTCCAACACATCCCTTTCCCATCCTATGAGATATTCAGGCTTATCCCTTGGCGGGAAGAGCTGCTGGAAGGAATGTTTGGCGCTGACTTGCTCGGCTTTCACACGTTCGATGATGTTCGCCACTTCCTGAGTGCAGCGAGTAAACTCTCTACTTCTAAATATGCTAATAACGTAATCAATTACAGTGAGCGACAGATTGTGGTAGAGGCCTTTCCAATGGGTATCGATGACCAGAAATTTGAAGTGCTGGCCAGCAATGAGCGTGTTTCCGCGCACATCCAATCTTTCAAGGAATCTAAACAGGGTTCGAGAATGATCCTGTCTATTGACCGGCTGGACTACAGTAAGGGCATTATTCCAAGACTGCAGGCCTTCGAGCTCTTCCTGCATTGTTATCCGGAGTATATCGAGAAGGTCGAACTCTACATGATCGTTGTACCCTCGCGAGATAGTGTTCCACAATACAAAGAACTGCGTGAGCAGATCGATCAGCTGGTCGGCAATATCAATGCGAAGTTCAGAACGTTGAACTGGGCACCGGTACATTACTTCTATCGTTCCTTCCCGATTGAGTTCCTTTCGGCATTATATAGAACCGCAGATGTTTGCCTGGTAACGCCAATGCGGGATGGGATGAACCTGGTAAGCAAGGAATTTGTGGCTTCAAAAACGGACAACAAGGGTGTGCTGATCCTTAGTGAGATGGCTGGCGCTTCCAAAGAGCTGAACGACGCACTGATTGTAAACCCAAACAATATTGGTGAGATCATGCGCTCACTTGTACAGGCCTTAAACATGACAGATGCGGAGCAGGAGCATCGTATGAAGAGCATGAGGGCCATCGTGAAAAAATTCAACATACATTTATGGGTGAAAAACTTTATGGATAAACTAGAAGAGGTGAAAGAGATGCAGGCAGCCTTACTAACAAAATATGCCTCAGCTTCCATTCGGGAAGGAATAAAAACCGCATACAATAAAGCTGGTGATCGCTATTTGTTCCTGGATTATGATGGAACATTGGTGGGCTTTAAGGGAGATATTGACAAGGCTTCACCAGATGAAGAATTGCTGCATTTGCTTGCGAACCTGTCCGAGGTGGAAGGGAATAAAGTGATCATCATTAGCGGAAGACGGCATCAAACGCTTGAGGATTGGTTCGGGCATTTGAAGCTAGATATGATTGCAGAGCATGGTGCCTGGCAGAAACAATCAGGTAATGAGTGGAAAAGTTTACCCTTGTTAACCGACAAGTGGAAACTGGACATACGCGCAGTGTTGGAGACCTATACGGACCGTACGCCAGGTTCTTTCATTGAGGAAAAAAGCTATTCCTTGGTTTGGCATTACCGTAAGGTAGAAGAGGGATTGGGCGAATTGCGTGCTCAGGAAATTATCAATCACCTTCGGATCATGGTTGCCGATAATGGACTGCAATTGATGCCTGGCAATAAGGTGCTGGAATTTAAGAATATTGAGGTGAATAAAGGGAAAGCAGCCTTAAACTGGATGCACGACAATCACCCGGACTTCATCCTGGCGCTGGGTGATGACCATACGGATGAAGATATCTTTAAAGCGATTCCAGAAGAGGCCTACACCATAAAAGTTGGTGGAAACATTTCTGCGGCAAGATATTATTTGAGGAACCCAACCGAAGTCAGGTCCCTTTTAAAACTGCTTTGCAGTTAGAGAAAAACAGGTTTGTCTAATTTGATGGCGATTCGGTGTGCAGCATTCATCAAGCCTACATGGCTATAGGCTTGCGGGAAGTTGCCCCACTGACTGCCATCATTTTCATCAATATCTTCACTGAACAGATTAAGATGATTGCCATACTGCATCAGGGATTCAAACTCCTTGATGGCATCATCAATCCGGCCTACACAGGCTAATGCTTCCACATACCAGAATGCGCAGATGAGGAAGGTCGATTTCGGCTTGCCAAAATCATCTGCGTGTTTGTAACGGTAGAATAAGCCATTGTCGGCTTTAAGTTCAGCTTCCACCGCAGAAAGGTGATCTTTCGCTTTCTGTGATTGCGGATCCAGATAGTTCATCAGGATGAGCTGCAGTGTGCTTGCATCAAGGTGTGGGCTGTTCACGCCATGTGTGTACACTTTTCTTTCCGGATCATAACAGTCTTCAATGTGCTTAGCCGCTTTATCAATCAATAGCTGCGCACGTTGTTTACTTTGCTCATCATTGATGGTTGTCGCCATCTTCAATGCCGCGTTTGCACCTGCCCATTGAAACAGGTTCGTGTAGCAGTGGTGATTGGCAATATTCCTGAATTCCCAAATTCCTGCATCTTTCTCATCTATGGTGCGCTCGATCTTTTTCAACAGATAGTCGAGCCATTGCGCAGAGCCATGACGTTCATCGAAAATGAAGCGGTTATCATGGTATAATGGCAGCATGGATATGATCACCTGACCATAGATATCATTTTGAATATGCTCAAAGGCCTGGTTCCCGATCCTTACCGGTTGGTTGCCCTGGTAGCCTTTGATGTTCCCGAGAATACGTTCGGTTAGTTTCCGTTCGCCGGCAATGCCAAACAAAGGTTGGTAGCGCTCGTCGTTGCGGAAGGAAATATCCGTGATGTAGTTGAAATAGCGCTCCATCTCTTCGAAGTGGCCGATGTGGTTTAAGGCTGTGATGACATAATAGGTATCGCGCATCCAGCAATAACGGTAATCCCAGTTCCGTACACTGCCCGGGTGTTCTGGAAGGCTGGTGGTACTTGCGGCAATGATTGCTCCGGTATCTTCATATTGGTGGATTTTTAATACCAGGGCGGAGCGTATGACTACCTGTTGCTGAAAGCCAGCAATGGAAGAGTGTTTGATCCAGGTGCGCCAGTACTGCTTTGTGCTTAGCAGGAAGCGTTCCGCTGTACTATCAATTGGTGCTTCCAGTTTGTAGCCGAAGGTGGTGATCAGGTATTTTGGTTCATTCAGCGCAAAATAGCGTTCGTCTTCGATGTAGCTTAAGGAAATGTTGGTGCTGAGCTGCAGCGTCTCGTTACCTGAATGATATAAGATGTGATTACTGCCGCGACTGCGGGTAAATTTGTCTTCACCATAATTATATACGGGGCGGCATTTCACCTTTACACGAGGGTTGCCGCTGATCACTTCGATTTTTCTAATAAACATGAGCGGTTTGTAGTAACGCTCATATTGTCTGAAGCGTGGTGCGAAATCGGTTATCCGGTAAGTGCCTTCCGGATTGGTGATCTCTGTGCAGAGAATATTAGTATTCTCCAGGTAATACTGTTTTGAGCTGTACTCTCCCGCAGGCCGGATGGAGAATTCACCGCCTTTTTCATCATCAAGTAAGCCGCCGAATACAAATGAGCTGTCGAATCGTGGCCAGCAAAGCCAGTCTACATTAGTGTTTTTGTTGATGTGCGCCAGGTAAGCACAGTTTCCAATAATCCCTGTTTGATAGGTGTGTCTATCCATCTAATTCTTGTTAGTTTTATTTGTTTGTCATTATAAAGAACAACTTATCTGGTGAATTGTTGTTTATCCTATAGTTGTAAATGGTTGTATCTTAAAAAAGAAATCCAATGAACACGATTAACCCAGATTTGATGAATGAATTTTATTTGCTTCAGGCAAGCAGATCTAATGAAAAATATCTTGAATTATTGGATGATCACCTTTATTCTCCGATCCAAAAGGCGAATACCTATATGAGTGCTCTGGTGAGCAAAAGAGGCGATATGCTCATCCAGATGGAGTCGAGGGTAAACAGAACCCTGCGCCGCATTAAAAAGCGTTACCTTAAGTTTTAAGCCATTCGGGGTGCTTCCCGGCAGATTTGTTACCTTTGTTGCTTATGGTACAAAGAGTTCTTCAGAATCTGAATATTTCCGCGCTAAACGAGATGCAGCTTGCTGCGACAGCTGCCGCTGCAAAAGGTAAGGACCTCATCTTGCTGGCACCTACGGGTTCAGGTAAAACGCTGGGCTTTTTGCTGCCGCTGCTGAACAACCTTAATCCGGCCACCAAGGGTGTACAGGCTTTGATCCTGGTGCCCTCCAGAGAACTTGCACTGCAGATTGAACAGGTCTTTAAGGCTATGGGAACAGGATTTAAGGTTAACTGCTGTTATGGCGGGCATGCAGTGAAGGTTGAGAAGAACAACCTGGCCGAAGCACCAGCATTACTGATTGGAACGCCAGGCAGGATCGCCTACCATTTGAAGCACGAAAACTTTGATGAATCTACCATAACCTCCCTGGTGCTGGATGAATTTGATAAAGCCCTGGAATTTGGCTTTCAAGATGATATGTCTTACATCATCGGTCAGCTGCGCTCCCTGAAGCAGCGGTTTCTGACTTCCGCTACGAAGATGGAAGTCATTCCGGAGTTCGCAGGTGTACGTATTGCAGAAGAGATCGACTTTTTAGCCAGTGCTGCAGTTACTCCCGATTTGAAACTTAAGAAGGTAATTACGACTGCAGAGGAGAAATTAAACACCTTGTTTAAACTGATCTGTAAAATTGGAGATGAGCGTACGCTGATCTTCTGTAATCACCGGGAAACGGTGGATCGTATCAGTGACCTTTTGATCGATAAAGATCTTGCACACGATATTTTTCATGGTGGCATGGAGCAGGATGAGCGTGAGCGTGCGCTGCTGAAGTTCCGCAACGGCAGTATAAAACTGTTAATCACCACGGATCTTGCGGCCCGCGGCTTGGATATTCCTGAAGTGCAATACATTGTACATTACCAGCTGCCATACACCGAAGATGCTTTTCTGCATCGTAATGGTCGTACAGCCCGGATGAATGCCAAAGGAACGGCATACCTGATCATGACGGAAGAAGAGAAATATCCCTTCCTGGCTGGAGACATTGAAACGGAAGTTTTGAAAGATAAAGGTTACAAGCTTCCGAATGACAGTGAGTGGCAGACTTTGTACATCGCTGCCGGCAAAAAAGATAAGGTTAACAAGATTGATATCGTTGGACTACTCTTGAAAAAAGGTGGCTTACAGAAGGAAGATGTTGGCTTGATTGAGGTTAAAGATCAAAGCAGTTATGTTGCAGTGAAACGCAATATGAGCCGGAAAGTGCTCGCGGCATTAGCCAATGAGCGGATCAAGAATAAGAAGGTGAAAATAGAGATAGCAATGTAATATGAGCAATAACGATATATTTAAAAAGCTTCGGGTAGCGCTGGAACTTAATAATGATGAGATCATTAAGATTATGGAACTGGTAAACTTCAAAATTACGAAGAGCGAACTGGGCTCATTTTTCAGGAGTACCGACCATCCGAACTTTAAACCCTGCGGTGATCAGATCCTCAGAAACTTCCTAAACGGACTGATTATCTACAAGCGTGGACCGAGGGCACCGAAAAATGAACAGAAAGATTAGGGCGCATAATGCCTTATAATATTAGTCATATTTAGCAATTTTCGCTATGTTCGCATAGCAAGG
Source organism: Pedobacter sp. NEAU-ZC8 (assembly GCF_059278965.1). NCBI lineage: Bacteria > Pseudomonadati > Bacteroidota > Sphingobacteriia > Sphingobacteriales > Sphingobacteriaceae > Pedobacter > Pedobacter sp. NEAU-ZC8. Next base: position 199,467 of record NZ_JCAJXC010000005.1, read on the forward strand.
AGCTGTTATGCGCATATTACTATTCCTTTTGTTCAATCTTTTATGCTCTGGTTATGCGATTGCTCAAGCTACGAATAAGGTAAGCGGAACAGTAAAAGATTCTGTGAACAGGGCCATTCCGGGCTCCTCCATTCGTGTTGTATCAGGAAAAGACACGCTGCACGCGGTAACGGATTTCAGGGGTAAATTCAGTATCTCTGGTATCTCTGGTCCGCGGGCGCAACTCAACATCAAAAGTATGGGCTATGTCCCGCTTGACGTTGAGCTCGAGTTTAAACCAGGTCAGAAGTACAATAACGTACCATACTTTCTGCAAAAAGATAAAAACACCCTTAAAGAAGTGGTGATCACCACCCAGGTGATTCCCGTTCGTGTACTTAAAGATACGATTGAATATAATGCTGCGGCTTTTCTGGTTCGGGAGAACGATCGTGTGGATGAGCTGCTCAAGCAGTTGCCGGGCTTACGCTTCGATCGCGATGGGCGACTGATCTCCATGGGGCAACCTACCACAAAACTCCGCGTAAATGGGGAGGATTTCTTCACCAACAGCGTTAAAGATTTCATCAACCAACTTCCGGCAGATATCATTGCCAAAGTTCAGATCATCAACGACTATGGTGATGAGTCCAGCTTCACGGGTAATAAGTCTGGTGAATCGCAGAAGATGCTGAACCTGGTAACAAAACCCGGCAGGGGAAAAGGGAATTTCGGAAATACGGCGGTATATACCGGCACGAATGAACGTTATGGGCTGCAAACTAATGGTAACCTTTGGCGGGAGAAGAAGCAGGTGGGTCTTAAAGGAAATATCAACAGCACGAATAATCCTGCAGGTATCAACAGGAATATTTCAACGGGAATGAATTATCGGGATAAGCTAAGCGATGCGGTGACTGCCAGTCTGGCTTATTCTTATGATAACAACAAGAATGAAAACCATCAGCTTGATTATACCGAGACTTTAAATCCTTCGGGTTCACTCTATACGTTAAACGACTATAACCGGAACACCAATACCAGCAAGCATAACCTGAGCTGGAATCTGCAGTCTATTGGTAAAACGAGCTATATTCAGGCTTCGGTTTCCGGTAATTTCCTGAATACAAACAGCGACTATCAGGCTTCATCCGAACAGACTGGTGTTAACAAACAGGATTTAAGAAATACGATCATTACGGATCAGTACACACCAGAGTTTGCAGGTAATTTCGCGTTTTCACATCGCCTGAAGAAGCCTGGAAGAACACTGTCGGTAGGCTTGTCAGCTAAGAACGGCATTTCGCAGCAGGATGATAATATGGACAACCTGATCCGTTATTATAACCCCAGAACGGGCCTGTTTGCAAAGGACTCCCTGCTAAACCGTTTGATGGATACGAAGAACAGATTGAGAAGCGTGTCAGGCACAGTGAGATTCTCGGAACCAATGTCGAACGATCATGATTCCCTGGTAAGTAAGAATCTGGATATCGTTTACACCTATGATCTGGAAGATAATGCCAATAACCTGCTTACCAGAGTGAAGAATGCCTTCGGTCGAAACCGGATAGTGGATTCATTAAGCAGTACCTACACGTCCCGATTCGGAGCGCACCTGCTGGGCGTCAACTTCAGATATGGGGCGGAGGACCTGAGTTATAACTTCGGCATAAGTGCACAACCGAATGTCTTGACCGTAATAAATAAACGGCCTTACGGTACCATCAGGCATGCTGGCTTTAACATTACGCCGGTTGCAAATGTCAGCTACAACATATCGGAGCGTACGAGTTTAACCTTTCTTTACAACGGGAACAGTTCGGCGCCTAACCTTGCACAGCTCCAGCCGGTGCCAAACACCAGAAACCTGCAGAATGTTATTGTTGGTAATCCGAACCTGAAATCTACCTTCCACCAAACGGCGAGTTTGTCCTTTCAGAACAGTAACCTCGAAACCGGGCGCGTACTGATGTTTGCGCTGAATGGTGAGGTGGTACAAAATCAGGTTGTCAGCAATGTGATCCTGAGGCGGGACACGCTCAACGGGCTAAAACAGGAAACAACCTTTCTGAATGCGAATGGCGCTTACAATGTGGATGGGATTTATTCCTGGTCCCAGCCCTTTGCTGACAATGTGATCAATTTGGAAGTTAGGGGAACGGTTGGCTTTGGGAACACGGTCTCCTACTCGAATTTCGTGTTAAACGAGAACAAGGGCTTCAATTTTTCGCAAGCGGTATTGCTGCGGATGAGTAAAAAGGCACTTTCCATTACCGGCGATGCGAGTTACAATTATAACAGCAACCGGTACTCTTTGGGATATAGTAATTTGAAGAATATTCAGGTGTATGAGTTTAACCTGAGCATGAAAGCTACTTTACCGCAACGTGTGATCCTGGGCTTTGATGCTTTGAAACGTATCAATATAGGCTACTCAATTGCTTCGAGCAATCCAACGATCATCAATATGAGTCTGGAGAAATCTTTCCTGCGCCGGGAGCGCGGAACTTTTAAGATTCAAGCCTATGATATTCTGAATCAGGGTAACTATTTCATCAGGAATGTGTCTGACAACTCCATCATTGACAGTAAAAACAATCAGAATACCAGATATCTGCAGGTCAGTATAAACATCAACCTCCAGCAGTTTGGAGGTTGATGCAAAGCCAGATTAGGCTAGTTTTTTGTATTTAATGCGGTGAGGGGTGACGTCACCAAGTCGTTTCTTGCGGTTTTCTTCGTAGTCGCTGTAGTTACCTTCAAAGAAGTACACCTGTGAGTTGCCCTCGAAGGCAAGAATGTGTGTACAGATGCGGTCGAGGAACCAACGGTCGTGACTGATGACTACCGCACAACCACCGAAGTTCTCCAATGCTTCTTCCAGTGCTCGCAGGGTGTTTACGTCGATATCATTGGTCGGCTCATCCAGTAATAGCACGTTGGCACCTTTTTTCAAGGTAATGGCCAGGTGTACACGGTTTCTTTCTCCACCTGACAGTACGCCTACTTTCTTCTGCTGGTCGCCACCGTTGAAGTTGAACTTGGACACGTAAGCACGTCCGTTAACAGCCTTGTTTCCAAGCTGAATGTTGTCGAGTCCATCGGTGATGTTCTCGTATACGGTTTTTTCAGGTTCCAGGTCATTGTGGTTCTGATCCACATAACCCAAGGCTACCGTTTCACCTACTCTGAAGTCTCCAGTGTCCGGGGTATCCTGGCCAGTGATCAAGCGGAATAAGGTGGTTTTACCTGCACCATTTGGTCCGATGATACCAACGATACCTGCTGGTGGGAGGGAGAAGCTCAGGTTTTCGAACAGGATCTTATCTCCATAGGCCTTGGTTACGTTGTTGGCTTCGATAACGACGTTACCTAAACGTGGACCAGCAGGGATGAAGAGCTCCAGTTTGTCTTCGCGCTCTCTAGAGTCCTCAGAAGCAAGTTTTTCGTAGTTGGATAACCTTGCTTTAGATTTTGCATGTCTCGCTTTTGGAGCCATACGTACCCACTCCAGCTCGCGCTCCAGGGTTTTCTGACGTTTGCTTTCGGTCTTTTCTTCTTGTGAAAGACGTTTTGCTTTTTGATCTAACCATGAAGAGTAGTTTCCTTTCCAGGGAATACCTTCACCGCGGTCAAGTTCGAGGATCCAACCGGCCACATTGTCAAGGAAGTACCTGTCGTGGGTTACTGCGATAACGGTTCCTTTGTAGTCTTTCAGGAATTGCTCCAGCCAATCGATACTTTCTGCATCAAGGTGGTTGGTTGGCTCATCGAGTAGCAATACATCTGGTTCCTGAAGCAGGAGGCGGCACATGGCGACCCTTCTACGCTCACCACCGGAAAGTACACCAATCTTGCTGTCGGGATCCGGGCAGCGCAAAGCGTCCATTGCACGCTCCAGTTTGTTGTCCAGCTCCCAGGCATTGGTAGCATCGATTTTATCTTGTAGTTCACCTTGCTTGGTCATGAGCCTGTCCATCTCGTCAGGGTTCTCATACACCTCGGGCAGGCCGAACTTTTCATTGATCTCTTCGTATTCTTTCAGAATGGCTGTGATCTCAGCTACACCCTCTTCAACGACCTCACGAACAGTCTTTTCATTGTCCAAAATAGGTTCCTGCGCAAGATATCCGACAGAATAACCTGGGGAGAAAACAACCTCACCTTGATAAGATTTGTCAAGCCCAGCTATAATTTTCAATAACGAGGATTTTCCTGAACCATTTAGTCCGATAACGCCTATTTTTGCACCATAGAAAAAGGACAGGTATATATTTTTTAATACTTGTTTCTGTGGGGGGTAAATCTTATTCACCCCGGCCATTGAGAATATTATTTTTTCGTCTGACATAATTGCATATTGGTTTGCAAATATCAGCAATAAAGTCAAAAAAAGCAGCGTTTTGTGAAATTACGGCACCAGGGTGTTTATATTTAGTGTGGATGGCGTAATTGTTGATAAAATAAAAAAAATGGTCTCGCTTATTTAAACATAATTTATAGTTTAGAGCATTCCAGTAAAGAAAGGTAGATATGGAAGCTAAGTTTTCACCACAAGTTAAAGATGTGATTTCATTTAGCAGGGAAGAAGCCCTGAGACTTGGTCACGATTACATAGGCGCAGAACATCTATTACTAGGCCTTATCCGCGAAGGCGACGGTATGGCAATAAAGGTTCTTAGGTCACTTGGAGTAGATACTTCGAAGTTGCGCCGTGCCATTGAAGATGCCGTTAAAGGTACATCAAGTGTAACCGTAAATTTGGGCAACATCCCACTTACGAAACAAGCTGAGAAAGTTTTAAAGATCACTTATTTAGAAGCTAAAATATTTAAAAGCGACCTGATAGGTACAGAGCATTTATTATTGTCAATTCTGCGCGACGATGATAACATCGCCTCACAGATCTTATTACAATTCAGCATCAATTATGAGATTTTCAAACAGGAAGTTGAAGTAAACAAAAACAACTTCAGAGACGATATACAGAACAGTGCCTCTGCAGGCAGTGATGATGATTATCGTGAGGAGGAGAGCTTCAGCGGTCCGAAGAAAGTTTCAGACATCAAATCTAAAACCCCTGTTTTGGATAATTTCGGCAGGGATTTAACTAAAGCTGCAGAGGAAGGCCGCCTTGATCCAATAGTGGGCAGGGAAAAAGAAATTGAACGTGTTTCTCAGATCCTATCCCGCAGGAAAAAGAATAACCCGATCCTGATCGGGGAACCAGGTGTGGGTAAGTCTGCCATTGCAGAGGGACTTGCATTACGCATCGTTCAGCGTAAAGTATCAAGGGTATTGTTCAACAAACGTGTTGTTACGCTTGATCTTGCTTCACTTGTTGCTGGTACAAAATACCGTGGCCAGTTTGAAGAGCGCATGAAAGCGGTGATGAATGAACTGGAGAAATCTACTGATGTGATCTTGTTCATTGATGAGATTCACACCATCGTAGGTGCTGGAGGTGCTTCGGGCTCGTTAGATGCTTCGAATATGTTCAAACCGGCCCTAGCAAGGGGTGAAATTCAATGCATCGGTGCAACCACCTTAGATGAGTACCGCCAGTACATCGAGAAGGATGGTGCCTTAGACCGTCGTTTCCAGAAGGTAATGATTGAGCCTGCATCTCCGGATGAAACCATCGAGATCCTTAACCGCATCAAAGAAAAGTATGAGGATCACCATGGTGTGACTTATACCGACGAAGCGATCAATGCTTGTGTGGCCTTGACTTCAAGGTATATCACGGACCGCTTCTTACCAGATAAAGCGATCGATGCTTTAGATGAAGCGGGTTCAAGGGTTCACTTAACCAATATCCACGTTCCTGAGAAGATCATCGAAATTGAAACCAAGATTGAAGACATCAAGGTTGAAAAGAACAAGGTGGTTAAAAGTCAGAAATATGAAGAAGCTGCGAAACTGAGGGATACTGAAAAGAATCTTTTAGAAGAACTTGACCGTGCTAAATCTGAATGGGAAGCTGAAACCAAAACCAAACGTTACACCGTAACGGAGGATAACGTAGCGGAGGTTGTTTCCATGATGACTGGTATTCCGTTGCAACGTGTTGGACAGACAGACAGCCAAAAACTGTTGAATATGTACGATACCGTAGCGAACAAAATCATCGGTCAGGATGATGCGATTAAGAAGTTAACGAAAGCCATCCAACGTACAAGAGCTGGATTGAAAGATCCTAAGAAGCCAATTGGTTCATTCATCTTCCTTGGTCCAACCGGGGTTGGTAAAACCGAACTTGCGAAAGAGCTTGCACGCTTCATGTTCGATAGTGATGATTCCTTGATCCAGATCGACATGAGCGAGTACATGGAGAAATTCGCTGTGTCACGATTAGTGGGTGCGCCTCCGGGATACGTAGGGTACGAAGAAGGTGGTCAGCTTACGGAGAAAGTTCGCCGTAAACCATATGCAGTGATCCTTTTGGATGAGATTGAGAAAGCTCACCCGGATGTGTTCAATATCCTGTTACAGGTATTGGATGAAGGACAACTAACCGACAGTCTTGGACGTAAAGTTGACTTCAGAAACACCATCATTATCATGACTTCTAACATCGGCGCACGCCAGTTGAAAGACTTCGGACAAGGTGTTGGTTTCTCTACATCTGCTAAAGCTAGCCAGGTGGATGCACATTCAAGAGGGGTTATCGAGAACGCCTTAAAACGTGCTTTTGCTCCAGAGTTCTTGAACCGTGTTGACGATGTGGTTGTATTCAATAGCCTTGGTAAGGAAGAGATCTTCAAGATCATTGATATTGAACTGAAATCACTGTTCGGTAGAGTTCACAACCTGGGTTATGAAATCAAGCTTACTGATGCAGCTAAGGACTTCATTGCTGACAAAGGCTTTGATAGTAACTTCGGTGCTCGTCCACTAAAACGTGCGATCCAGAAATATCTTGAAGATCCAATCGCTGAAGAAATCTTAAAAGGTGATGTAAGCGAAGGTGATGTTCTTGAGATCGACTACAATAAAGAAAACGATCAAATTACCGTGGAGAACAGGAGCCCTGGTAAGAAAAAGAAGAAAGAAGAAGGTGCATAAACCTTCTGGATAAATGAAAATCCCGTTGATCAGCGATCAACGGGATTTTTTTTGCTGTAAGATTTAGCGCTACTTTGGCTTGATACGTTCTATTTACACTGGCATCATACTTTCTATTTACATGCTAGAAAACATCAGAAACCAACAGTTATACTAGAATAGATTCAGTTGTGCCTTCGGCACGCGGAACTTGCTAGAGTCGAGCTCAACGGGATTTAAGTTTAGTTTGTTAAGTCTGCAATGTAGCTTGAAGGTGTCACTGATGAGTTGAGCAATATTTCCGTTTCCACGCATGCGTTCTCCGAAACGGCTGTCGTTCACCTTGCCACCATGACAAGATTGAATCATGTGCAAAACCTTGTCAAAACGATCAGGGTAATTCTTTTCCAGCCAATCTTTGAAGATTCCCCCGATAGCTCCATTTAACCGAACTACAGTATACCCGGCGTTAGTGGCCCCACGTTCTGCAATCGCTTTCAATATTGCAGGCACTTCATGGTCGCTTAAGCCCGGGATAAGCGGGGCAACCATCACGCCCACCGGAATGCCAGCCTTACTCAGCTGTTCTACTACTTTAAGGCGTTGCGCAGCCGTTGCAGTCCTCGGCTCCATCTTCAGGCGCAGGTCTTCATTCAAGCTGTTAATGGATACATAAACCATGCAGAGCTTCTCCTGCGCCATCTCTTTGAGGATATCCAGGTCACGTAGTACAAGTGAATTCTTGGTGATCATACCGATGGGCTGCTTATATTCGAGCGCAATCTGGAGCAACTGCCGGGTGAGCTTGAATTTTCGCTCTGCGGGCTGGTAGCAGTCAGTATTTCCAGATAGTGAGATGATCCCGGCATTCCAGCCTTTCTTCTCCAGGAACTTACGGAAAAGCTGCGGAGCCTCCTTTTTGACAATGATCTTGCGCTCAAACTCCAGCCCTGCGCTGAAGCCCCAATACTCATGGCTGTTTCGGGCATAACAGTAGGTGCAGCCGTGCTCGCAGCCCTGGTAGGGGTTAAGGGAGTAGGCCATGCCAACGTCTGGGCTGTCAACCTTGTTCACCACCGACTTTGCATCGCCGAAAATGAAGGTGGTTTTGCTGTCTTTTTCCTCCCAATCATCTATGCCTTCAACATGTTCTTTCACGTAATCGTTCTTCAAGAAATGATTATGTGGGTTCACCTGAGCACCGCGGCCCTTAAAATAACCAGATGGATTCTCTGCGTTCAATTCCATAGCGCGAATTTACTAAAAATATTAGTAATACACCAGGGTAACTTGTAGCCTTAAATTATTTTACCGGTTGTGGAATATAATCCATAGGAACCATGTCTGCTATTTTTTCATAAGCCCAATATCCTTCGTACAATAACGATTTAGGTTCATAAATTCCTCCATTTTCGTAGAAGTGGACCGGCGATTGAAGCATGTTCACAATGGAAATCTGGTAGTTCGGAATATCCAAGGGACGGCTAACGGAATGCCCAGACGTATTGCTGTATGCCGGAGTTTCCCGCTCTTTGGTGTAAACCACGTAGAGCTGGTCTTTGAAGCGCATAGACTTCAAGTCGCGATATTGCTGCTGCACCAAAGTATCCAGCAGAATTTCCTGTCTGTTTAGCGTACTGATCTCCTTAGGCATCTCCCGGACCTTCATCCAGTATTTAAGTGAATCATTCACCGCCGAGCCTAGACGAATCACCGCATTGCCATTTTGTGTAAGCCGTCTGATGTGCTTGTTGATAATGCTGTCCGGAGGACGTTGGGTATTTGGAATCTTTATCAGCTTGTGCAATAAATAACCTTGTTCCTTGCTCTTGCCAGAATACAGTGACTTGAAAAAGTGCTGTGTGGAGCCATAGTATGCAGTTTCCCTTTTGTTGATCCAGCGCTTCTTGGCCGCCTTACTACCTTTTAACTCCTGGTAATTTGGAAGGCCGCTGTAATAAACAATCCGGGTGTTGTAATTATACTCGAAGAACTGCAGCATATAGCGCAGCTGATAACCTAAGGCTTTATTCTCGATGATCAGAAAATCATCCGACTTTACCGTCAATATCCGGCGATCCTTATCATAATCCACCCGCAGTACTCCCGGATTTAGAATTTTGCACTTTTCCGAGTTAGGTGTCTTACCAATAAAGAACTCTTTAAATACCTGTAAATACTTTTCCCGGTTGGGGTCTGTACGAATAACTACTTCGTTCAGTTGAATGCTATTCTCCTGCAACACAATCTGAATGCTTACAGACTTATCGGAGAGTACAACATTTTTGGTATAGGGCAGGAAGCCCATCATCTGCACCAGCACATCGTAGTTGCCAGGCTTCAGATTACTCAAGGTAAACCTTCCTTCAGCGTCTGTTGATGTGGCATTTTTATAATTGCTCAGATACACCCCTGCACCAGGTAGTTCAACGCCTTTCTTGTCCCTAATTACGCCTGTAATGGACAGGTTCTGTGCATGTAAAGCCATGCCCGTCAAGAGGAATGAACAGCAGAGTAGGAGGTGTTTAATCATGTCCTCAAATAACTAATATATTAGTTATATATGCAAATAAAAAAGTCCCCATGGGGGACTTTTAACATATTATTTAAAGGGCAGATAGCTTTGTGACTGACAGCTTATTCGCCTTCGTTACCAATACCTAAACGCTTCATTACATCATCACTTACACCAGTAGATGAATAACCACCATCATGGAACAAGTTCTGCATGGTAACCATCCTGGTTAGATCCGAGAATAAGGTTACGCAGTAGTCTGCACAAGATTCTGCATCTGCATTGCCAAGAGGAGCAATTGAATTAGCAAAATCGTAGAAGTCACCGAAACCTTTGATACCTGTACCAGCAGTGGTTTTGGTTGGAGATTGAGAAACGGTATTAATCCTTACCTTCTTTTCTACGCCATAGTGGTATCCGAAGCTTCTTGCGATAGATTCCAGCATTGCTTTAATATCAGCCATGTCTGTATAGAAAGGATAGGTACGCTGAGCAGCCATATAAGTTAGGGCTACAACGCTACCACCTTCAGCAATTGCATCCAGTTTTTTCGCTACAGCAAGCATTTTATGGAAAGACATCGCAGAAACGTCGATACCTTTCATGAAGTAGTCGTAGTTAGATTCTGTGTAAGGGATTTTTTTACGGATATTAACACTCATACCGATCGAGTGCAATACGAAATCTATTTTACCACCTAATATTTCTTGAGATTGAGTAAACAAGTTGGTCAATTCATCAACATTGGTTGCATCAGCAGGAACGATTTGTGAGCCAGTTTTTTCAGCCAAAGTGTTGATCTCACCCATGCGCATAGCAATAGGGGCATTGGTTAACACAAATGTTGCGCCCTCTTCATGTGCTTTTTCAGCAACCTTCCATGCGATAGAATTTGCATCTAATGCACCGGTAATGATGCCGCGTTTACCTTTTAATAAGTTGTACATATTTCTACTTTTAATGTTGTTGTTAAGGCCTAACTTAACAAACCCGAAGTTAGCAAAATTTTCTTTTCAGTATCTGGCTTATTCATTTTTATAGCCCAGCAGGTCTTTCGCATTTTCCAAGGCAGAGCTACCCGGGTTTTTCCCGCTAAGCATCTCAGCGATAGCATCAACCCGCTCCGTTGCCGACAATCGGCGGATCCCGGTAGTGGTCTTATCTTTAGCCTCATGTTTGTATACAAAGTAATGGGCCTGGCCTTTTGAAGCGATTTGGGGGAGGTGTGTAATGCAAAGCACCTGCATGTTTTTCTCCAGATGTCCAATTACGTCCCCGACACGCAAAGCCGTTTCTCCGGAAATACCTGTGTCAATTTCATCGAAGATCAAGGTCGGCAATGCGGTGTGTTTCGCCATGATGGACTTAATGGCAAGCATTAACCTCGATAACTCTCCACCTGAAGCAATTTTGCCTACCGGTGCAGGAGCCTGACCAGCATTTGCTGAGAATAACAAGGTGATCTGATCCTTGCCGTCTTTACCTAAGTCCTCCAGAACAGTTTGCTCCAGATGGATCTTAGCATTTGGCATGCCCACCTGCATCAGGATTTCATCGACCTGCTTTTCAGAGTTCTTAATAGACTTGCTCCGGTTCTGAGAAAGCTTATCCGCTTTTTTCTCCAGTTCAGCACGTCGTATTTCCAAATCCTTCTGCAGCTTTTCGATCTCCTCATCGCCACTCAGCATCTTGTTTAGGCTGTTGCTTAAATCCTCGCGGATCTGGATCAGCGCTTCAACCGTTTTCACCCGGTGTTTCTGTTGCAAAGCATAGATCACATCTAGGCGGGTATTAATTTCTTCAACCCTTGCCACACTGAAAACCACAGACTCGTCCAAAGCCATCAACTCTTCAGAGATATCCTTCAATTCAATCACGGCAGATTTAAGTCGTTCGTTCTGCGCTTCGTATTCCGGATTATACTTTTCAATGCTGTTCAGCTGACTAACCACTTCTTTCAGCATTGGCAGCACAGCAATTTCCTGCTCGCTCAGCATTGCGTAGCTGTTTACCAGACTACGTTTAATGCTCTCCGCATTATTCAGGAGTTCAAGTTCGGCTTCCAACTGTTCCTGTTCTTCAGCTTTCAGGTTAGCCGCCTCAAGTTCATTGAACAAGAATTGCTCATAGTCCTGTTTACTTCTGGCTTCATCTGCAGCAGTCTGCATGGCCACCAGTTGTTTGCTGAGCTTACGATATGCATGATACTTCTGGCGATAATCGGTAAGCAGTGGCATATGGTTGGCCAACGTATCCACGATGGATAGCTGGAAAGCCGCATCACTAACTTCCTGAGTGGCGTGTTGCGAGTGAATGTCAATCAGCTTTTCGCCCACCTGTTTCATCACCGAAAGCGTTACCGGGGTATCGTTAATGAACGCCCTAGATTTGCCATCAATGGAGATCTCACGTCTCAGGATGCTTTCTTCCTGGTAATCCAGGTCATGTTCAAGAAAAAGATGCTGTGAGTTCTCGTTCAGTTTAAACGTGCCTTCAATCACACATTTCTTTTCCTGATTGAAAAAATACCTGGTTTCTGCCCGCTGACCTAATATCAGCGACAAAGCGCCCAGCATAATGGACTTACCAGCACCGGTTTCCCCGGTTACAATGTTCAAACCTTTCTCCAGCTCAAGTTCAACACTATCAATTAATGCGTAATTACGTATAGAAAGTTTTTGTAGCATATTTCATCGCTAAATTAATGAAAACTTAGCCTCGCATGTTTATTTTCTTTACAACAAAAAAAGGCAGATAAAGATCTGCCTTTTTCGATAATCGTTCTTTGACCATTCAGCTGGTCAACAATCAGGACTTTCTTTTTTCCTGTTTCTTTTTCAGTTTCTCCACCTTTTCTTCAAATTCCTTTTTCAATTTCTTGTATTCTTCAGAGTTGCGAAGTGCGATAGATTCATTTGCATCCGTGTCAAACTTGAAGTTCAGATTCAAGTTTTTAAGTTGATTTTCTATCTCGGGGCTGATCATCATTCTCTGCAGCTCCTTAGAGCTTTCACGCAACTCCTCGTTCAACTTCTTTATCTCCTCACGATGTTCAGGACTGTTCATTTTTAAACGCATTTCCTCGGCATGCTTTTTCATCTTTTCTGTAAGCGCCTTACGTTTTTCTTGCTCTTCTGGTGAATTGAACTGCCTGGTGAATACTTCACCTCGCTTCTGCATCTCCAAGCCAAGCTTCTCCCATTTAGCCCGCTCTTCCGGTGAATTAAAGCGCTTAGCGAAGGCTTCGCCCTTTTTCTGCATTTCCAGGGCCAGTTTCTCCCATTTGGCTTTTTCCTCAGGCGAATCAAAATGTTTGCGTATCGACTCTGCATTTCTTCTCAAGGAGATCACCGTTGTGGAATCCATTGGGTAACCATCAGATTTAAACCTGTATACATGGGCTGGCTCCTCAATGCGGAGACTATCCGGAAGCTTGCTAACTGCATTGTACTCCTTTTTATTGCCTTTTTCATCTACCGTGATGATCTTAACCTTTTTCTTCTTTTGTGGTGGGGTGTCTATCGGCAGGTCCATTTTAGGCATTGCCTGTACATTATCCAGTGTAAAATGTCTGACCACGTCGGCAGCAGCGGTTTTTACAGTTTCCTTGTCTTTAGCCGGACTTACCCATGCCAGTGAAATAATCGTTCCCAAGGTAAGGGAAATCGCAAAGATGCGTTGCTTCGCGCTCATGTACGTCGTCTTCATATCGGTGATTCTTTTAATTCTATGGTACAAATGCTGGCTGTTGCCACTTGCGGCAAGTGATAAAGCCGGGGTATCTTTTTCCTTTAAAATTTCTATTTTCAATAAGGCATGTGCATAGGTCAGGGGTGTGCCGGTAAACTTCACCACGAGATCATCGCAATCATGTTCGCGTTCTATGCGGATAAACCTGCTGCTGAGCCATACAAAAGGATTGAAGAATAACACCGTTTCTATAGCAGTTTTAATCAGGTTGAGCAGAAAATCATTGCGGCGCACATGAGACAATTCATGGATCAGGATAGCTTCTACCTGTTGCAGATCAAGCTGTGTCGCCATGCTTACCGGAAATAAGATGATCGGTTTAAAAAAGCCGATAACCAGCGGCACATTGACCTTGTCAGACAGCTTAAATAGTACAGGCTTTTTAATATTCAGTTTTAACAGCACAGCCTGGAACTTTTCCTGCCACAAGGGCGGAACACAATCATGCGCAGCATGTTTAACCAGTTCAAGCTTTTGGTAGCTGTACCAAAGAATTATGATTTGCACGATCACACCCAAGCCATAAAGTGCAACCAGGTAGGGAAAGTAGTGCTCCGCAACAGGCACAAAGCCGGCAGTTTCTGGAGCTGCGGCCAATTCTGCTGCCAGGGAAACCTGTTGGTTAAGCGTTAACGTTAATGCCCCGCTCGGCACTTTTAAAATGGAAACAAAAGTTAACAGGAAACTCGCAAACATCAGGGCTATTGCGCCAAAGGCTAGATTATGCTTCAGCCGTGCCGTTATTCGGGGGACAGCCATTAGGATTAAAAACAACAGTCCATATATCACTGCGCCTTGCCATAGGGAATGAAACATACTCCATCCAAATGCACTGATGATTGTGTTAAATAATGTTTCCATGATTTTATTTCTTACTTAAATCGTCTAGATATTGTTTAATTGCATCCAGCTCCTCCTTGCTCGCTTTGTGGTTGCCTAAGGCCTGCATCACCATCCGGCTTGCAGATCCATTGAAAACGTTGTCAATCATCCGGCTAACCAGGTGCTGCTGTGTCCGTTGCTGGTTTACCAGGGCTTTGTAAACGTGGGTCTTTGAGCTGGTGTCGCGGGCGACAAGCCCTTTTTCATGCATGATCTGCATCAGCTTCAAGGTGGTTGTATAGCCGGCATCTTTGTTTTGTGCCAAAACCTCGTGCACGTCCCGCACGGTGCAGCTCTTTTTTGCCCATAAAATTTGTAGAATCTCTAATTCACTTTCCGTCGGTTTTATCTCTATCGCTGTTGCCATCTTTTATACTACGAATTGTTTCGTATATAAAACTACGAATGTATTCGTAGAATGCAAATTATTTTTGAAAATATTTAGAAATAAGGAATTGTGATATAGGGGATTACCTGGAAGCTCGTTAGCTATGTTACACCGTGGTTAGCACCGAGTGAGCCTGTGCTGACTTTACTTTAACGCCTCGTACCTGCCTGCATTTGCTGGATCAATACCCGAGAGCAGATCCAAAGCACTGCGTTTTTGGGCAGCATTGAGTCCTGAGAAGATGTTACCGAACTCTTCCGCTTTACCCGAAAAGAAGATATTCGGAAAGTAAGCGCCAAGTCGTTGCTTGTCTAACCCACTAAGGTCTGTGAGGCTTTTAAAAAGATTACGCGATGCAGTATGCTGGTCCTGCGCTAAACGATCAAGACCTTCAATATGGTAGCTGTAAATGAAATCCCGCAGTTGCAGGTAATTGCTGTTTAACAGGTTTTCATTAAGCCAATAGCGGTTCCTTAAACCATCGGCAGCTTTCCAGCCGGCATTACCAGAGCTCTGCGCAACATTCATCACCTGCTGTGCCTTAGTAAAAAGTGGTGTTCCCCCTTGTCTGGCAAAGCTGTCCTTATCAAGACCTATAATGGTATAAGCATAAAAGGCCAGCATGGAACTTAGATTATTGATAAACAGCTGATCCGAAAAGTCCAGCGGTTGCCCTTCTGTATAGGTAAAATTGAAGTCCTTGTCGCTTAAATTTAGCAGCGTACTGTTGTAGGTACTGCCAAATACAGGCCGGGAGGATTGTATCTGTGCTTCTGCCTGGTAACCGGCATTACCGTCCCAGGCTCTAACGGTAATCACGAAATTACAGGTAATGCGTTCTTGTGGCAGGTAGGTGTCTGCGCTCCATTTATTATTGTTCAGAAAGTTGCGCATGGCCTCTTGCAGCATTTGCAAGGTTGCCGGATTGAGATTTGAAACAGTAGGGGCGAGCAGTTGTACCCTGGCATTCAACTCTTGTGCGTACGTTTGCTTAAGCAGGCAACACAGAAGGATAAGCAACAGGGTTCGTTTCATATCAGAGCAAGCTAATAATTTCCTGGCAGATGTCGGCTGCTACAGCAGCTTTGGACTTTACCTCATAGGTCTTCTTCTCCAAGGCTTTATTGATGATGGTGATTTTGTTGGTGTCGACACCAAAACCTGCACCGGAATCGTTCAGCGAGTTCAGGACGATGAAATCAAGGTTTTTACGCTGCAGTTTTTGCTTTGCATGTTCCTCTTCATTGGTAGTTTCTAAAGCGAAGCCCACCAGGATCTGATCCGCAGTTTTTTGACTGCCCAGTTCGGCCAGGATGTCTGCGGTCTTCTTTAGCGTAATGGTAAGTGTCTGATCCTGTTTTTTAATCTTTTCCGTTGCAACGCTCTCTGGTGTATAATCTGCTACAGCTGCGCTCATGACTGTGATGGATGCCGCTTTGAAATGTTCCATACAAGCCTGGTGCATTTCCGCGGCACTGCGCACATTGATGCGCTTGATGCCTGCACTGGACTGCTCTGCACTTGGGCCGCTGATCAGCGTTACTTCCGCGCCGAGGTTTTCAAAGGCATGCGCTATTGCAAAGCCCATCTTCCCGGAGGAGTGATTTCCAATAAAGCGGACAGGATCGATCGCTTCATAGGTGGGGCCGGCAGTAACCAGCACCTTTCTGCCAAGCAGAGGCATACCCTGGGTGATCTGAGCGTTTAGAAAATCCATGATTTCTTCCGGTTCTGCCAGGCGACCTTCGCCCACTAATCCGCTGGCGAGTTCTCCACTTCCCGGTGCGATCATCAGGTTACCAAAGGCCAGTAGCTTACGGATATTTCCCTGTGTACTTTCATGCTTCCACATGTCCAAATCCATAGCAGGTGCAAAAAGCACCTGGCATTTTGCGGAAAGGTACACTGCTGAAAGCAGGTTGTCACAAACACCGTTGGCCATTTTGGAAAGCGTATTGGCACTGGCAGGTGCGATTAGGATGTAATCGGCCCATAATGCAAGCTCCACATGGTTGCTCCATACGCCGGTTTCTTCCTCGTAATATTTGGTGTAAACTGGATTTTTAGAGAGGGTAGCAAGGGTAAGCGGCGTAATGAAAGCTGCCGCATTTGCAGTGAGAATAACCTTGACGTTTGCACCGGCTTTTACGAGCAATCTGACCAGGGAGGCCGATTTATACGCTGCGATGCTGCCGCAAACGCCAAGGATAATGTTTTTATTTTTAAGCATGCTTTATTGCAATTGGAGATGCAATGGTTAACTATGCCTTGGTGTTTTCTTCTTTTGCTGGGTTTCTGTGGTAAACCTTACCATTAAGGAACTCATCAATAGCGATCAATGAAGGCTTCGGCATACGCTCATAGTGCTTGCTGATCTCGATTTGTTCTCTGTTTTCAAAAATCTCCTCCAGGTTATCATTTGAAGACGCAAATTCTGCCAGTTTACCGTGTAGCTCTTCTTTGATGTTGTTAGAGATCTGATTTGCCCTCTTCGCGATGATCACTAAAGACTCATAGATATTCTCGGTCTTCTGATCTAAATCATTAACATTTCTGGTAACGGTTGTATTTGGTACAGCGGGTTTGTTCGTATTCATTATGTTGTTGGGGTTTTAATCGTGTTTCTAGTACTATCTCTTTTCGCTTCTTTTTCAAGCGTTTCTTTATACTTTTCAGTTTGTTTTGCAACTTCTGCCAGCACACGCTTCGCATTTTCAATGCCAGCTTCGCTGTCGGCTTTTAAATCGTTTACTTCTTTCAGGTATTTGCTTTCCGGATGTGATTGTACAAACTCGTCTGCAAACTGGATTGCTTCAGTATAGCGCTCTTCCTGGCGGGTTTCAAAACTGTTCTTTGCATACAGGTACTGTGACTTAACGGTCAACAGGTCCATTTCTTCTGCATATTTAATGTCCGGGAATTCTACCTGAGCCGTTTGTAGTGCTACTACGGCAGCTTTATAATTGCTGATGTCATAACCGCCAAGGTCATAATATAATTTAGCATTGGCGTAAGCCTTATCTTCCAATTTGCCCCGTAGATCGTTGATGTACTGTGTAGCCTGTGCAACACGTTCACTTTTAGGATATAGGTTGATGAACAGCTGCATCGCGTCAATTGCTTTATACGTGTTCTCCTGATCTAAGGTAGAAGCCGGCGACTCCAGGTAGAAGCAATACGCATACATATAGCGGCATTCCTCTGCATTTTTACTTGTTGGATAGATATCGGCAAAGCTTTTAAACTGAAAGCGGGCAGTAGTGTAATCGCCTAAACGATATAAGGTATATGCGTAATAGTAATTTAAGTCCTCCGCTTCAGCCCGTCCCCGGTATTTTTGCGTCAGGTCTTCGAATAAAATTAATGCTTTTGAATAGTTCTTGTTATTGTAAAGTCTAACAGCCTCTTGATATTTCTTAGCAACGTCATTGCTAAGGCGGATTTTTTCAAACTGACTTTTACATCCGGCAATAGATAAAGTCAAGATTGTTAGTAGTAAAAAAGTTAAGTGTTTAATTTTAAACATTCTGCAAAGATAAGTAATAATACGACAACGTCAATTAAAAATAATAGTCCGCTAAGCTATCGAAAGGCATTCATCCTTTCAAGTCATTAACATTTTTTAACACAAAAAAAGAAGGGCAGCATGCACGGCTGTGCTGATGTATTTGACGTGGCTGAGGTCGGGATGCTCACTGGTTAAACATTCGTGTTTAACGGTCCCGGTGCATACCCTGTTCAGCTTCAGGTCTGATGCACAGCAAACACAGCGCAGACACACTTACGGTGTGCGTTTGATGTGGGTGAGGTGTGGGTCAGGTGTGGCTGTGGTCTGCGTTTGATCCGAAGCTGCGGCGTGCTGGTTCTATAGGGTTTGCTGCGGCATTTTGGGGCCTGGCTGTTCCAGAAGGCTACGGTGATTTTTTGATTTAATTCCAAAATGGCTATACAAGCGGGCGCTGTATTGCGGCTGGCACTATACACCTGTTGATTTTTCTTTAGCTGGACGTTGAGTGAATGATGTGTCGATTGGAGTTCTTAACAGCTCCTCAAATGCTCACCGCTCAAGCGGAGTTTTATTTAGGACCTATATAGTATAAGTGTGTATGCTCCGTAATGATGGATTTGTGATTCTGCTTAACAGAGCACGCTATATAGCTATGCTGAAATCCTGCTGTCCCGGAGTGTATCCTATTATATATAGCAATGACTGTATTTATATCTAAACATGGGCAGGGTGGCGATTCGAATTATTTGATGTTGTTTTGTAGTTGGAAGGCCGAGCTAATTGTAGCATAGGCCCAAAAGGAAAGTTCATGGGTACCAGGCTTTGGAATTGGGATGTTGCTGAATTATTAAAGGCAGTACTGAGTTTGGTGCATTTTATCGAAAAGTAGACCGGGTTGAAGACAGGCTGATGTTAAGATGAGTGATGTTAAATTAACTTAAAACAGCAGCAATGTGTTGGATTGACCAGGCCTGAAACTGAAATTTGAGGCTGAAACCACTTTGAAATACAAGTTTTAACCTACCGGTTTACCTTATTGTACAAGCGACACGAAGCATTGTGAAAAGCTGTGCAAATCATTGCGCTTGTTTTTCAAGAGGTTAGCAGGTTTAAACAGGATATTTCTACATATTGTTTTGCAGCGATGAAATTTTCTTCTACATTTGCACTCCGCTTCGGAGGAAGGGAAACAGTGAAAAGGATAAAGAAGAAAGATTTGAAAGGCTGAAAAGGAGTAAGATAATGTCTCTTTTTGCGTTTACCTCTAGCAGGTAACCATCACTGGAAACAGTGAAAAACAAAAAGAAAAAATTTAGAAATAAATTCTTGACAATATCAAAATCATTACTACCTTTGCAGTCCCAACAAACAGGGAGCCACTTAACGGATGTTAAACACGGCAAATAACAAAGATTGAAACAGAGCGATTAGTTAAACAGACCAGACAAGAAAGACTGGGAAACACAAGCTAGGCGATCTGCAACATATAAAGGCAAACCGAGAGGAGATGCCGAAAAGTTCATTAAAGAGATGTCATTTTATAAAAACGCAGCGAGGTAAACAAGTACGGTTTCAA
>NZ_JCAJXC010000006.1:0-207532 GCF_059278965.1 Pedobacter sp. NEAU-ZC8
GTTATTTGCCGTGTTTAACATCCGTTAAGTGGCTCCCTGTTTGTTGGGACTGCAAAGGTAGTAATGATTTTGATATTGTCAAGAATTTATTTCTAAATTTTTTCTTTTTGTTTTTCACTGTTTCCAGCGATGGTTACCTGCTAGAGGTAAACGCAAAAAGAGACGTTATCTTACTCCTTTTCAGCCTTTCAAATCTTTCTTCTTTATCCTTCTCACTGTTTCCCTTCCTCCGAAGCGGAGTGCAAATGTAGAAGAAAATTTCCGGGCTGCAAAACAATATGTAGAAATATCTTGTTTAAACCTGCTAACCTCTTGAAAAACAAGCGTAATGATTTGCACAGCTTTTCACAGTGCTTCGTGTCGCTTGTACGATAAGGTAAACCGGCAGGTTAACACCTCTCTTTCTAAGCAGGTTTATCCATAGATCAACCCTTACCATCCTGCCGTTTACAACAAATCTCAAAACGCTGTTTAACAATGCTTTATTGCCAGTGACTCCATTTTACCTGCACATTTTAGTGTTACAGCAGTGTGTTATTTATCTGTAGCGAAGAAAGATCCCCTACCCTTTTTAATGTCCAGGATTACCAACCTTCAGCCAAAACATGCATCTAGCTACATCCAGCTTGATTTAGCATATATATATAGTAGCAACCTCTACAATATAGTATCACCGCCATCTTACCAACCTCAAGTCTGCCGTCAAGACAAGTAGTAGGGTGACTAAAACGGCTTTCTTATTGCTCTTAAAGGGCTTTCCGACGCCTCTTAAACGCCTATTCTTCGCCTTGAGGCGAACAATAGGCGAACAATACGCGGTCAAGAGGCGAACAAGAGCCGCTCAAGAACAAAAGCTGTTCGCTGCCCATCAACATGACAATTCTGATAGATACCATACCATAGCAAATCCAAAAAGGGGTTTAAAGCATACTACTTTAGGTCTATACTTTACTTAAAGGGCTAATATTCCGGTCATTCAGCTAATACAAGACCATCCACGATTGAAGCGGTATACCAGCACAGCGCGTGCCCCCTTTCAGCCTAGCCCACTGATCGTCAGGAAAATAATTGCAACACAATGCTGAATTTATTTTGCAATGTGATTCTCATCATCTACATTTGTCTACCATTTTAGTAGACTTTAATTTCAACTGAATTTAAGGACGAATTAGTAGTTTTTTCAGCAGGATCAATACGCACGTCGATTCCTGAAGATTAATAAACAAGTAAAGCAAAATCAATCTTCCATTTATTAATATTCTTTCCTACCTATGCCTAAAAACTACTGCAAACCAAGATGGATCTTACTTCTATTCCTGCTCGGCATCTATGCACAGCAAAGCCTCGCACAGGAAAACCAACTGATTGAGGTCAGCGGAACCGTTACTGATCAGGAACAAAAGACGCCACTTGCCGGAGTCAGCGTTGTCATTAAAGGTGCAATAACCGGAACCACTACGGATCGAAACGGCAAATTCAAGCTACGTTCCCGGCTGAAGTTCCCCTTTAAACTGGTCTTCAGCAGCATCGGCTTTAAAACACAGGAATTTGAAGTGCGGGATATTGGAAACAACCTGAACATCGAACTGGCCAGTCAGACCGTACTGGCCAACGAGGTGGTGATTACTGCATCAAGGGTGCAGGAAAGCATCTTAAAGTCCCCGGTAGCCATTGAAAAGCTCGACATCCGTGCCATACGCGAGTCGCCGGCACCCAGTTTCTACGACGCACTGGAGAATGTCAAAGGGGTACAGATGACCACTTCGAGCTTAACATTCAAAATTCCGAATACACGCGGTTTCAACATTCCGAGCAACTACCGGTTTATGCAGCTGGTAGATGGAATCGACATGCAGGCCGCCACTTTGGGCGTTCCACTAGGTAATGCCATTGGACCAACAGAGCTGGATATTGCCAGCATTGAAATCACACCAGGTGCGGCTTCTGCCCTGTATGGCATGAACGCGATCAATGGCATGTCTAACCTGATGACCAAAAGCCCGTTTTACTACCAGGGCCTGAGCTTCTACCAAAAAGCAGGCTTAAACCACCTTGGCGGAACCGGTCGCGACTTGAGTAACCTCACTGAAACTGCTGTTAGATACGCCAAAGCCTTCAACAATAAGTTCGCGTTTAAAGTAAACCTGAGCTACCTTAGAGGTACCGACTGGCTTTCGGACACCCGCACCGACCAAAACCCCAACAACCTGAAGAGCGCAAATCCTGGTTATCCTGCCCTGAACGGCAGCAACAATATCGCCTTCGATGGCTGGAATAAGTATGGTGATGATGTGCTTGCAGGGAGTAACACGGTTTCGGTATCTGGGCTCAGCATCAACGGGCAGCCAAATCAGACTTTGAACGTGGCCAGAACCGGATATTGGGAAAGGGATCTGGTAAATCCCAATGTCGATAACCTGAAGTTTGATGCAGCCTTACACTACCGTCTCGGCGAAACTGCAGAACTATCGTACGATTACCGTATCGGCAAGATGGACGGCGTCTTTCAACGTGGCAATAAGATCCAGCTGGACAATGTGATCATTCAAAACCATAAGCTGGAGTTAAAGGGCAGCAATTATCTGCTACGCTCTTATATATCCATCGAGAATTCCGGCGATTCGTATAATGTAAAGCCACTTGCAGACAATATGGACCTTGCAAGCGGTGGCAGTGGCAGTGCCTGGGGTGCCAAGTACAAAAATGCGCTGAATGAATATGCAGCGGCAAACGGCGGTGCACTAACGGATGCAAACCTGGCCGCAGCGACAGCCTTTGCCCGCCAACAGGCAGACGCCGGGCGTGCAGCGCCGGGTACACCAGCTTTTGAAACTTTGAAAAACACGATTATCGGTATTAACAACTGGGATATCCGATCAGCAACAATCCCCAATGCCCCGGAAACTGGTGGTGCGGCGCTGATACAGAAAAGCCGCATGTACCATGTGGAGGGTCAGTATGACTTATCCGGCAAGATCCGCTATTTCGACCTGCTAGTCGGCGCCGATGCCAGGCTCTACGAAATTATACCGGATGGAAACTGCTTTGTTGATTTCAGCAGGGCCATTGCCGACCGAGGCACAGCCTTACCGGATGGTTCCTATGGCGACAACATCCATTATAAAAAGATCGGAGCCTTTACGCAGCTCACCAAAACCCTGTTTCAGGAAAAGTTAAAGCTGTTTGGCTCGGTACGCTATGACTATAACCCGGAGTTCGATCCGAAACTTACCCCTCGTATTGCCGCGGTTTATTCTCCTGATCAGCACCATAACTTCCGCTTCACCTATCAACAGGGATATCGCTTCCCCGGATTGTTCGAGGCCTTATCCTATGTAAACAACGGCCGGGTGAAACGTGTCGGAAGTCTATCCTATATCAATGAAGGCTTGGGCTACCTGGATAACAGTTACACCCGTGCATCCGGCGTGTTATTTAATGCAGCGGTGAATGCTGACGTAGCAAATGGGGCCGACCGAAACACTGCAGCATTGGAAAACCGGGAATTGCTGGTGAAAGCGAATCTACCCAAAGCAGCACCAGAGCGAATCAACTCCCTGGAGTTTGGCTATAAAAGTGTGTTCTTAGAAAATCGGCTGTACCTGGACATTGATGCTTACACCAACACCTACACCGGATTTCTCGGCCAGGTTCAGGTGGATGTACCCCGGGGCGCGACTGTAGGCAGCGATGCAGCAGTACTCGCGATGCTCGATGTAAACCGGGATGCAGGTCAGGATCGATACCGGGTATACACGAATGCCAAAAACAAGTATCGAAATTATGGAACTGCACTGGGCCTCACATTCAACTTCTACAAGAAATACACTGTTGCCGGAAATGTGAGTTACAACAAGATCAAGTCGAACGAGCAGAACGATATTTTCGTCACCGGCTTCAACACGCCGGAATGGTCAACAAACTTTACGATCGGGAATCGGGAGATTGCCAAAAACCTCGGCTTCAGCGTTGTTTACAAATGGCAGAATGCCTTTTTATGGGAGAGCCCATTGGTGACGGGCCAGATTGCGGCCATCCATACCTTTGACGCGCAGTTCAGCTATAAACTACCGGCGGTAAATGGAAGCATCAAAGTCGGTGGCACGAATATTTTCAACAAACCTTTCCTGCAATATGCGGGTGGACCAACCATTGGCGCCTTATATTACGCAGCCGTAACGTTTGAAGGACTACTTAACAGGTAGATATGCTTAGCAGCAAAGCGGAGCAGATATTGGATGAAGGTTCCGGTTTAAATTTTTCCGGAACCTTCATTAGACCGCTTAGTCTTATAGGAAATATAAGTTTTAGAACGTGCCGGCACCTTTTTCGGTGCTGCAGCTTTAGCAGACACGATCAGACGTTGCCCAGGCACCAGTGTGCTACCTTTCAGGTTGTTCCAGACTTTCAGGTCCTGAACTTCTACCCGGTATTGTGCGGCAATGGTGCTCAGGTTTTGTCCGCTCTTGACGCGGTGGTAAGTCGTTGCTCCAGACGACGACGATCTGCTGCTGCCAGATCTGGATTTGCCACGCAGCCTCTTATCATCGTTGGAGGCAAGATACACGCGGGTATCCACATCTACAGGCATATTGTTTAGCACTTCATAAACCTTCGCAAAGTTTGACACCTGTGCTGAAGGCATGATGATTCGCTTTGGCGATTCATCCGTACCATTAACAATCTTCTTTTTGTAGGAAGGATTTAACACGAACAAGGCATCGGTTTCCAGATCCAGCGCTTCAGACAGCGCTGTGAGCGAAACGAAGCGGTTCACCTGCACCGTATCGGTTTGTTGAGCCAAAGCTGATTTTTGCGCCATGATCTCGTGGCGCTCTGCATAATTCATCACATATACGGCTGCAATAAATGCTGGAACATAGTTCCGGGTTTCTTGTGGCAGGTAGGGACGAATTGCCCAGAAGTCATGCGAATTGGCCTTTTCTATTGCACGGTTTACATTGCCCGCGCCGCAGTTATAAGCAGCAATGGCCAGCAACCAATCGCCAAAGCGCTCATAAGCATCACGGAAATAGGCAGCCGCAGCATAACTCGCTTGTACCGGATCTTTACGTTCATCCACGAAATTGTCCATATTCAAGCCGTAGCCTTTCGCCGTGGTAAACATGAACTGCCAAAGGCCGGTGGCGCCTACCCTGGACACTGCATGTGGGTTCATCGCCGATTCGATGATCGGGAGGTACTTCAGCTCATCCGGAATGTCGTATGCTTTCAGTGCTTTTTCGAAGATTGGGAAATAATAACTGGACAAACCAAGCATCTTCCCCATCATATTTTTTCGCCCAGAATACACGTCAATGTATTTCTGGACATACTCATTATAATCCATTGGAATTACATTCCGAATAGAGTCCAAACGTTTTTTATGAACGAAGTTGTAATTATAAAAAGCCAAACTTTCATCGACCAGGGGAACAGCGGTCGTATCCGTTTCGAAAGTATTGGGGAATGCAAATGGAGAGGCAGGTATGGAATCTAGTTTTGCATTTTTCTGCTGCGCATAACCTGAAAAAGCTATTGTCGTCAGGGCTAGTACGGTTTTAAAACGTAATTTTAATTTCATAGGCAAAGAACTGCATCTCGCAGATTTAAAAGATTTCTATCTTATCAATAGGCTATTTTAAAAAACTATTTGACAAATTTAAAAGCGCGCTTTCATTGAAATGCCCGGCCATCAGCTGTATTCCTAACGGTAAACCTGCTTTATTATTGCCAAGGGGCAGAGATATTGCAGGAACTCCAGAAAGAGAGGCTAGTACGGTAAAGATATCCTCCATATACATTACCAGAGGATCCTTGATGTTCTCACCAATCTTGAAAGCCGATGTAGGCGTAACAGGCAATAGAATCGCATCATAGTTTGCCAGCAAACTTTCGATCTTATCGCGGATCAACCGGCGTACCTTTTGCGCCTTCTGGTAGTAGGCATCATAATATCCGGCACTCAAAATAAAGGTCCCTAACATGATACGCCTTTTAACTTCGGGCCCAAAACCTTCCGCCCGGCTCAGTTTATAGAGCTCGTTAAGGTCTTTTGCTTCCTTATTCCTATAGCCATAATGTACGCCATCATAGCGGGAAAGATTTGAGGAAGCTTCCGCAGCGGTAAGCACATAATAAGCAGGTACAAGGTAATCCAGGAGATCGAAAGACACATACTCAATTTCGTGACCTTCTGCTTTCAACTTTTCAATTCCCTTTGCAATCGCTTCGCGGATCTCCGGATCCAGCGCTTTACTTTCTAGGGTTTCCTGCAGTACGGCAATTTTCTGTTTGTTCGCTGGGACCAGAGACTGGCTATAAGCTGGAACGGGCTGTTCGGAAACGGTACTATCATGTTCGTCCGCTCCCGCAAGCACCTCTAACAATAATGCGGCATCAGCTACAGAAGAGGTGATGGTACCCACCTGATCAAAGGAGGAGGCATAAGCAATAACACCATAACGTGAAATCCGTCCGTAAGTAGGCTTCAGGCCAATGCAGCCGCAGAATGCAGCCGGTTGCCGTACCGAACCACCGGTGTCGGTACCCAGGGCTGCAAGGCACATGTCGGCCTGTACTGCCACGGCCGAGCCACCGGAAGAACCCCCGGCAACACGTTCCGGGTCTGCAGCATTGCGCACAGGACCGAAATAAGAAGTTTCATTAGAACCGCCCATGGCGAATTCATCACAGTTCAAGCGACCGATGATGATGGCGTCTTCTGCAAGTAGCCGCTTGATTACGGTTGCATGATAAGGCGCCACAAAGTGCTCCAGCATTTTAGAGGAAGCGGTAACCAGGTGATCCTGGTAGCAAATATTATCCTTAATGCCGATGACCATTCCGGCCAGTTTACCTGCGGTCTGGTTATCTATCTTTTTCTGAACGGCTTCAGCCTGATTTCTTGCAGACAAAAAAAACACCTCATTGAATGCATTGAGGTGTTTATGATCTTCTATTTGTTGAAAATAGTATTCCAGCAGGTCAGTTAAACGCAGCTCTTGCTGTGCAATCTGGGATTGGATCTCTGCTAATGCGATATATTTCTTCAAACTGGAGAATAAGGGTTAGCGAATATTTATAGTGGTTTTTGAGTGTTTGAGCGATCACGACCTAAGTTGTCCGTATCATCAATACCGTCTTTACCATCTTTAAATTCTTTCATACCTTTTCCTAAGCCACGCATTAATTCAGGGATTTTTTTACCGCCAAAAAGAAGTAATACAATAACTAGAATAATTGCGATTTCGGTGCCACCTAAAGCAGCTAATAGGGTTGTGTTTAACATAATCGTTAAGTTAAATATTGTTTTTTTCTAATTCAGTCTTTTCTGTTGTGTCCGTTACCGGTTGGTTTACTTCAACAGTACTTGCTGTTGACTCCACAACAGGTGATTCTGTGCTGCTGGTTGTTGTTGCAGTGCTGCTATCTGTTGAAGAATAACTGCTGGTGCCGCTCAAAGTATCATTAAAGGTACTCTTTACATCGTCAACTATATCCACGGCATTGATGTTTCTGTGAATTTCTCTTTTTACCCCTTCGGAAGCGTCTTTAAAGTCACGGATACCTTTACCCAGTCCACGGGCAAGCTCAGGAAGTTTTTTACCTCCAAATAAAAGTAAAACGACAACCAGGATAATCATGATCTCTCCGCCGCCCATATTTAAGAATTCTAATAATGTTCCTGTATACATTGTCTGGAATTTATATGTATCGTTTTTATTTCTTGTTAATTAGCTATTGCAAATATAAGGTATTTAATTTTTAAAATTATTTGGAAATCCAGGCTTCCGGATTTTGCGGCGATGCGCCCCTCCAAATCTGAAAATCAATTTCCGGCACCCCATCAGATGCCGAAACCACCCCTATGGTTTGCTTTGTACTAACTTCCTGTCCTATAGACACATTGACCGTGGCAAGGTTTTGATAAACCGTAAAATATTCTCCATGTTTAATAAGTACGAAGTATTTACCCATAGAGTTGCTGACGGTTGTAACTTTTCCATTAAACACGGCGCGCACAGCTGCACCTGCTGCTGTAGCGATCTTAACACCGTTCTGATCGATGTTCGCCTGATCTACGCGGTGACGCCCGAAACGTTCTGTGATAGAACCTGTAGCAACGGGCCATGGCAATGAACCGCGGTTGTTTATGAATGCGGCGGAAAGCTTAGCCGCTTCTGGTGTTGCATTTAAATATCCCGAGTTGGTTTTTGCGGCGGCTGTTGGTGCTGCAGGCGCAGCTTTGTTTTCAGCCTTTGCTTTTGCTGCGGCTGCTCTTGCAGCTTCCTCAGCTCTACGTTTCGCCAAGGCAATCTCCCGTTGAATCGCATTGCGGATATCGCGATCAATCTTAGCCTGCTGCTTTTTACGGGCAGCAATGTCTCGTGAGTATTTACGCTCCTGCTGACTGTAGCGGTTAAGTACTTTAGATTGTTCTGATTTATTTTTACCCAGCTTTTCTTTCTCAGATTCCTGTTCTTTCAACAGATTGCTCTTTTCTTTCAAGCTTCTATCCAGTACGACGATCTTATAGCTCAGGTTTTTCTGCGTGCCATTGATGTAATCGGCTTGCTTTTTACGGTATTGACTAAACTGCTGTAAGTATTTAACCCGTTTATAGGCTTGATTGAAGTCCTTTGCCGCGAAGATGAACATCATCTTGTCGTATGCATTTCTGTTCCGTTGTGCAAAGCGGATCATGGCCGCATACTCCTTCTTCAACTGTGCAAGTTGCTCTTTCAGAGATAATACGGCATTGGTATTTTCGTGGATCTGGCCATCCAGGTTTCTGATCTCAGAGTTGATGACGCCGATTTTATCCTGCATCAGACTGATCTTGGTATTTAGTGCCCGGATTTCGCTTTGTGTAAGCTTTTTACTGGTTGCGGTTTTGGTCAGATTCTTCTGTAACAAATTAATCTCGCGCTGCAAGGCTTCCTTTTTTCGCTTCAGTTGAGCACTACTTTGTGCAAAGGCGGTGGTACCAAACGTGAGCAGAAAAAGGAATAGTATTAGTTTGTAGAACTTCATTCAATCAAAAGTATAAATTTTAGTTTATTAACTCGTAGCCCTTCGGAACTCTAAACGGAAAATCAAGCTGAACATTACTCTCGATCTTTGAAAAGTCGAAATCAATGTCTACCCGTTTATTTCCAGATAAAGAATTAATTGCGATCTGTGCTGGCGCCATAAACTCGTTCACTTTCTGATAATTGCCGTATGCTACTTTGAGCGCCTGCGCGGCCTTGGCATCATTCAAATTGAGCTGACCAGGTTTCTGCAGCGTATTGAAATTAAGGTTATAGCCCAATGAGCCCTCATTTCCCTTCAGAACCCACAAGCCCTGTGGATTTTGCTCGAGTGTAGCGGCAGGATTAAAGAGCGTGTTGATGGTATTACCTGTCAATACATCCTGCAGCATCTTAAAGTTCACCTGTTTGCTGGTGTAGCGGTAAATGTAACTGAATGGCTGACGGACATAGGTGTTTTGTAATTTATTTAATACCATGATGCTGTCTGGAGTGATCACTGCCCGGGCAACCTCAATACCTAGTAGTGCGGTGATGCTCATCCAGATCTTCTGATCACGCTGGATGCGTACATTCACCGTAACGGTATTCTCGTTACCAGGTAAACGAAGGTTCGCTTTCCCCTTCATGGAAAGGGTGTTGAAGTTGATGTTTTTGCTTCTTAAAAGTTTGATGTGCTCTTCCTTCTTATCCGTTACAATTGGTGCTGGCTTTACCTCTGGCGTAGCAGCAACCATTGCTTTTTTACTCTTACATGCCATCACCACCGAAACCAGGCTTAGCATGACCATTGCTTTTATGAAACTTTTCTTCATTGATATGTTTTTATTTTCCGGTATGACCGTAACCGCCTTCGCCCCTTGCCGTTTCATTTAACTGTTCTACAGGCTCCCAGTTAATCGTTTCATGTTTCGCAATAACCATCTGTGCGATACGGTCTCCATTGTTTATGACGAAATCAGTATCAGAAAGATTAATCAGCAGGACTTTAATTTCTCCCCGATAGTCGGCATCGATCGTACCCGGAGCGTTCACAATGCTGATGCCATGTTTGTAAGCCAGGCCACTTCTGGGGCGGATCTGCGCTTCATAACCTACAGGAAGTTCAATATGCAGACCTGTAGGCACCAACATACGCTGCAGGGGTTTGATCACGATCTGGAGTTCTGTATGTGCACGAAGGTCCATACCCGCCGCATGTGCAGTTTCGTATTTTGGTAGTTCGTGGCTTGATTTGTTGATGATGTTGATCTTCATTCTGATAAAATTTGTAATTTATTTTTTAGACAATATAAATTTGAGCTGGTCTTTTTCGAAGTAGAAAACACCGCCCAAAAAAAGCAGCAACATGGCGTTGCCAATGTAAATGTTCCGGTTGAATACGTAAAAGGACAAGGTCACCAGGATACAGGAAACCAGCAGATAAGCAAGAATCCTTTTCAACTTGTATGGGATCGGGTAGTGTTTCTGCCCCAGCACATAGGAAGTTACCATCATGACCGAGTAGGCCAGCATGGATACAAATGCAGAGCCCATATAGCTGAACCTTGGGATAAGCACAATGTTCAAAACGATGGTCAGGATTGCGCCTACCGCAGAGATGTAGAGGCCATATCTCGTCTGGTCGGAAAGACGGTACCAGATGGAGAGATTCATATAGATTCCCAGGCACATGTAACCGAAAAGCAGCAAGGGTACTGCCGGTAAACCCGACCAGTAGAGCAGCTGTTCTTCTGTATTTTTACCATGTATAAAGTACTTCAGGATCTCGATGTTGGCCACAAGTGCGACGAAGATCAGTGTTAAGGCAATGACAAAGTACTGGAGAATGGTTGCGTAAGTTTGACGGGCATTCGCCTGTTTAGCGTGACTAAAAAAGAAAGGTTCTGCACCTAGTCTGAAGGCCTGAATAAAGATGCTCAGGAATACGGCAATCTTTGCGACCGCACCATAGATCCCGGTATCCCGGTCTGCAATGCTTTCCGGCAGGTAATGCCCAAGCATGATCTTGTCCAGGTTCTCATTGACAATAAAGGAAAGATTAGCAACCAGGATGGGCCAGCTGTAGGAAAACATGTTCATTAACATCTTGCGGTCCATTCTGAACTGGAGCTGCAGAATTTCCGGCAGCAGTAAAAGCAATGCTGCGCCACTGGCAGCCAGGTTAGCAATAAACACATAGCCTACCCATTGCGGACGGTACCAGCTCTGGAACCATTCGGCACCGGGGCCACCATTTGAGATGATCGCCGGAATCAGATACAGGAAGGTCAGGTTGGTCCCGATGAATGTTCCAATATTCACAAACTTGATGATGCTGTATTTGATAGGCCTGCCATCAGCACGCAGCTTCGAAAATGGGATAACTGCGATGGCATCAAAAAAAGATAGCCATACGAAATATTGCACGAACCTGGTTTGATCTTTAAGCTCGCTAATATCGGCGTGCAACATCATCAAGGCGATATCTTCTGCCCATAACAAACCCGTAACCAGAAATAAGCTGGCAAGAATGAGAATGGTTAGAAATGCATTGTTATAGACCTCCTGCTTACGGTCCTCATGTTTATTCAGGTACCTGAAAAAGGTTGTTTCCATACCAAATGCGAGTACTGCATTAACAATAGAAACGTAGCTGTACATTTTGGTAAAAATACCATATACCGAAGGCGCAAAGACAGTGGTAAAAATGGGTGTGAGGATGAAGTTGAAGAGCCTGGAAATGATGGTACTAAATCCATAGATCGCGGTATCACCAAGAAATTTCTTAATAACAGACATCCTATTTCTTTAGAATTTCAAAATTCTGGTAGCCTTTTAGTTCGCCAGGTGTTACCTGCACTTCCTCAACACGCGAGCGATCGGAGCCTTCATGGCACCATTCCAGGAAAACTTCCAGGGTAACATCGTCGGCCTCCGCTTCAATGAACAGCGAACCGTCTTTTTCGTTACGAACGTAGCCCCGAACACCCATCTGGTCGGCGACATACTTTGTTGTTGCGCGGAAAGAAACGCCCTGTACTTTGCCAGTTACTCTAATGTCTATATGTTTTTTCATCTGTTAAACTTTTGTACGCTTGATGAAGCCATCATGATCTTTACGCTTGCTGTTACGCAGCGAAGCTCATCTATATGGATTTTAATCTTTCTTTTTCTGTTGCAAACTCAGTCCAGATCTGCTGGATGATCTGTGCTGCAGGTCTAATCTCGCGGATCATCGCTGCCACTTGTCCGATTTCAAGTTCTCCCGCTTCCAGGTCACCCTCAAACATCCCGGCCTTTGCTCTTGCCCTTCCGAGCATTTGCTGCAACTGCTCCGCACTGGCGCCTTCGGCTTCCGCAGTAGCAATAGCTTCTGCAAAGGTATTCTTCAATAGCCTTACGGGCAGCAATTTTTTCATCCGCAATGCGGTATCCCCTTCTGCAGCCTCAATGATCCGCTTTTTAAATGCCGGGTGCGCCGAGGATTCTTCTGCTACGGCGAAGGCCGAACCAATCTGCACGCCTTCTGCACCGAGCGCAAAGGAGGCTAGCATCGCTTTACCACTGGCAATTCCACCCGCAGCAATTACCGGGATGCTCAGGGCCTCTGCGATCATTGGGACAAGGCAGAGGGTTGTGGTTTCCTCGCGACCATTGTGCCCGCCGGCTTCAAAGCCTTCCGCTACGACCGCGTCTACACCTGCCGTCTGGGCCTTCAGCGCAAATTTCGTGTTTGCGATGACATGTACCACCGTGATGCCATGTTGTTTTAGAAAACTGGTCCAGGTGGCTGGGTTTCCTGCAGAGGTAAAAACAATCTTCACTTGTTCTTCCACAATGATGTCGAAGATCTCTTTTATATCCGCATATAGCAAGGGTACGTTAACCGCAAAAGGTTTATTTGTATGAGCCTTGCATTTCTGCACATGTGTACGGAATACCTCAGGATACATGGAGCCTGCACCGATGATGCCAAGTCCACCGGCGTTTGATACTGCCGCGGCAAGCCTCCAGCCACTGCACCAGACCATACCTGCCTGAATAATTGGATATGCTATACCGAAGAGTTGCGTAATTTTGTTCTGCATGCGCCTAAAATAATCTTTTGATACGGGTTGCACCTGATAGCTGTTCGTTTTCTATAGCTTCCAGCAGTACTACCCCAGGCTTTTTTCCGAGCTCAAAGCTACCGTAGGTATCCTCAATACCCAAGAATTTCGCGCCATTCAACGTCGCCCATTCCAGTAGTGTCTGGAAACTGATTTGTTTGTGCGTTTGCAGCACCTTCATCTCTTCCAGGATACTTAGCTGCTGGTTGCTGGCCAGGCTGTCTGTACCTAAAGTGATCCGCAAGCCTTCGTTTTTAAGCATGTGCACATCTGGCAGGGTATTCTCGATGTAGCGGTTTGCATTCGGACAAAGGCACCAGTAAAGATCCGGGTGCTGTGTCTTGGCGAACGCTACATCTGCTAGACTGGTTTGCGTGTTGTGTACGAGCAGGGTTCTGCTTTTCGGCAGTTTAGGTAAAGTGGTTTGCAAAGATGTTTTGCCACTAGCCTGGTAAAACTCCAAATCCAGGCCCAGAATTTTATAGAGTTCCAGGAATGCTCCGGTTTTATGCTGAAAAAATTCGTTTTCCGAGGGCGTTTCCTGATTGTGAATACTCAACAGGTTTTCCTGAGTCTGGCTGATGGTTGCAATT
Organism: Pedobacter sp. NEAU-ZC8; assembly: GCF_059278965.1. Classification (NCBI taxonomy): domain Bacteria; kingdom Pseudomonadati; phylum Bacteroidota; class Sphingobacteriia; order Sphingobacteriales; family Sphingobacteriaceae; genus Pedobacter; species Pedobacter sp. NEAU-ZC8. The sequence goes on from NZ_JCAJXC010000006.1 coordinate 13,720, forward strand.
TCTGCAAAAAGTGCATCTGAGACGGAATATGGTGCATGTGGTACTATAGAAGCTTTAGTCTTTTCAAAGCTATCCATGGTTTCCTTTGCTTTTGCAATGATTGACGAAGCTTGCGATGGATTGAAGCCCATGGCTTCCACGAAAGTATGGTAGTAAATCTTACTTTTTTGTTTTACGCTTGCGGATACTGGCTGATTGGAGATATCGCCCACGGCTACAATGCCATTCTGATACATCTCCTCATCTGCCTGTTCCATTGCTTTCATGATCTCCGAGCTATCTGCAGTGCGGCTTTTCATCACCTCGGACACAAATTTGAAGAGTCCGGTATGCTGACTGATCTTATCGCGCAGGTGTGAAAGCTCCAAATGACAATGTGTATTGATGAAGCCTGGTACCAGCAGGCCGGAATAGTGTTGGCTTACCGGAAGACTTAGTGCTTCAGCTTCCTGCTGCGTGTACAGCCCCTTAACACAACCTTGCTCATCAAGTGCAATTACGCCATGATCAATGGCTGGTGTTGAAACAGGGTATATGGTGGATGCTGATAGATATGTTAGCATGGGGCAAAGTACGCGTATATGTGCGATTGAACCAAATTGGCTTTAGCGTTTAAGGGGAAAGCTCAAAACTTTTTACGGTGTCGGATCGTATTAAAGTAAACACCACAGTATGAAACCAATAAATTCTATATTGTCCGCTTGCGCAGTGCTTTGTCTTTTCTTTAGCTCCTGTAAAACCGGGCCGGTGAACCTTTTTAAGACAGCGAGCCCTTATGAGTTGTATCAGCGCAAGCTTAGTAATGCGGGCTTGGATAAAACTGCCATGGGCAAAGCCTGGATCGATGCGGGGCAGGAAAGTATTGCTAAGGCACTGCGTATTAAGCTGCCCTATAAGGAACAAGGCTATTTCCCGGCGGAGCGTGTTGCAGCTACTGCTTTTAGGTTTGATGTGGTCCGTGGACAGCGTTTGAACATTCGCCTGGAGAAAATACCTGCAACAGATTTCATGGTATACATGGATCTATGGGCATTCCGCGAGGGGAATTCGCCTAAGGCTGTGGCTTCTGCAGACACATTAAATGCCAGCATCACAATTGATGTAGACGAAAATGCGGAATATCTGCTGCGCCTGCAGCCAGAATTATTGAAAAGTGGTTCCTATACTTTGGAAATCCTTGGCGGACCTTCCCTGGCCTTTCCCGTAAAAGGAGATGGCCGGAAGCGAGTTGAAAGCTTATTTGGCGTGGGAAGGGATGCAAATACCCGCAGGCATGAGGGCATAGATATCTTTGGGGCAAAACATACCCCGGTGCTTGCCAGTGCAGATGGAATCGTAACCAGGGTGGGTGAAAATAATCTTGGCGGACTGGTTGTCATGATGCGGCCGAATGACAAGAACTACACCCTGTACTATGCTCACCTTGATAAGCAGCTGGCCATCGAAGGTCAGGAAGTAAAAGTTGGCGACACCCTTGGTCTGATGGGCAACACAGGCAATGCAAGGACTACCCCACCGCACCTGCATTTCGGCATCTACACTGGTAGCGGTGCCATAGATCCCCTGCCTTTTGTTAACCCGGAGGTCCGGGAGCCCAAGGCAGTAACGGCGGCAACGGCAAACCTGAACGCGACGCTTAGAAGCAGCAGCAAAACGGAACTGCGGGAAAGTCCTGATGCAAAATCGCAAAGCATTAAAAAACTGGAGCCTTCTACAATTGTGCTTGTTGAAGCTGCAACAGACTCCTGGTATAAAGCTAAGCTACCCGATGGTAGCACAGGTTATGTACCTAGCAAAAGTTTGAGCTCCGTAAAGACGAGCTTGCGAAGCCTGAAGCTGGGTCCGCAGCAACTTGCCTTGTATGACCAGCCCATAGTTGCTTCGCCGCTGAAGAAAACTTTGGATAGTGGTGCCACCGTAAATTTGATCGGCCAGTTTGAGGATTTTCTGCTCGTTAGAGATGCCGAGGCCGAAACCGGCTGGATTCCGGCAGCGGGTAAGCGTTAAATGATTGGACTATTATCTTGTATTGATGGTTCCAATATCATATTTTGATAGTTTATATGGGTATAAATCTATTCCTTTGCAATTCGTAATAAATTTTTCAACACATGACTGATTCGTCTACAAGATTAAATAAATACATAAGTGAGAGTGGTTTATGCTCCAGAAGAGCGGCTGACCGGTATATAGAGCAGGGGAATGTGTATATCAATGGCAAGAAAGCCAAAGTAGGCGATAAGGTAATTTTTGGAGATGTGGTTACGGTGAATGGGCAGACCATTGAACCAAAAGCGGTTGAAAACTCTGTTTTGATCGCATTCAATAAGCCGGTTGGCATTACCAGCACCACAGAAGCCGGTGTTCCAAGCAACATCGTAGATTACGTGAACCATAGCGAAAGGGTGTTCCCGATCGGCCGTCTGGATAAAGATTCTCAGGGTTTGATCTTCCTGACCAACAATGGTGACCTGGTAAACAAAATTCTAAGAGCGGGCAACAATCACGAGAAAGAATATCTGGTTACGGTTAATAAGCCGATCACGCCGGCATTCCTGGAGAAGATGTCCAAAGGGGTTCCGATCCTGGGTGTAATGACCAAGAAATGTAAAATTTCACAGGAGAGCACTTTCGTTTTCAAGATCACTTTAATTCAAGGGCTTAATCGTCAGATCCGCAGAATGTGCGAGCATCTGGGTTATGAAGTGACCAGATTGGAGCGCACCAGGATCATGAACATCAGTTTGAAAGGTATTCCTGTGGGTGAATGGCGTGAACTTACACCGGAAGAGCAGACAGAGATCTATAAGATGGTGGAGAAGTCTAGTGCGAATGCACCGGCTCCAAAAGCGAAGCCAAGCCCTGCAAAGAGCAAAGAACAAGGTTTTGGCGATCAATTTACGCCTTTCGAACCGACTGGTAAACCAGGAGGCTCGGGCAAGCCATCGGGGAAATCATCTGGAGCAGGTAGAGGCGCTGCCAGCGGCCGTCCTGCGGCAAGGGGCGCCAATGAAGACAAACGCCGTTCGCCGGGAAGATCTGCAGGTGCTGCATCCAGCAATGATTGGCACAAGAGCAATGGCCCTGCTAAGCGACCAGTAAAGCCATCTAAAGGTAAATCTGGAACTCCGGGTAAAAGCCGCGGTGCAAAACACTAATTTTTTTGGTTACCTTTGTGCCTAAATGGTTTACACAAAAAAAACAGACATTCGGGCACTGAGTTTAAGTCAGTTACAGGAACATTTCACTTCCATTAACGAACCCGCCTACCGGGCGAAACAGGTTTACCAATGGTTGTGGGAAAAGGCTGCCCGCAGCTTTGCGGAAATGAGTAACCTGTCTAAGGATCTCAGGAAGAAACTCGACGAGCACTTCGCTATCAATGTGGTGGAGGTGAACAATGCACAGGTCAGCAGTGACCGTACCATCAAGAGCGCTTTCAGGTTATATGATGGGAACATTGTGGAGGGGGTGCTGATTCCGATGGAAGAAAGGATGACTGCCTGTGTGAGTTCTCAGGTGGGCTGCAGCTTAACTTGCAAGTTCTGTGCTACTGGTTATATGGACCGCAAGCGTAACCTTAATGCAGATGAGATCTATGATCAGGTGGTGCTGATCGATCAACAGGCGAAGCAAAACTACAATGCGTCATTGACCAATATCGTGTATATGGGTATGGGCGAACCCTTGCTAAACTATGCCAATGTGATGAAATCCATTGAGCGCATTACCGCGCCTGACGGATTGAACATGGCTTCTAAACGAATTACGGTATCCACGGCTGGTATTGCCAAGATGATCAAGAAGCTTGGTGATGACAACGTTAGATTCAACCTTGCCCTTTCCTTGCATGCTGCAAATGATAAAAAGCGCAATGAGATCATGCCGATCAGCGAACACAACTCACTTTCAGCACTGGCAGAAGCTTTAAAGTACTATTTTTCAAAAACCAAAAACCCGGTTACTTACGAATACATCGTTTTTAACCATTTCAATGATGAAATTCAAGATGCTATAGAGCTTGCGAAGTTCTGTAAACATGTACCTTGTAAGGTAAACCTGATTGAATATAACCCAATTCAGTTTGCTGATTTCATTAATGCTGAAGGCGATAAGATTGATGCTTTTGCAAATTACCTGAAGAGCCAGGGTATCAACACCAACATCAGGCGCAGCCGCGGAAAAGATATTGACGCTGCTTGTGGACAACTTGCGGTTAAAGAACAAGCTTAGTTCTATTTGAAGGCTATTTTACAGGGTAATAGCATTTCCTTTTTGCCGCCACACACTTCATCTTAAGAATCTTACTACTTCTGCTGCATGTTGACATAAACTGCCAACATGCAGCAATTCAAAATTCTGGCGGCCGAGCTTCTTCAGCTGCTCTTTCCAAATGTTTGTAGCGGTTGCGGTCAGCCACTCGTCAAGTCAGAACAACTGATCTGCCTAAGCTGCCGCTTTGACCTGCCTTACACTGACTTTCATCTATTTCCTGATAATCCAGTCGCAAAACAGCTCTGGGGCCGTATACCCTGCGCACAGGCTACCGCAATGTTATACTTTAAAAAAGGCACGAGAGTACAGCAGCTTCTGCATAATTTGAAATATAAGGGAAAACCAGAGTTGGGTGTGCTGCTTGGGGAACTGCTCGCGGAAACCATCCTGCAGAGCAGCATGTGCTGGCAGATTGATCTTATCCTGCCGGTACCGCTCCATAAAAAACGGGAAAGAACGAGAGGTTACAATCAAAGTATGTGCATTGCGGAGGGTTTGTCTGCAGGACTGCATCTGCCAGTTTACAAGAACGTGTTGGTTAAGCGGAGTTCGACCTCCAGTCAGACTAAAAAAAGCAGATTCAGCCGATTTGAGAACCTGAAATCAGCTTTCAGCATTGAGGAAGAGGAAAAAGTAAAGGGGAAGCATGTACTTCTTGTTGACGATGTTATTACGACTGGTGCCACAATAGAAGCTTGTGCATCAGCACTTAACTTCGCAGGAATAGCTTCCCTAAGTGTCGCTGCAATTGCTTACACAAAATAATTTTTAAGTTTTTAAAACATTTCGAATTTGGCGGCGTTTATATATTCGAGAGCGTTAATTTAGATGGTAAGGGTCGATAGTCATAAGATTATCGGCCCTTCACTATTTATACGGGCGCCCAGGAACTCCGTTAATACAGATTTAACTTTGTCATGGTTGAATGGCTTTAGCAGATAGCCGTTCATACCGGAGGTTGCGATTTTGGTACTATCATGATACTCCGTAGATCCTGTCAGCGCAATTACCGGAACTTTCTGGAAGTATTCTCCTTCAAGGTCACGAATAATGCAGGTGGTTTCAAAGCCGTCAATTCCAGGCATGTTAATGTCCATCAAAATGAGGTCATAAGCATTTTCCATCACTTTAGTGATCGCTTCTTCCCCGTCTGCAGCGACGTCGCTTTCAAGTCCCCAAGTGTTCAGAATACGTTTAACAATAAGAATATTGATCTCATTATCATCTACAACCAATACCTTTTTTCCTTTAAAAGCACCCGTTTCCTGTTCCAGAACAGCGTCAACTTTTTGTTGATCTACCTTTTCAAAGGCTATGGAGAAATTAAATGAGGTACCCTCTCCTTCTTTACTTTTTACCTGAATGTCGGATTTGAATAATTTCAGTAGCTTTTTGGTGATTGCAAGCCCGAGGCCGGTGCCGCCATATTTTCTAGATATGTCACTTCGTGCCTGGGTAAAGGATTCGAAAATGTAAGCCTGTTTATCTTCAGGGATACCTATGCCGGTGTCGCTAACCGTAAATTCAATTGCCACCTGCGCTTCCGGAATCTTGGCAGCAGCAGAAATATTGACCAGGCTGCCATTTGCATTCTGTGGATCAAATATATTATCTGCGGTTGCATGAAGATGGTGTAAGGCTGAATTGTTTAACTCTTGAAATTCCGCTTGCGAGGTCGTTTCAGAAAGTGCAAGCTTTAAGCTGACGGTTCCATCTTTTGTAAACTTTATGGCATTGCTCAGCAAGTTCATCAGAATCTGGTACAGTCTGGTCTTATCACCCATCAACTGCTCGGGTATACGATCGTCATAGTCCAACTGCAAGTAATTATTATTCTTATTACCGTTAATCTGAAGGGAAGTCAGAATATCATTTGCGAGTGTTTTCAGACTGAAGGGTATATGCTCCAACTGCAGGTTTCCAGTTTCTATTTTCGTGAAATCGAGTACATCGTTGATGATGTGGATCAGGTTTTCACCGGAGAACTTGAGGATCTTGAGGTCTTCCAGCTGTGAAGGTTTAGGATCATTTTCCAGTAAGAGGTGTGTCATGCCAATTACGGCATTCAGTGGATTACGGATCTCGTGACTCATCACAGATAGGAACATTTCCTTGGATGCACTCAATTCCAGGGCTTTTTCTTTGGCATCCAGCAGCTCACGCTCTGCAAGTTTCTTTTCGGTGATGTCGATAATGATTTCCACCTCCATCTCCACTTTGCCGCGCTCATCCAGCACCACGGTATTATATACCGACAACCAGATGGGCTTTTTATCCTTTCGGTAGCCGAGCACATCCATGGTGAAAGACTGGTTTTGCCTTGATAGGGCTCTTGCGTGTTCAACCAAGGCCATATCGGTCGCAGGACCGGCGAGCAGGTCGCCTAAGCGTTGCCCACGGATATCATTCAGGTTAAAGCCGGTGATCTTTTCAAAAGCCTCATTGATCCAGACCACCTCATTGTTATGATCGTTGATCACCACCGCATTGTTTACTTTGCTGGCAACAAGCGATAGCTTCATCAACTCACTTTGTACATTTCTTGTTTCTGTATGGTCCCTTCCGTAAGCATACCAAGTGCGATTCTTAGTCACGAGACTCCAGCTAAACCAGCGCAGGGATCCATCCTTGCTTAGTATCCGGAACAACAGCTCAAACTGGCATCTCCCCGCATCTAATCCCTTATGGAGCGTATCAAGCACCAGCTGCATGTCTTCCTTGTAGCAAATATCCCAAAGGTTGAGGTTCAAGGCCTCTTCAACCGTATAGCCGAGTAAACTTGTTATTGCACCATTGATGAAGAGAATTTTGCCCTTGAAGTCAAGCATCGCGTGAATTTCAGGAGAGAAAGCGGAGATATTTAACATCGCTTCCAGCCGCTGCGTCTCGTATCTTAGCGCACGCGCCTTTTTACGGTTCGACAGGTGCATCATGATCTCTGTACCAATAGTTTTTAGCATTTCATGCTGCTGAACATTCAATTTGTGCGGCACTCTGTCCAACAGGCATAGTGCCCCAAGTGCAAAACCATTTTCATCTATCAAGGGTACCCCAACATAGTAGCAGAAATATGGTGGGCCGGTAACGAGGGGATTATTTATGAAACGATCGTCAAGCCGTGCATCAAGCACTTCATGGATATCTTTTTTTAAAATGGTTAGCTCACAGAATGTAGCACCTCGGGAAACTTCCAGGGCATCATAGCCTATAGCAGATTTGAACCATACCCTATGCCGGTCCACGAATGTGATAAAGGCATAGGGCAGGTTAAATATTTGTTTCGCCAGTTTGGTCAGGTTATCAAAACCAGGCTCTTTTGGCGAATCCAGAATGTCATACTCATAAAGCGCAGTTAAGCGGTCCTCTTCAGCATTGGACCGCAACGCCTTTCGGGCTTCTGACATATACATGGTTATTTATAGAGCGGATAAAGCGCACTTAGTGCAAGCACCTTACTTCTTACATCTGCAAGATTTTCCTCATCTGCCGGGTTGCTTAGCACCTGATCAATCAAGGAAACGATTTCCTCCATTTCAGATTCTTTGTAGCCCCTGCTGGTGATAGCGGCTGTACCGACGCGGATTCCTGAGGTTACAAACGGTGACTTATCATCAAAAGGCACCATGTTTTTGTTTACCGTGATGTCTGCTCTTCCAAGCGCCTGTTCTGCATCCTTGCCGGTGATGTTTTTATTACGAAGGTCAATAAGCATCATGTGATTATCTGTACCTCCGGAGATGATACCATAACCTCTGTTCATGAACGCCTCCGCCATAGCCTGTGCATTTGCTTTTACCTGTGTGATATAAGTCAGGTAATCATCACTTAAAGCCTCGCCAAAAGCAATCGCTTTAGCGGCAATAATGTGCTCCAGCGGGCCACCCTGTGTACCCGGGAAAACAGCCATGTCCAGCACTGATGACATCATACGAGGTTCCCCTTTAGGAGTTTTCAATCCGAATGGATTTTCAAAATCTTTCCCCATCATGATCATTCCACCACGCGGGCCACGAAGCGTTTTATGTGTAGTCGTAGTTACAATATGGCAATGTGGAAGTGGGTTATTCAATAATCCACGAGCAATCATGCCCGCTGGATGTGAAATATCTGCAAGCACCAAAGCACCGATCTGGTCCGCTACTTTTCTAATGAAGGCATAATCCCACTCTCTGGAGTAAGCTGATGCACCGCAGATGATCAGTTTTGGCTTTTCCGCCAATGCGATCTCTTCCAGTTTCTCGTAATCTATTAAGCCGGTTTCCTGTTTGACACCGTAGAATAGTGGCTGGTACAGTTTACCGGAGAAGTTTACTGGGGAACCATGGGTAAGGTGACCGCCGTGTGAAAGGTCGAATCCCAGGATTTTGTCGCCAGGTTTTACTACCGCCAACATCACCGCAGCATTGGCCTGTGCACCTGAGTGTGGCTGTACATTCACCCATTCTGCATTAAACAATTGTTTTGCTCGAGAAATTGCGATATTCTCTACCTCGTCAACAACCTGACATCCGCCATAATAACGCTTACCAGGCAAGCCTTCAGCATATTTGTTGGTTAGCACTGAACCTGCAGCTTCCATCACCTGTTTGCTAACAAAGTTTTCTGAAGCAATAAGTTCCAGACCGTTTTCCTGCCTGTCTAATTCCCTGTCTATTAGGTCGAATATCAAATTATCTCTTTCCATTTATCGAAGTATATTTTGGTAAAAATAATGTTTTTTCCGCGTACTTACCGAGCAAATCAGCGTGTTACATGTTTTTTTACATCATATATTAAAACAAAATGACGTACTTTGTACATCTTTTCTATAAAAAACTACATGGAAGAAAACGCCCATCCATTGCTACCGAACATCAACTATCCCGCTGATTTAAAGCGGTATACCGAGGATGATCTCGAACAAATCAGCCAGGAACTCCGTCAGTATATCATTGATGTTGTAAGTGTAAACGGCGGTCACTTCGGTGCCAGCCTTGGTGTAGTTGAATTAACTGTTGCTCTGCACTACGTTTTGAATACGCCTTATGATAAACTGGTATGGGATGTTGGCCACCAGGCTTACGGCCATAAAATTTTAACGGGCCGAAAGGATGTATTCCATACCAACCGCATCCTGCATGGCATTAGCGGCTTCCCGAAGATCAGCGAAAGTGAGTACGATACCTTTGGCGTAGGCCACTCTTCGACTTCCATCTCTGCCGCACTGGGTATGGCTGTTGCCGCTCATTATAAAGGCGAGAAAGACCGTCAGCACGTTGCCGTGATTGGCGATGGTGCAATGACCGCAGGATTAGCTTTCGAAGGTCTGAATCATGCAGGCATAGAAAATTCCAACCTTTTGGTGATCTTGAATGACAACTGTATGTCGATCGATCCGAATGTTGGTGCTTTGAAAGAGTATTTAACAAGCATTTCCACTTCTAAATCATACAACCGCTTCAGAGACGACATCTCCAGTGCGTTGATTAAACTTTCTGAACTTGGCCCTAATGCACATAACTTCGTTAAGAAGATCGAAAAAAGCATAAAAGGCACTTTACTTAAACAGAGCAACCTTTTTGAATCTTTAAATTTCCGGTATTTCGGGCCTGTTGATGGTCACGATGTGAAGAAACTTGCTTCGGTGATCAAGGACCTGACTGCCATTCCTGGCCCTAAGCTTCTGCACTGCATTACGGTTAAAGGAAAGGGCTTTGCCTTGGCAGAGAAAGACCAAACCAAATGGCATGCACCAGGCTTGTTTGACAAGATTACGGGAGAAATTAAAAAACCGGCAGCGGTAAAGCCGCAGCCACCAAAATACCAGGATGTTTTCGGACACACACTCGTAGAACTTGCTGAAAGCAACAAAAATATTGTGGGCATAACACCTGCTATGCCTTCCGGCTCGTCCATGAACATTATGATGAAGGCCATGCCGAATCGTGCGTTTGATGTGGGCATTGCGGAACAGCATGCGGTGACTTTCTCTGCAGGCCTTGCCTCACAAGGACTAGTACCTTTCTGTAACATCTACTCCAGCTTTATGCAGCGGGCATTTGACCAGGTGGTACACGATGTAGCCATCCAAAACTTGAACGTTGTATTCTGCCTGGACCGCGCAGGTCTTGCTGGTGCAGATGGCGCGACACACCATGGTGCTTACGACATTGCATATATGCGTTGCATTCCGAACATGACGGTTGCCTCACCGATGAATGAGGAGGAACTGCGGAACATGATGTACACGGCGCAGCTTGAAAACCAGGGACCATTTTCGATCCGCTATCCTAGAGGTAATGGCGTTATGGTAGACTGGAAACGCAGCTTTACGGAGCTTCAGGTCGGTAAAGGCCGCAAAATCTGTGATGGTGAAGATGTTGCCGTGCTAACGATCGGCCATGTAGGCAATTTCGCTGTTGAGGCTTGCAAAGAGTTGAACAGCGAAGGTATCTACCCTGCCCATTACGATTTGCGCTTTGTAAAGCCCTTAGATGAAGCATTATTGCATGATGTGTTTAAGCGTTATCAAACTGTGATTACCGTTGAAGACGGCTGCCTGCAAGGCGGTATGGGTTCAGCAGTACTGGAATTTATGGCAGATCATCAGTACAAATCGAATGTGATCCGTTTGGGCATTCCCGATGAGGTGGTAGAACATGGTGAGCAAGCAGAACTTTGGGCTATTTGCGGATACGATGCTGCAGCCATTATGGATACCATCCGTAAGGTAGCCGTAAGTAGAACGACCAAAACAATCGCTTCATAACACAGCAATCTGTTGCATAGCTCCACACATTTTTTCACGAGGAAAATTCTTAAAACACTATTAAACACGTATTTAGACTTTAGGTTCGCATTGGCACAGTTGTGTATACTAGAGATAGTAACCACAATCATTTAAACTTAAAACTAAATAACATGAAAAAGATGATTTTATCAGCAGCATTCCTAGCATTCGCAGGCCTGACTACTGTAAAAGCAAGTGAAGTTAAATCACCAGTAATTGCCATCCAACAAGATAGTACTACTAAAGTTCCGGTAAAACTTGAAGAATTACCTGATGCCGTAAAAACAACCCTGCAGTCTGACAAATACAAGGAGTTCAGTCCAAGCGCAGCTTACCTGGTAACTGCAGCTAACAAGTCTGAATGGTACCTTGTTGAATTAGCTAAAGAAGGACAAACTGCCTCTTTGAAAATTGGAAAAGACGGTGTAGTTGTAGAATAAACCCTTATTTATATAAAATCTAAATCATAAAAGCCGGAAGTCCTCCGGCTTTTGTATTTTTGTTATCTTAACACATAAATATGGCAAAAATACTAATTGTTGAAGATGACTTAACCTTTTCTCAATTACTAGAGGGCTTTTTCAAAAAGCACCAGCACGAGCCAACCGTTGTTCACAACATTAAGAATGCTTACCGCACGCTTGATCAGAAAGAATACGATCTCTTACTTGTAGACTATCGCTTGCCTGACGGTACCGGACTGGATATTCTTTCCTATCTTAATTCGCAGGGACTTGACTTGCCATTGGTCATCATGACCAGCTTCAATGACGTGAGAACTGCTGTTAAATCCATACAGCAAGGTGCCTCCGATTACATCACCAAGCCGGTAAATCCGGATGAATTGCTGATGATCGTGAAAAATGCTTTGGAGAAAGACAAAGAAGAAGACGTTGCCAAAATCTCCTCAGACGACGATACCATAAAAGGGCACAGCCCCTCTGCCGATAAACTATACGAACACATTAACCTGGTTGCCCCAACCGATATGTCGGTGATCATTCAGGGCGAAAGTGGTACCGGGAAAGAATATGCTGCAAGAGCCTTACACAAGCAAAGTAAACGTGCTTCTAAACCTTTTATAGCTATTGACTGTGGTGCGCTGTCGAAAGACCTTGCTGCCAGTGAGCTTTTCGGCCATATCAAGGGCGCCTTTACTGGTGCAATCAGCGATAAGCAAGGCCAGTTCGAAGCCGCCAACGGCGGAACATTATTCCTTGACGAAGTGGGTAACCTCAGCTATGAGGTGCAAATTAAGCTACTTCGTGCTTTGCAGGAGCGTGTGGTTCAGCCATTGGGCAGTACCAAATCGATCCCGGTAAACGTACGCATCATTGCCGCAACAAACGACGACCTGGCAAACTCCGTAGCAAACGGCACTTTCCGCGAAGATCTATATCACCGGATTAACGAATTTAAAATCCAGCTTCCTCCGCTACGGGAGCGCGGGAAAGACCTGGAGTTGTTTATAGAACATTTCGTGAAGCTTTCTAATAAAGAGCTCGGGCGCAATGTGAAGCACATCTCCGAAGAAGCAAAGACCTTATTACAGCAATACGACTGGCCAGGAAATTTACGTGAATTAAAGAATGTGGTTAAGCGTATGGTGTTGTTGAGCCCTACAGAGACCGCTGAAGTTTCCGCACTTCCCGATGAGATGATTTTGGCCATCAGGCATACCGCACCGAAACCTGTGGGTTCTGATCTGAAAGCCATCAATGAAGCGAATGAAAAAGCGTTGATTATCGAAACACTGGTTAAAGTGAAGTATAACAAATCACAGGCTGCTAAGCTCCTTAATATCGATCGTAAAACGCTTTATAGTAAGATGGAGCGTTATGAAATTGAATAGTCATTAACCAGATCCACCAGGTGATATAAGCCTGGTATTAGACGATCTGCTTCTGCTTTGAGTTTTGGGTTGATATCTGTGCAACCCATTACTTCAATTTCCAGCTTTCTAAAATCTGCAGCGAGCTCACCCGAGCCGATCTGCGCGATCCTGCCTGCAAGGCGATGTACCAACAATGAAAACTGACTTACGTTGTTGCTTTCCATACTTGTCCTAAGGTCTTCAATGTCATGCATGCAATCCTCACTAAAGCGTTTCAGGATCTTGAACAACTGTTCTTCATCACCAAAGGTCATCTTTTCAAGATACGAAGGATCAAATGTAATATCTGGCGCCTGCAGGGCTGTATCCTGAACATCTCCATTGCGGAGCAAGCCAAGCAGTTCCTGCTCGCGGAATGGCTTCATTACCACCCCATCGAAACCCATTTCCATCAGCCGTGCCCGTTCCTCAGGTAATACCTGCGCCGTCACGGAGTAAACCTTTACCTCTGGACTTAATGTCGGCTTCATCAATTTAAACAACTCGCTGCCCGACATTTCCGGCATCCGAAGGTCCATCAGGATGTATTTGACCTGATGTGTAACCGGTGTTTCGAGCATTTCTCTAGGTGAATCGAAACACCTGTATTTTATATTGTGACGTTGTAAGAGGAGACTGCAGAGTTCGAGAATCAACTTATCATCATCTATTACCCATACTTCCATTCCGTTATCTAGCTTTGGCGTTAATGATTGTTCTATCAGGGGTGCAGCAGCATACTTAAACCTCAGGTATACCATGAAACTACTGCCCTGCCCCTTCTTGCTTTTAGCATAAATCCGGCCACCCTGACCATCAACCAATGCCTTAACAATGGTCAGGCCCAGACCTGAACCTTCCTTCGCCATGGAAGCCGTCGTTTCCGACTGTTCAAACTCTCCAAAAATGTGTACCGCCTCCTCCTCAGAGAAGCCAACACCAGTATCTTTCACCACAAAAGTAAAATGCAGATCATCACCTTTGCGCTTATAATAAACCGTAAGCAGCACTTCACCTTCGGATGTAAACTTGATTGCATTCCCGACCAGGTTTAGCAGGATCTGCCTTAACCTGAAGGCATCACCTGAAATATACTCGACATCCCCAAGCTGAAAATCGGTGTTCAGTTCCAGGTTTTTCTTCTCTGCTTGAGGCTTTAAAATCATGATTACCTCCGCTAACAGTGCTTTAAGCGAGAAGGTGTCCTCTGAAAAGGTGAATTTCCCGGATACAATCCGGTTATAGTCCAATACCTCATTGACGATCTGCAACAGGTGCTCTGAAGAGTAATAAATGGCGTCGATATCTTTTCGCTGTGGGTAGATCTGCTGTTTGATCAGCTCCGCATACCCGATAATAGACTGTAATGGGGTCCGGATCTCGTGGCTCATATTAGACAAGAACCGCTGTTTGGCCCGTCCATGGAATTCGGCAAGGTCGCGGGCAGCCTCAAGCGCTTTCCGGTAGCGAATACTTCTGGTGATGTCGGTAAGGATGAGGTACAGCAGCACGATGGTGATGCCAAAAAACACCAGCATAATGGTGCTGATGCGTGAAATACCCGTATTCACAACCGCACGCGCCTGCAAGCTGCTTCGCTCAATCTGGTTGACCGCTTCATCCTCAACCTTCCGCAATATGTTCAGCATCTCCCCAATCAGCTTGGTATTGGCATTCGCCAGTTCTGCCTCTTTCTCGATGAATGCCTGACTCTTCAGCTTCTGCGCATTCTGTATGGCAAGAAGTGAGCGATTTACGTCTTTCGCAATCTTTACGTCATTGACGATGGAAAGTGTATCTCGTTTAACGTTCTCCTCATTTACAATTTTAAAGGATTTCGCTTCTTCAGGTTTCTTGCGCTTGAAGATCTTACCCAGGAAACCCCGGCTATCTTCTTCTTGGGGAACAACGGTTGTTGTGAGGGTTTTTTGTTCAGAGGTGACTACGGTACTGTCTATTTTCTCGGCATTTTTAGCGACAAGCGCATTCACCCGCTTCACCTGCCGGGTAATCACCCCATCGTTCATAAGCTGTTCCCTGACTTTGAGGTAGTTTACAAACTGCTCATCCCGTTCGCTGAGCAGCGCATTGATGGAAGCGATCCGCACTTGCTGTACCGAGTCACCACCATAGAGCGCCCGCAAGGTATCGAGCACAGCGCGAAGCTGTTTAGACTGCGCGTAGAATTTATCGTAATTTCCTGGATCACTGATGGCCTGCTTTTTTTGCAGCTGATCCATCGCCGAGATATTTCCGGCAAGTTTATGTACAATCCTTAAACGTTCATTGGGTGCGGTGATGTTCGCAACAGTGTTCAGCATTTCGGTAAATGCCACTTTGCTAACACCCCACGCAAGTAGTAAAGCGCAGCACGCCAGTACAAGCGCGATGATTATTTTTGGCCTCAAGATATTCCTTTTGTCGTTATCAGCAGTATTGCCTGTTTAATTACCAGTATTCTTATTTCCGAAGAAATATTTTCCTGGACTCCAACCTATTAATAACGCAAAAATACAAAAAATAGGGTGCAGGCGAATGTGCGAATTTACCCATTCTGATTTATCTACTTCTCAGTTTATCAGCGATTAAGGGGATCTGAACTTGCTCATCGGGCAAGGCCGAAGGCATCAAAAACACATCCCGTAAAGCGCGGCCCAGCTTCAAATGTGCTGAAACCTCCTTTGAACGCTGTTTATAGTAAGATTCAAAGGCTTGGGGATAATCCATCTGCTTCAGATTTGTTGCCAGCATTTGCGCATCTAACATCGCATTGGTCGTTCCAGCACTGGTAAAAGGCAGTGCAAGATGGGCAGCATCACCGATGAGGACTGCGTTTTTGTGAGAAAAGGAAGACAAAACATCAAAGTCCCGGGTTGTCCAGATGTAACTGGTACTGAAGTCATTGCTGTTCAAAATATCTTTTACCAAGGGTGGAAACTCAACCAGCAGTCGCTGGCAGAATGCCTCTAGTTCTATAGGGGAATCGACTGATGTGATGTCCGAAATTTCCGGATCATACTGCATGAACCACACCAGTTCATCACCTGAAGAAGGGATCATGCCGAAGGCAAGTCCGCTGTCGTCACGTTGAAATTTGTTGAAGGTCCCACGGTATTTTTCGGCAAGTGCTTGATTGGAGGCAATGCCCACTACTTCTTTAACCCTCCCCGGGATAAAAGCCGTCTGACCCCAGAGTTCCTGCCGGACACGCGAAAATCCGCCATCCGCACCAACAAATAAGTCACCATACTCAACCTCGCCGTTTTCAAAAGCCGCAGCCACAATGCGGTCATCCTCATAGATAAAGCGATCAAACTTCCGGTTGTCACGTAGCGTGTTATCCCGAAGTTTATCGTAAAGGAACTGCGTAAGCTCGGTCCGTTTAATACACCGCCAATTATCGAGAGGCAGGTGTTGCACCTCCTTCCCATCCGGACGGCGCAAGATGAAACGTTCAACCAGTTGCCCCGGCAAGCTGGCCGATGTTTCTGGCTGTTGGTTAACTTCTTCTTTCAAATGCCTGCTCGCTTGTGAGGCACTTTGTGCTGCAGATGTCTGTTCCGCAGCAAGTTCCTGCAGCACAGACAAACCGTCACTATGCATCAGAAAGGCATGCCCACCACCAACCGCACCAATCGCACGTTCATTAACGACGACCTCAAACTGCTCATCCTGCAAGAAGTTCGCAAGGGTTAAGCCAGCAATTCCGCCACCTATAATTACAATTTTCATTCTAATAATAAATTAATTTGTTGATGATGTATTTGATGCATGGCTGCTATACATAAGATCAGGATCACCCAAGCATTTAGAAATTCTATTTGATGTTGGCTCATGTGATCCTATGTTTAATGTCAGCTATTTAAATTTTGCTTAATCCGCTGGATCGCTTCCGAAATCACATTTTCAGATGTGGCGAAGCTCATCCGGATAAAGCCTTCCGCACCCTCGCCAAACCACTGTTTCGATCCGGGTACCACGGCTACCTTCGCGTCACTTAACAAGCGTGCAGCAAGGTCCGCACTGGAATATCCTGTTGCTTTGATGTCGGTAAAAGCCACATAGCAACCTTCCGGTGTTCTGCAGTGAAAACCTTCAATGCTGTTCAAGCCAGTGGTAATCAGGTCGCGCATCCTTTGCAGGTGCGATACGAAGCCTTCCAGCCAGTAGCCACATTCATCCAGCGCAGCCACCACGGCCACTTGAGAGAGCACGTTTGCACCATGGATCGTGGAAGTATGCAGAGAAGCTGCAAAAAGCCGTTCATAATGTGCAGTGTTCGATGCAACCACCGTCCCAATACGTAGCCCCGCCAGTCCGTAGGACTTGCTGTAACCCGTCACTGTTACCGTTTGATTACGTATTTCCTCGTTTATAGAAGCAATGCTGGTAAAAACATGAGGTTTGAACACAATATCACTCCAGATCTCATCCGAAAGGATGATCAGGTTATGCTTTACCGCCAGCTCCCCGATGCGTGTTAGCTCTGCTCTGGTAAACACCTTTCCGGTTGGGTTAAGCGGATTACATAGGCAGATCATTTTAGTTTTCTTGCCGACGAGCTGCTCCAGACGATCGAAGTCAACTGCTTCGTCCGTTGCTGGAATCGCGAAAGGTACGGCGAGGGCACCTACATTTTCCACCGAATAACGGAATAGGAAATCCACGGGATCAAAGATGATCGCTTCATCCCCGGCCTGGAGAAAAGCCCTGCAGATCACATAGATACCGAAGGCAGCACTGTCAACGGGAAACAGCAGTTCTGGTGATGCTGGAATCTGCCGTTTCTCCTGAAAGAAACGCGCAACACTTTCCTTGAACTCCGGCAAGCCTGCAGGCGGACCATAGGATAAATACCGGTCTCTGGTAAAGCGGATGATGGCTTCTGCAATCTCAGGCGCACTTGGAAAATCAGGATCTGCAGCAGTTAATGGAATTACACCTTCAGGTACTGTAGCCCAGCGGAGGTTGAAAGCGCGTTGTTTTAGAATGTCAAAGTTGATGGTGTGATTTTCAAACATGTATCTGATTATAATGCAGCTATTAAGTCTATGAACTTATCCTTTACCATGGGCTTCACAATGAACTCCTGCACCGCAGGGATCTGCTTCGCACGTTCCACCTCATACGGTGAAATTGAGGAGGTGACGATATACAGGTGTATTTTATTCGGATTACTGAAATTGATATCCTCATAGGCTTTCAGGAACTCCCAGCCATCCATCACAGGCATATTGAGATCAAGCAGGATAATATCCGGCAAAGCATTTTCATCTTCTGCCAGGCTTTGCAGCTGCTCTATAGCATCCTGCCCATTGATGTAGGTCTCTACGGTCACCTCTAGTTCCGATCTTGCAATCAACTTCTTCGTCAAGAATACAAAAACCTCATCATCATCGATCAACCAAACGTTTTTCATATACTTAGTGCTGATTATTAAAAACGACATAAAATACGGCGCCCTCATCTGGAATACTCTCCACCCAGATTTTACCGTTCATTGCTTCAATTTGTGTCTTGGTCATATATAAGCCGAGCCCTTTAGCATTGGGGTGTTTATGAAACACCTTTCCAATTTTAAAAACACTATCCATGTGTTTGGTCAGATCAATACCGAGCCCATTGTCGCGCACCATCAGCAGAATGGAGTCGTTGTTCCTGCGGGTGCTCAGCTCAATCCGCGGTTTACGGTCTGGCGAGCGATATTTCAGTGCATTACTGACCAGGTTGTGAAGAATGCTGTTCAGGTATTTCGGCGGATAATGAACCACCGGCGCATCATCGAAGTTGACAATGATCTGCGCCTCAGTTTTATTGATCTCCATCTTTAACCCATCCAATGTACGCTGCAGGTACTCTTGAAGCACAATCTGCTCAGAGGCAATCTCCATGTCCTGACGCACCTGGATCGATTCAACCAGTTCATTGAAAGTCGTATTCAAACTGTCAATCACCGGCGTAAGTTTAGAAGTCAATAACTTGATCTCTTCATAGTCATTGCTGTCATTGATAAATTCAACCAGCATGGCCATGTTGGTCAGCGGGCCCCTTAAATTGTGAGAAACAATATTGCAGAAGTCAAGCAGCTGGGTATTCTGAGCAGATAGCTGCTTCATCATCACCGACTGCTTTTCTTCTAATAGTTTTCTTTCCGTGATGTCAATACCGAACCCGATGAACAGGCTTAGTTGTCCCGCTTCATCATGTACCGGAAAAATCCTTCTTAGCACGGTGACCGTCTGTCCCTGCGGATTTTTTACACTATCTTCCCATCGCACCACCTGTCCGGTGTTTTTGGCTTCCAGAAACTGCTCGCGACGTTTGCGGGCAATACTTTCATCCCTGTTTCGAAAACGGGCATATTCAAAATCATCCATACCAATGATCTTTTTGCGTAACTGCGGATCCTTGATCGCCCCAGGGTTAACAAAAATATAGCGATGATCCAGGTCAAACACGGCAATGTCCGTGGGAATTTTGTTTAGAATATTTTCGTAGAACGACTTCTGCTTTTCAAGCTCACGATTTACAATTCTGCGGTCCGTCAGCTCGCGTATGGTAACAATGAAATAGATCTGACCCTCGATATCAGTGGGCGACACGCCCAATGTAGCGATGAACTCAGAGCCATCCCCGCGTCTCACCATAACATCAAAGTCCTGCTTTGGCAGGCCATCTTTCAGATGCTGGTCCTGCAGACGGAGAAAGGCATCGTGATTACGTTCGGGAATAATTGCCTCATGCACCATTTTACCTATAGCCGCTGTAGCAGAAATACCGAATAGGTCCACGGCTTTGGGGTTCCATCCCCGGATTACCCTCGATGTATCAGCAATCAGCACCGCATCAACATTGTATTCAAAGATGGTAATAGCTTGGGTAAGGGCATCCTCTACAGCGGTTTTCTCGCGTTCATTTTCCCTGCTGGATAGTCGTATCTGCAGCAGCTTTCCAACTTGTGCCCCCAGGAGTTCCAGTCCATGCCGTTGTTTGTCATCAAATGTGCGCTGTTGGTTGTCCGCAACGGCGAGATGCCCAACATTCAAGCCCTCCGGATTAAATAATGGCACTAACATCATGCTTTGGATCCCAAGCTGCTGTACCATCGGGTGTTCTTTAACACGCGGGTCATTAGCGGCATCTTCCAGCACATAAGTCTGCCTGATATTCAAGTTCAAGGTTCCTACCGGATTTTCCAGAGAACCCGCAAATCCCAGCCGACTTTTATACCAGATCCGGTCCATATCGTAAAAGCCGATCATGGCCATTGGTGTTTTACAAAGCATTGATGCCAGCATGGTCAGCTGGTCAAATTCAGGCTCTTCAGAAGAGTTCAGAATTTCCTGTTCGAGTAACGCAGCACGCACGCTGCCCCCGTCTTGTTGCTTGGGAAATTCTGTCATTATGGTAGAAGACGTTTAGGTTTTTGATCAATGTAGAGCGTCACAACTGCATTTAGAATACTAATTTACAATATTAATTCTTAAAAACTCCAAAGCGAAAAAATCGCTTGTAGTTAACACATGAAAGAAGCTGCACCTAATCGGAACAGCAGCTTTCACCAAATGTTATTTCTTTAAAGCAACCTTGATTGCCTGCTCTGCCAAAGGTTCCATTACCGAATACCCAAGTTTATTTGGATGCACCTCATCGCTGTGGTAAATAGATTTCATGCCATTGCGTTCATCCACCATTGCAGAAAAGTAATCAAGATAAACAACCTTTTTCTTGGCAGCATAAGCTTTTATCCATTTATTTAGTGCAATGACTTTTGGCGCAGGTTCCATATTAGGGCGCCAAGGGAAATCATACGCAGGTAGTACCGAAGACAATACCACGTTGATGTTGTTCGCCAGCGCAATTTCAGTCATGGACGCAATGTTATCTTCGATCATTTCCAGGGTCGATGGGCCAGTATTGCCGGCGATATCATTGATGCCACACAGCAATACCACGACCTTTGGCTTTAGGGAAACCACATCCTGGCGGAAACGTACCAGCATC
The DNA here is from genome assembly GCF_059278965.1 of Pedobacter sp. NEAU-ZC8. Classification (NCBI taxonomy): domain Bacteria; kingdom Pseudomonadati; phylum Bacteroidota; class Sphingobacteriia; order Sphingobacteriales; family Sphingobacteriaceae; genus Pedobacter; species Pedobacter sp. NEAU-ZC8. The sequence goes on from NZ_JCAJXC010000006.1 coordinate 34,641, forward strand.
TGCGGTGTCGTCTGTCCACCAATACCGCGATTGATGTATGGACGCCCCTTGAAAAATTCAGGAGCCTGTTTAATCCAGCCTTCGGTGATGGAGTTTCCCATAAAAACCACCCGTTGCTCATTTGCTGCAGGTGGCCCCAGCTCCGCATTTGCCTCCCTGTATTTTTTCAAGTTTGGCCAGTCGGTATCCTGCTGCTGTGCCTGAGCAGATTGGCACGCGAAAAGGATCAATACAAAAGCGAGTATGCGGGAAGTTTTTATCATATCTGGTCAGGTTAATTTCGATTCGTAAATTAAGATAAAAATCAAAATTTCCACCAGCGTGCAGCATTTATTCCCGAAAAAAATAATGCCTTGCTGCGCCAGTCGAAGTGATCACTTTAATTAGATACGAACTCAACCTGGCAGCTTGAAATACATCGTCCCGGAAAGAAAAAGCTTGAGATTTCTGAGCAAAGCCCGGAACCGCAGCATTGACCAAACGATCCTGATCAAATAACACGCAATCAACCCCTAAACCAGCGTTCAGTTATTTCGAAGAAACTTTAAGCTTCCTGAATAAGAACTTGGAAACCGCATGGGTTGTCCGCATTGGCTGATATTGAAAACACTTTTTCAATGATAACAGTGCTTTTTTGAAGTCTCCTTTATTTGCGCAGAAAAAGAAGACCTTCAGGAACTCCGTATAATTTCTCCGCTTGAGCACCTGCTGGTCAAAGCCTTGAGGCAAAATTTGAGCGATGTCATTATTCCATTTCTCCATCAGAAAAGCCCATTCCAGTTTATCTGAGGAGAGCACAATGCCATGGGTACCCTTACGGTAAACGGAAGAGATCACTGGAAGGTAGCGGATCTTGCCTTTGCGGGCCAGAAAACACCACAGGAAGGTGTCGGCACTAAACTTATAGTTCAGCAAAGAAGCATCGAGCATATTCCTGCGCAGCAGTACAGAAGCCGTTGGAAACTGTCTTTTGGCCAACAGGTGATGAATCTCGAGATCCCTTTCATTCATGTTGTTGAAAGGATGTTCCGTCCCTTTGCGGGTATCAAGCACCAGTCCATTCTCAGCGACCATACTATAATCGGGATTAGCCTCCAGGAAATCAAGCTGGCGCTGCAGCTTGTGTGGATCGGTCCAGTAGTCATCCCCTTCACAAATGGCCAGGTAGTCGCCGGTACAAGCCGCGAAAGTACGTAGGCCGTTGGCCGTCATGCCCACATTCACCGGACCAGTGATCAGCTTGATTAAACTTGGGTATGCCTCCGCATACTTTTTGCAGATGGCTAGCGTACCATCCGAGGAAAGATCTTCGCCAATAACGATCTCATAATCACAATTCAGCACCTGGCTTACGGCACCTTGTAGACAAGCCTCTATATAGGCTTCGTGATTATAAGTGATGATACAAACGGAAACTTTCATTTTAATTTATTCAGGCTTTACGATATTAGTTATTCTGCACCCGGAGCATTAAACGACTGATTAGGTCAACCTCTTCCGTGGTCAGATCGCAATACAAAGGTAAACACAGCACCCTGCTGGAGATGTCCTCCGTGACTTCCAGCTTTTTATAGGCCATGTATGGCAAGGAGCTTGCCAGCGAAGGATAAAAATAGCGTCGGGTAAAAATCTCATTAACTTTCAAATACTCCATACAATTCAGCATCAGCTGGATATCTTCAAAAATCAAAGGATAATAGGCGTAATTATTCGCCGAGGCCTCGTGCCATTTTGGTCTGCGCGCACGCAGGCCCTGCAAGTTCTGATCATAGCGGTCGTTGATGGTCTTACGCTTCTCCATGATCTCTGGCAGGTGTGTAATGTTCACCAGCCCCATGGCAGCATGAAACTCCGAGTTTTTACCGTTAATGCCCAGCTCGGCAAAAGCCTCCGGCCCATTAAAGCCAAAATTACGCATCAATGCCAGCTTTTTCAGGAAGTCCGGATCATTGGTCATGATCAGCCCTCCTTCTATGGAATGGTAAAGTTTGGTGGCATGCAGACTGCAGATGGAAACGTCGCCATAGTTGAAAATGGATTGTCCGTTTACCTGAACGCCGAAAGCATGAGCACCGTCATATATTACCTTAAGATTGTGTTTTTTCGCAATCGCATCAATAGCTTCCACATCACATGGATTTCCATACACGTGAGTAGCCAGGATCGCGCAGGTTTTCTCCGTTATCGCCTCTTCGATCTTCGCTGGATCAATATTCAGCGAGTCGGCATCAATATCTACAAACACGGGTTGACAGCCTGCCCAAACGATGCTGCTGGTCGTGGCGACAAAAGAAAATGCCGTGGTGATCACCTCTCCCTGCAGCTCCAGGCCCTTCATTGCCATTTCCAGGGCTACCGTACCATTGGTAACATACAGCAGGTGGTTTACCTTAAGGTAGTCTTTGATGATCAGCTCCAGATTACTGGAAAGCGGTCCCATGTTGGTGATCCACTGCCGCTGCCAGATCCCCTTCAAATAATGTGCATATTCCTCCTGTGGAGGCATAAACGGTTTGGTAATCGGGATCATATATTAAACTTTTGTTTGGTTTCGAGATATTCCTCGTCGGTAATGCTCAGCAACCAACAGTTACGGTGTTTGCCGTTCTTGTAAATGTATTTGCGAAGGAAGCCTTCACGTTTTAGTCCCGCACGCTCCATAATCCGCAGCGAACCCTTGTTCTCTTCCATCACGTAAACTGCGAAACGTACCATGCGCAGTTCTTCAAAAGCATGCCGCATGCCTAACAGCAAAACCTGGAGCCCATAAAATTTACCTGGTGTTGGCGAAATCACCTTAATGCCGCCGCCAATACAGGTGCCATTGCGGTAGTCGATATCGTTCACAGAAGCATAGCCAATGATATCGTCATTGCCACCGACCTCACATACCGCCAGCCAGCCATTTCGCGGATCATCATTATAAATGATATCATTCACCCATTTCTGCTCCCGCTCCAGGGATACGAATTTAGTTACGCCACCAATTTTCTCCTCGATCTCTCTATTCTTCCGTAATTCATTTATAAAAACGGCGTCTTCAGGTTTAAACGCCCTCAGATAAACCTCAAAATCCATATATGATTTATTAAATCTTCCTTAATCAAACAGCCATCAACAAATATTAAGCCCTGTTCCAGTCGACCATCCGGCAATGTGAAGCGACTGAAAAACGCAGCAATGACCGGATCGCTGGCCTTCAAAACTTTGATTTGCAGTGTAATCTACAAATTATAATATTGCCATGGCTCCACTTCGGAGTGTGCAATTTCACGATTTGATTCACAAAAAAAATTCAATTTCCCGGCTCGTTTTGTTTCCCGGGCATCTACATACAAAATGAAAATTGTGCAGTTACTATACTTCCGCAAGGCTTGATTCTGCTTTTCGCTGCCTATACTGGTTCATAAAAAAGGTCACTATGGAAAACAAAACCGGATAGATCAACTGTAAGCTCGACGCAGAATAGGCAATGGTATTGTGAAAATTCGCAAAAATGATCATGTTAAACAGGATGGCCATACCGGTTACTTTATAGGTGTCAGACTTGCGGATCAACAGATAATAGCCATTAAACAGCACCAGGAAGTAGAAAAACATCATGATCATACCTTGCCAGCGCAAGTAAGAAAAGCTGTACACGTAGATCGTACCAACATTCAGAAAGCGGTTAATCTGGTGGAACTTTTTTTCCACCGGCTGAACAATAAACTTGGTCACAAAAGCCGGCAGAATTTCATTCATAACTAAATCCTTGTAATTGCCCTCGGGGCTTTTCACCAGGTTGATGTTGTTCTGCAGGTTTGCCACTGGTGAAGCCACATACAGGTAAGACCAGTAAAACTCCTTTGGTATCCTGCTTTTCAGGAATTCCTCCGTAGCACCCGAAGCTCTGGGGATATAGGTGGCATCACCATTGGCCGAGCGCAGGTTACCCATAAAACCAAAAAGGAAGAATACCAGCAGCACACCGGCGAGGGTCTTCAAAATAAGTTTAAACGGAATGACAGGCTTATGAAATAAAAAAACCACCAATGCCCCGAGCAGCACATTAAGGATACTGGAGCGGTAGACCAGCAGAATAAAGGGCAAAAGCACCAGCAGGAAAAGCCAGAGCAGCCGGCGTTTGCGCGTTGAAATGTACTGATGAAACAAGAAGATTGCGTAAAAAGTATTGAAGGACACCAGAAAAGTATGGATCAAAGGCAGACCGAAGGCATCCTCCGCATAGTTGAAGTTCCCCCGTAGCAGGGCATATATCGGTAGGGTTCCCGAGTACAGCACCTCCACACCGTACAACAGATAGATGGCCAATAGTACCACCAGGTTACCCCTGGTTTCCCCGATGGGTTTATACTGAAAGGGTCGGCAGAATTGAAGGAGCAGGCCTGCCCCAGCACAGACTAAAAAGGTAAAAAGGTAAAAGAGAAAGAGCGACAGGCTTAAGCGTGGATACAGCGTTGACCATTCAAAAGAATAGAAGATAAAAGGAACAATAAAGGCTAGAATGTAGACGAAATTAGGGTTGTAGAGAATCTTCTTAATCATGGCCGGGCATAACTAAGTTTTCCTGAAACAAAATCCCCACCATTTTACCATATATTTAGAATAGACCATCAGCGTATTGGTATAGACTTCATTGCTTTTGCAAGCCTGCAGAATTTCGCCATTCAGCCTCAACAGGCTTTTCAATCCAGCAGTACTCACACCCCCCATACGCATTTTTACCCAGACATCCCTCACGTATAAGGCTTTAACTTTATGAATATACAAAAAACGCATCAAAAGTTCAAAATCACCGGCGATCTTATATCTGGTGCTGTAAAGACCATATTGTTCAAAAAGATCTCTTTTAGCATAGAACGTTGGATGCGCAGGTTGAAACCCGAACTTAAACATCCAGGGTTTAAAGTGTCTGGAAGAGTAATACCGAGTGACTTTCCCTAAGTTCTCCCGCTCGGTGAAAATCACATCTGCATAGGCGGCGTTGATACCAGGATACTGCTCGAACACGGCTGCAATTCTACTGATCACGCTATCATCGGCCAGGAAGTCATCTGCATGCAGCAGACCCAATACATCACCCGTTGCAAACTTAATACCTTTGTTGATGGCGTCGTAAATACCCAGATCAGGTTCCGAAACCACCTTTTGTATTTTAGTGCGATACGCCCCGATGATATCCAGCGTATGATTTGTGGAACCACCGTCGACAACGATGTACTCAATCCAGGGATAATCCTGCCGGATGACTGACTCGATCGCCGTGCCAATACATTCATTATTATAAACTACCGTAATGATGCTGAACTTCATGATTGCAGGCTTTTGTAAAGTTCGTACGTTTGTTCAAAGCAGCGCTCCCACGAGAAGTGTTGTGATTGCTGCAGTCCACGGAGAATGATCCCCTGGCGGTCTTGCTGCATCTGGGCAACAGCCTGGCGCGCAAGTTCAATTTCCGCCGCTTCCAATAGAATACCCGCAGTGCCTGCTACTTCAGGTATAGCCGACTTATTCAGCGCAATGAAGGGGCAGCCGGCGCGCATGGCCTCTAGAATGGGGATGCCAAAACCTTCATATTCCGAAGGGTACAGCAAGCAAAAGGCTGCATTATACAATTCGTTCAGCATGGATTCGTCCAGGCCGGTAAAGACTTTATAGCGGCCCGGCAGCTTTTGCTCTAGCAGCGCACGTTCTACCGCATTTAGCGGAGGTCCCACCACATAAAGGTCAAAATCGGACTGATCTGCTGCAACGTCAAGGGCAAAGCTGAAATTCTTGTAAACATCGCGTAGCCCTATATAAAGAAAGTAAGGGCGCTTAACAGGCATTGGTTGCTCCAGTTGTTTGTAGGTTTCCGAAACGCCGTTGTAGATCACCTTAACTTTTTGCGCATTCAGATCGGGATAAAAACGCAGCAGGTCCTTCCTGGTATGCTCCGAAACCGTGATGATCAGGTCACTCTCCAAGATCGCAGACCGTTTCATACGATTGTGCAGCCAGACCCGCGGCCCAGAGAAATAGATGTCGTGAATAAAATCATGTACCGTCGTCACGATCTTTGCATTCCGGTTGCGTTCAGGTATGCGGAAATAGCTGGAATGAAACAGATGTGGGCCCGGAAAAGCAGGTAATTTTAAAAAGCGTTCCACCAGAATGCCCGCACGGTTACTGCGTATCACCTGTTCCTTTGCAATGTTCAGCTGCTTCCGGCATACGTTATGTTGCTCCCGACCGGTTTCATAGAACCGAAGATCGACATCCTGCACCTTCAACAAGCGCCTGGTAAGTTCGTACCAGTAGGTGGATATTCCACCAAATGGCTGCAAGCTATAAACCAGATTATCATAGCATAAGGTCATTGTGCGAAAGTTTAGGTCTAAGCTGCAGCTGAATGCCGATACATACAAATAAACGCACACCACACAAAAAAGTAACAAAAACTTAATGTTCAGGCACTTACACCCGTAAAAATTGAAACTTATCGCACCGTGATGGTAGATTTACGCCACTGTGCAGGTAGAAAATCGACTAGCCTTCGATCGCTTTTTTTAGGAATGCACCGGATGCAAGTGCCTTGGCGACCGGGATTGTGGCAGCCCTCATTTGTACATAATCTTCTTGTCCCAGCGCATGGAGTATTTCCGGAAGGTCAGTTAAAGAATTGATCGTTATACCCAGGCCGTACTGATGTATAAAGTCGCCAATTGCAGAGGATTTTGGCGCGATCAGTGGAATGCCAGCAACCAAATAGAGTGAAGCTTTATGGGGATTATTGTACTGCAGGTACCTGCCCAGGTAACCAGTACAAGTGTCTACTGCATCTCCATCCCATATCAGGCCAAAACCGGCGTCAAGCTTTGCAGGTAATTCATTTGCATGGAAGCAGCCAGCCCAAGTCATCCAGGATGAATCTGGCAATTCCTCGTAACCCGGACCATAGAGGACAAAAGAGACGCCTTGTACCTGCGGCAGTTTTTTCAAGAAATTACTTTTCCCCAAGTTACCGGCGAAGGCCACGCGTTTGTACTTTGAGCCTAAAGTCGAAAAGGGATTGGAATCAGTGCTATGCTCGTGTAGCCAAACTTCCGAAACATGCCGTTGCTCAAGGGCATTCCAGGTGCTGTCTGGCACCAGATAGTCAAATAAGCCAAGCGTACGCATTTCAACACTCAAGTTATTATCTTCTAAGAGTGCTTGCATACGCGAATTATGCACTATTATCTGGTCAAAAGCACTAAGACGAGCCAACTCTTCATCTAATGTCCAGGCATGGTGCACCTGTCGCAGCGAATCCAGATCATGCAAAAGGCAGATCATGCGGCATCTTTTATGGCGCAACAAACCTACAAAGTACTTCAGCCATTTATTGATACCCAGTAGAGGATATTGTAGCAATACCTCATCCCCAGGTTTTAACAAAGTATATAATCTCCATATATGCTTAAAAAGCCTCACCAAATTAACAAGTGGATGTTTGTTGTTGGAAATGGGCACATCGAAATGCCTGTAGCCTAATTCGCTTAATATAAACGAGCAATCAGCCGTTGCTTTAGAACCTGCAGTCTGGTTCAGCACATCTGCATAATACATCCGGAGCTGGTACTTCATCATCACCCTCAAGCCATGATGTCCTGAAACATCTTTCTAGTGAACAATACGACTATTGCAAGAAAGCCAAATAGGATCATGCCCTTGATGAAGCTGCTAATCCTACCTGGGACCGATTTATACAAAGGAAACTTGGGGTAGTCGACCACTTGGATCAACGGCGTTTCCCGTAACAAGCTCATTTTAGAGAGCTCCAGGTTCTTCACGAGTTCCCCCAGAATCGCCCGGTTGGTCTCTGCGCTGAACTGCGATCGCTGTATAGGTGCATTCCGCTGTAGCTGCCTGGTTGGGTTCAAGTTAGGGGTAGCATCAGCCACGGCTGCAGCGTTGTATATGGCGACGTTCATGTTCTCCCGGATGGAATCCGTTTTAGCCTGCAAGATTTTTACATTCGACATCGACTTCCGCGTTTTGGTCTGCACATAAAAGTCATTTACATTGGAAACGATCATATCATTAAAAGCTTTAGCGAAGAATTCATCCTTAGCTTTTACGTCCACCCGGATAATGCTGTTCTTATCAGGTTTGTATACCATGAGGTAGTTTTTATTGATGTCCCCTGAAATTTCCTGTAGCAGGCTGTCCTGCAAACGCATCTTTGATTCCGGAAGCTGCAGCCAGTCGGCCTGGAACTTTACGTTCAGCAAGTGTTTTTTCTCCGCCCACTTCTCCCGTAAACGGTTAATCTGCACATAGCGATCGATCAGCAATATTTTTTGGCCGCGATATGGCACTTCAGAAAGCAGGGTCTTCTCAATCATGGTCCTGGAACGGTAAAGTTCTAGAATATTATTGCCTTGGAAGATTCCTCCACCAGTATTGAGGTCTAGGCCAATCATAGACGCAATGCCCGCATATTGACCAAAACTGCTGCTACCATCACCACTTTCAAGCACAAAAGTCGTGGTTGCTGTAAATACAGGCTTTTTTAACAATGCATAAGTAAGAGCAAGGATGCCGCCTAAAACAGCAGCTAATAAAATAATAACCGATTTGCTAAGTAAGAAATGGTAATACTTTCCTGCGAGCAGCAAAAGGTCCTTTATCGATATTTCATTATTCTCAGGGCGATTACCAGATGAGGTAGTTTCCAGGCTCATACAAAACGCATAAATAACTTAGTTAAACACCTGTTCCACAGTCCAGTTATTTAACAAGAGCGCCTGATCGATTGTTTTTATTCTTGGGATATCAGGTATAATCCCCTGATATCCCAAGCCTGAAAATTATCTCAGTAAGCTTACCACGATCGCTGCCATACTTGCAACCGCAGTTCCAATGCCAATCCAACCCTGAGGGGTCAAACGTTCAGTTAAGGCACGTTTAGGCACGAGGATCTCTGCACCTGGTTTTACCTTCGGAAAGTTATTAAAGAATAAGAACTTACGAGCGGATTCTACGGAGCCATTTGCATACTTGATGTATGCCCCACGTTTAAGCGCAGTATTTGTAAAACCACCAGCGCCATTTACGTATTGCTTAAAACTTTTGTTTTTTGTGTACACAATGTTGTTTGGATTCAGAACCTCTCCAGTTACTTTCACAGTTTGAAGCTGTTTCGGCACTCGAATAACATCACCATCTTCAACGATCAGGTCAAATTTCGACCGTGGATGTTCAAGTATATAAGTTAACTCAATACCAACAAGGTCAGATTGTACCAAGCGTTGATTAACTTCAGTAGCTGGCGCAAGTCCGGTTTCCTGTACACGCTCCAGATTCAGGAATTTCTTCTCTTCTTCCTCCTGGTCGTTGATCTCATTTTTGCCTTTTTCACTTGGCCCAGGTTTGGGACCCGGTCGCTTCAGCGAAGCGCCTTCTGCGTATCCTGTAGGGGTTAAACCTCCAGCGCGCGCAATAAGATCAGATATCCTTTCATCCTTCCTGGTTACGGTATAGGTCCCAGGATAAAGTACTTCCCCTTCTAATGTTACCTGCCTTTGCACCTGATAGCCTTCAGCACCTCTCACCGCAACAACATCGAATGGTTGTAGGATAAAACGTTGATCTGAGAGTTTGAGATTTTTATCAATATTTACCGTGAAAACTTCGGCAGTACGTGCAGAGGCAGACTTTGCATCGCTGTTTCGTACACGTCTTGAAATCTCAATACGATTCGGTGATGCTCCTTCTTTGAAGCCGCCAGCCATCTGAATCAGATCTTCCAGGCTCATCTGTTCGGCATACTTATAAGTACCAGAATCACGAACCTCACCCTGAATCATAACCTTGTATTCGTCGCGCAGATCAAACAGCGAAGAGATGGTAATTTTATCTTCTCTCTGTAACGGAATATCCTGCACAGAACCCGCAATCAACTTTGCAACATCAAAAGATATTAAAGAGAGTGTATTATCCATATTCAACCTGTTGATATAGGCACGGTTCAGGAATGCATCTTCCGTAAGACCTTCGGCCTTGTTAATCAAACCACGAAGGGTCAAACCCTTTTCGAGTTCATATAGTCCTGGCCGGAACACCGCACCTGCTATTTCCACGCGGTTTTCAAAACGGTCAAGAATCGGTTCGACAATATATTTATCGCCATTCTGTGGTAGATAGGTGCTAAAGTCAGGAGATGCAATGTCCGTAATACGACGTTCTTTTTCCGTATTCTGCAACACCTTTATTCTACTGGTATACGCTCTGGTATTAAAGCCTCCTGCGTAATTTAAAACATCGCGAAGATTTTCACCTTTAATCATTTCGAATAATGCCGGCCGCAATACTTCACCCGAAACTTCTATCCTGGTTTGAAAAACCGGAATATGAATAACATCCTGATCTTGTAAACGAATGTTGCCATTTTGCACACCATTCATCAGGAAATCGTAAGTATCGATCGTACTTACCACACGGTTATTCCTGATCACCTGTATTCTACGAAACGACCCGTTATCAGATGGACCTCCTGACGCATATAAGGCATTAAATACCGTTGCAAGGGAAGGTAAAGTATAGGTACCTGGTTTAACGACCTCGCCAGTTAACACGACCTTGATACCGCGGATATTACCTAAGTTAACGGCAATATTTGAGCGACCGGTGCGAAGGGCGGGATAAGTCTTGCTCATTGCATTACTTATTTTAGAGGAAGCCTGCTCGATGGTAAGCCCGGCCACAGCTATAATGCCCACATATTGAAGCCTGATGGTGCCATCGGGACTCACCTGAAGACGATAATTTGCTTCGTTATCACCGGTCAAATCTATTAATAACTCATCATCAGGGCCAATCACATAACTTTTGGGTGTGGCCATTCTCAGGTTTGGTTCAAAGGACAAATTCGAATTTTTAAACAACTTCGATCCAAAGATCTGAGGTTTGAAGCTTTCAAACATCTCCAAAATCTCACGTTGCCGCTGTTGCTCCTGTGTTTTATTAGTTACGTTGAGACTATCATTCTGACCATATATTTTGGCATTTCTTGCCGAATTGGTATCCTGCAAAGTACTGTATGTATTTGCTCCAGCTGTTGTCGTAGTATTGGAAGTACCAGAGGTATTACGGATACGCTGCACCCGAAGACGAAGGTTCTGAATTTCATTTGCAGGCATGCCTTGTGCAGCAGCCATTTGTTCCATCTGTGCATCACTGTATCCGAGAGCAGATGCACGTTGCATCATCTGTTGGATCTGCGCGTCGCTCAGCTCGTTAACTTTGACATCAGCATAGTTCGTCTGGGAAAAAGCGGAGGGGGAAAATGCAAAACCTGCCAATAACAACAGTACAACTAAAACATTCTTGATCGTCATATTCGAATTAGGTAAACTTTGAAATAAATAGCGCAAGAGCTCTTTACGCCGATTAGCCTGCAAATATAAACCTAATTATTTTTAATTTCTTTGGTAATCAGATATTAATAGGCGTTTTCCTCACCCCTTATGGCATTTATAATAGTCATAAAGATAATCCGGACGTCTAAGGCCGTGGTCCAGTTTTCCAGATAGTAGATGTCATATTTAACACGGTTGTCCATATCCTCCAATAGCCTGGTTTCGCCACGGAAACCGTTTACCTGTGCCCATCCGGTGATACCAGGTTTCAGAAAATGGCGAACCATGAATTTGGAGATGATCTTCTTGTACTCTTCTGTATGTTTTAGCATATGGGGTCTGGGTCCAACCACACTCATATTACCCAAAAAAACGTTTAGGAACTGCGGCATTTCGTCAAGGCTGGTTCTTCGTAAGAAGGCACCTATTCTGGTTATGCGCGCATCATTTTTTGTCGCCTGAAGTTTATCGCTGTCCGAATTTACAGTCATACTGCGGAACTTGTAACACCAGAAAGGGGTATCATTGCGGCCCGACCGCAGCTGTTTAAAGAGTACAGGACCTTTACTCTCCCATTTGATGAGTATGGCCATCAAAGGATAAAGCCAGCTTAACACAAAAACGATCACCAGAGAACTGAATACCAAATCAAAAAGCCGCTTTTTAAACCGATTCTTCATCTCTTCCAAGGGCTCCACGCGAAGCGTGATGATGGGAAACTCTCCACCCAAATAATCAATGGTATATGGCGACGCGAGGGATCCCCCAAGATCAGGAATGAATTTAAGTCGGATACATTGACGGTCTGCTTCATCTACTAAAGCACTTACTTCTGTCATACGATGGGGCGCCACTGCCACATATACATCCTGTACTCCAGCTGCAGCAGCCTCCTCAAATTTTTGAGACACCAGATCAGAGACAATACCGCCCTCTTCATTGTAAATGCTGTCATCATCACCCACAAAGCCATAGAAACTTAAGGTTTTTTGTTTTTGCAGATAGTCTGAAATCCGAATTGCTGTGGCATTTGATCCCATCACGGCAACTTTTTTTGCAGCGTTGAATTTTGCCAAAAGCACATACTGAAAAGCAGTGCCCAAAAAGCGATTTAACAAGAAGGATACAGAAAGCAGCCCGTAGAAGATGAGCAGAAAGCTTCTCGAAAATTCGCTGTTCCTGGAGAAAAGCAGGAACACAGTAAACAGGATGAAGTGGAATGTAATGCTACGCCATGTCTCTCTATAAATCCGCTCCAATCGTCGGATGCCATAAAGACTATAGAGGCCACAGAACATGGCGCAGAAGAACCATATTAAATTACAAACAATTACATAATTCGCGTCAAGTTCATCATACAGATGCTTTCCAAGACGCTCGGTAATAAAGTAAGATAAAAAATAAACAGCATTAAGCATGACTACATCTGTAATCAGCAAAATATAACGCAGCAGATAGTTGTACCGGGTCTGTATGGCCATAAATGTAAAAACTCTAAAGTAAAACGCTTAATTCCGCGTTTTTGAGCGTCGTGCAATTATAGCAAAAAAAACGACTTTGAAAAGTCGGATCGGTACGGTTGTGTAGCTTATCGTGCGTTTGCAGCCGAGTAGCTGTGTTGCATTGGTTGTACAATCGGGCTGTACTCCAAATCGCTACGCTCCCAGGCATTCATACCACCAATGTTGTAGGTCTTGCCTGCTTCCGCCTGATGAAATAGAATATCTACGGCACAGGCTTGTTCTTCAACCCAAAACCATTCTGGAACTTCCTGCCCCTTGGTATAAACCGGGACAATATTGTTGCTGGAAATATGTTGTTGCGCAACCGAGGCAAATACAAAAGGGAAATCTGAAGATGCAAAGGTATCTTCACAGGAGCTTACCAAAAGGTTCATACCTTTATTATCATGATAATCACGCAATATCAACTCCGCCTCAAAAAGATCGGAGGTAATGAGAAGAAAGCGGTGTGCGTCCTGATTAGAACTCCATTTGGCGTGTGCTACCTGCAATAAATTAGCCGTACCATGAGTATCTTGCCCCGGTGTTGATGCAAAATGAATAACGGCATCAAACTTCTGAGCATCAAAGAGGTTGTTTAGTACGCCGATATCTGAAAGATCGTTTAATTCTACGAGTCTATAATCAGTATAATACTTAGAAAACCAGCTAACTACCTGTTTTCCTAACTCGCCCGCGGTACCTGTTACTAATACGTTCATATTTCCTATGGTTTTTAAGGTCTGGAACTCGGCATCATTTACACTATCAACAACTGCTTTGCGCAATAAGTTTTTTGATGGTGGGAACTTCTGTAGAACCCCTTTCACAATTATACACAAAGATGTTATTAATACTTGTATAAAAAAAATAATAAATGTGCTTTGCCGCAAAAAACAGTATTTAGCGCAAACACATACCTAAAAACCAAAAAAGGCAGCTTAAAAAGCTGCCTTAAATCGATCATTAAAGTTATTTAAGTGCTATGAACCAATGGCTTGAACAAAGAAGCCGATTTCACGTAATTTTTTAACATCCAAAAGATTCCTGCCATCAAAAATCTTGGCGGGTTTAAGCATATTGTCATAGATCCGCTGCCAGTCATAATCTTTAAACTCATCCCATTCGGTAAGTACTGCAATTGCATGGGTGTCCTTACAAGCCTCATAAGGATCTGCAAAAACAGATACACCTTGATGGTTTTCTTCCGCTTTGCGGGTGTTTAGATAATCCAAGTCCGCGTGTACCTGTTTCTCCTCTACCTTAGGATCATAAACCTTTATACCGGCCTGCTCGTTCAGAAGCATGTCCGCCACGTAAATTGCAGCAGATTCACGGGTATCGTTAGTGTCCTTTTTAAAGGCCCAACCCAAAAATGCAATTTTCTTACCAGAAACCGTATTATATAACTTACGAACAATATTCTCTGCAAAACGTCTTTTCTGGTGATCGTTCATAATGATCACTTGTTCCCAGTAATCGGCCACTTCCTGCAGTCCGAAGGACCTTGAAATGTATACCAGGTTCAGAATATCTTTCTGGAAGCATGAACCACCAAAGCCAACAGAAGCTCTCAGGAATTTGGGACCAATACGGCTATCTGCACCAATGGCACGCGCAACTTCGGTTACATCCGCTTCGGTTTTTTCGCAAAGTTCAGAGATGGAGTTCATAGAAGAAATACGTTGTGCCAGCATAGCGTTAGCTACGAGCTTGGAAAGCTCGGAAGACCAAACGTTGGTGGTCAGGATACGCTCACGTGGAATCCAGTTTGCGTATATAGAAACTAATGACTCAATAGCCTCCTGTCCTTCTTCAGAAGTATCACCACCAATCAATACTCGATCAGGGCTTAACAGATCTTCTACAGCGGTACCTTCAGCAAGAAATTCCGGATTAGAAAGAATTTGGAACTTCACGCCGTTACCAGTATTGTGTAGAATGTCGCGAAGTGCTTCGGCAGTACGTACAGGGAGCGTAGATTTTTCAACGACAATTTTATCCTGTTTCGCAACCCTTGCAATCTGGCGGGCACAAAGTTCAATATATTTCAGGTCGGCTCCCATGCCTTTACCAGCACCATAAGTCTTAGTTGGCGTATTTACAGAAATGAAGATCATATCTGCTTCATCAATGGCTTTATCTACTTCAGTAGAAAAAAACAAGTTTCTGCCACGAGCTTCAGCTACCACTTCACTCAATCCAGGTTCATATACCGGGATGTTCTCCGTGTTTTCATCGTTCCAAGCCGCGATACGGGCCTCGTTTAAATCTACAACGGTAACCGTGATGTGTGGGCACTGTTTGGCAATCACTGCCATGGTCGGACCACCTACATAACCTGCACCAATGCAGCAAATTCTGGTAATGTTCTTCATTGTTTATAATTGCGTTTTTTGAATAATGTTGTGGATGATTGTGTAAAAGTCGATCTAAGGTATTTGTAAAATCTGTTATCGCCAAAAATCAAATACATCAGACCTTAATATGTGTAGGAATTTGTGAAGCTGCAGATGAAATCTTGTTCGATATCAACATTTTCCGAATGATTTCGTTGGTCTCACATCAATCCTGAACTTACACATTATTTTCAAACCAGCTAAACCGGATGTTGTAATGCTTTGTCAATAGGTTCCATTTTATCGTACAAAATGTAAGACAATTTCAAACCTTTAGTACTTGTTCTTGCGGTTGATTGTAGATATTTTCCTGTTTCACTACACAAATCCTTGTACAATCTTGAATCCAGGCATCATTTTTAGGAAAGAGGCGTATCTTTGAGGGAGACCAAAATAAAATTAGCTCATCTGCGCAGGCTGAGCTGCATACGACATAAAAATCTAAAATTGCAATTTTCATGAAAAAAGCTTTAATCACAGGAATAACCGGTCAGGATGGTGCGTACTTGGCGGACCTACTTCTAAAGAAAGGTTATGAAGTACACGGTATCAAACGCCGTTCCTCTTTGTTTAACACAGACCGTATCGATCATTTGTACCAGGACCCGCATGAAAGTCATCTCCGCTTGGTACTTCATTACGGGGATCTTAGTGATTCGACCAACCTTATCCGGATCATTCAGCAAGTTCAACCTGATGAGATTTACAATCTTGGCGCAATGAGCCATGTGCAGGTAAGTTTTGAAACCCCTGAATATACTGCTAATGCTGATGGTATCGGAACGTTAAGGATCCTGGAAGCTATCCGTATTCTGGGCCTTGTAAATAAAACAAAAGTTTATCAGGCTTCTACTTCAGAGCTTTATGGCCTGGTACAAGCCGTACCACAATCCGAAACTACCCCATTCTATCCACGTTCACCTTATGCCGTAGCAAAGATGTATGCGTACTGGATCACGGTAAACTACCGTGAAGCTTATGGCATGTTCGCCTGCAATGGTATCCTGTTCAATCATGAAAGTCCACTACGTGGTGAAACGTTCGTAACTAGAAAAATCACCCGTGGTACCGCAAAGATCGCTTTAGGCATGCAGGACAAACTATATCTTGGAAATCTTGATGCAAGAAGAGATTGGGGCCACGCCAAAGACTATGTAGAAGCAATGTGGTTGATCCTGCAACAGGAAAAGCCTGAAGATTTTGTAATTGCGACTGGCGTGACCACTACCGTGAGAGACTTCATCAGAATGGCCTTCAGTGAAGTTGGCATTACTTTGGAATTCAGAGGCGAGGGTGTGGATGAAAAAGGATATGTAGTATCTTGCAGTAACCCAGATTATCAGGTAGAAATCGGCAAAGAAGTAGTTGCCGTTGATTCACGTTATTTCCGCCCTACAGAGGTAGATTTACTCATCGGTGATCCATCTAAATGTAAAGCGAAACTAAACTGGACACCTAAATATGACCTTGCCGCATTGGTTAATGACATGATGAAATCAGATGTAGAGAACTTCCAAAAAGAGCGCATGTTGAAAGACGCAGGCTACATTGTGAAGAACCAATTTGAATAATATATAACCTTCAACAATCGATTTGCAAAGATGCCGGCTGAATCAGCCGGCATCTTTGTTTTGTAATAACGAACTATCTAGCATTTTGGAATGCTTCAATCTGGAATACCCAGGCCAGCTGCGGGGGCAGTTTAGCAAAAGCCTCCGGATCAACCTGAACGAAGAACTTATTACCTTTAAACCGCTGTTGTACCTTGATATCAGCGCCCAGTAAGGACACTTTACCCGCATTTTCCAAATCGCGGATTTCAAAACCTTCAGCAGGCCATTGTTTAAACAGCGCGAAAAGCGTATCCCCTTTTTGCGTAAATGCGATTTCTTTGCTGGAAGCTGCACTAGCACCTGCCCATGCCTGTGTCCCATAGATCGCATCTCCATTCACCTTCAACCATTTACCCATATCCAATAAGCGTTCCTGCATCACCACCGGGATCAGCCCATTGGCCTGCGGACCAACGTTCAGCAGCAGGTTGCCCCCATTGCTTACCTTATCGATCAGCAAGTCGATCAGCTGTTTGGAGCTGAAATAGTCTTCCGCGGTTTCAAACTGATTGTACCCGTAAGAGGTCCCAATGCCCCGGCTTTCCTCCCAGGGGTGTGTCCTTTTATCTCCGATACCATGCTCATCATGCACCAGGTCGTATTCCGTAGTATAATAGTCCCCATGTTTGCTGCGCGTTTCCTTACCCCAGCGGTCGTTAACCACCACAGTCTCTTTCACCGGAGATTCATTGTACAACCAGGCCAGGAAACTTTCCGATTTCAGGTCCTTACTGGGATAATCCCATTCCCCATCAGAGAAAATGATCTCTGGCTTATAGCGGTTCACCAGATCTTTCATCTGGGGGATCATGTGCGTATCCACCCATTGATTGAGCGTTGCGGCGCGATACAACGGCCGGTCCCACTCCAGCAAAGAATAATAAAAGCCCATGTGCAGCCCTTTTTTCCGTACAGCTTGGGTAAGTTCGCCAGCCAGGTCACGCTTAGGTCCAAGCGCAGCACTGTTGTAGCCATTGCTCTCCTTGCTGGGCCATAAAGCAAAGCCATCATGATGTTTGGAGGTCAGCACCACATACTTCGCGCCGGCGCGTTCAAACAGATCGGTCCATTGATCCGGATTAAAGTACTCCGCCTTGAACATGGGTACAAAGTCTTCATATTTAAAATCGGCCCCAAAATACTTCTCATGATGCGCCATAAAGAGTTTGTTCTTGTTCAGCAGCCGGTTAGCATAATGTTCCGCATACTTCTCGTACACGCCTTCCACTTCATGTACCGGCGCATAGGCCGGCACACTATAGACGCCCCAATGAACAAAGATCCCGAACTTGGCATCTTTCCACCACTGCGGCGTTTCCCGTTGATCCAGGGAATCCCAGTTAGGCTGGTATTGCGCAAATCCGCTGCCCGGGCAGCTCATTAATATCAATGCTGCCAGTGCAGCCCATTTGTTTTTTTGTCTATTCTTCATAAACAGCATAAGCGATTGGAATGACCTTCGTTGAAGCTACGAATTTCCTTTTTTATCCAGCACTGGATCGGCAATTGTTTTTCGCTGCAGCGATCCATATCGCTGCTGATGCCTGAAGATCATTTTACCATAGTACTGTTAATTTAGAAACTGGCTGCGAGGTATTTCAATTCTGAATAGCTTTTCAAAAACTTGAAGCGAAGTTCAATGATCTTTTCCCGCGCTTCAATCAGCTTAGTTTGCCGCGAGTTGATTAAAAACAGCGAGCTCTCTCCATTACCATACATGGCCTCCTCACCCTGCAGTAGCCGCTGGTAGTTTTCAATATTTTTGTCCGCCAGGCTAATCTGGGTACTATAATTCTGCAACTCATTGGCATAGTTGCTGATCTTCACATCTAATTCCTGCTGCTTCATCGTAATGTCCATCCGGTTCTGACCAAGCTTTGCCTTCGCCATTTGATAGCCAGCTCTTGCCTGCCTTAAAAATACCGGGATCTCCAGCTTCAGGCCATATTGATAGTTGTTCTGAAACATGGGAAAGTAACCACTACGATAACCTTCCTTATTGAAGAAATTGTAGCTAAAGTCGACTTTAGGCAGAAAACTCTGCCACTTTAACCTCCGTTCTGTCTCCAGGAAGTTTTCCTTCTGCTGATAATAAACCAGGGAGAGATGTGCGTTCAGATCCTGTGCGTTCAAATTTGCAATAAGCGAAGGATAGCTTTCATAAGCCTCATTTGAATTCAGGTTCTCTGCTGGGAAGATCGGCTGATCTATATCGTAGGGCTGTTGATCTTCTTTCCATAGAAATAATGATAACTCCATGGTTGCCTTCAGGTACTGGAGGTAGGCATCTTCCTGCTCCAGCTCATAACTTCTCAATTGCGAAAGTGCCTCGGTCGTATCTATTGCTGCACGTTCACCATAGTTGAAGGTCTTTTTGATTAAGGCCAAGCGTTTGGCGTTGATCTCTACAGCTTGTTTTTGTAAGTTATAGATCTCATAATATCTTACCCAGGCCCAGTATGCATTTTCAGCATCTCTGAAAAGCTCGTTGGTCAGCAACTGCTGTTCGGCAGCAGTCATCTGCAGCGCCGCTTTGGCTTGCTGTAGCAGTGCCCTTCGCTGGTCAAACAATAAACCCTTTGCCAATGGAATGTTCAGGCCGAATTGATACAGGCCGCCACGGGTATCACTGTTATTAAGCCTTTGTCCATCAATGTTGTTATAGCTCCCGCTTAAGGAAATGCCATACCAGGTCGGGATTTCAATACCAACATTCGACTCCTCGTAATAATCAATTCCATCTATCGTCTTCGAACCATTTTTGGCGGCAATTACAGGATCAAAATTACCTTTTGCATTCAGCAGTTCGGCTTTAGCAATATCCTGCTGCAACCTGTACCTGAAGGCCAGTGGATGGTACTGTTTAACAATGTCCAGAAATGCTTTATGCGACAGACGCAGGGTGTCCTGCGCCGCGACGAATTGCGCCATGCACAGGAAAATTATGAACAAGCTACTTCTTTTTCCCTTTTTCATCTGCTGTATTTTCGCTAGCTGATTTAGAAACATAATAATCCGGTGGGAAACCATTGATGTTCCGCCACAGCTCATACCAGACCGGAACATCATTGAGAATTGCAATGCCCCTTACACCAGCACCAATCTTAATTTGTCGGGGCCATGATTTTTCAGCCTTGTCTTCTACAACCAGCGCCTTAAAGAGTCCGTTTACGCCGATGCTGCTTTCAATGGCAACCACCTTACCTGCAAAAGTGCCGTAGCTGGAAGTCGGCCATCCGGAGAATACAATCGCTGGAAAGCCATCAAAGATGCACATCACCCGCTGCCCCTCCCGTAGCAATGGTAAGTCGACGGGCTTAACGTAGATCTCTACTGCATAGTCGGCCATTTTGGGCACAATGGTTCCAATGCTTTCCGTATCCTTCAGGATCTCTCCGATGCCGGATTTAGTTAATTGAACCACCTGACCATCCTGCGAAGCCAGAACAGCGTACATGTTCTGCCTTACCCTATAGTTGGCCACCTGGTTCTCGAGCTTTGCAATGTCACCGGTACTCCCCTCAATCTGCCCCATACTCTGGAAGCGTTCACCCTCGGTTTTACTGACCTTCTCGGTATAATCCTGCATAATGGCATTCCGTTCTATATCCATGTTGATCAGCTCCTGCCGCGACTGAGCAAGCTTGTTCTCCGCTGCTGTTCTTTTTGCCAGGGCATTCTGGTAAGAGACACTGCGTTGCTGGAATTGCGTTAGTGATACCAGACCTTCTTCATACATTTTTTTCTGCCGTCCATATTGATCTTCAGATAACTTCAGCTCGTTACTTGCGGCTGCCAACTCGGCCTCCTCAGCAGCGATCTTGCTGTTCAGCTGTGTAAGTTTGATCTTCAGTTGCGCAAGCTTCAACGACCTGCTGGCATTGATGGCCTGGAGTTGTGCCTCGGTTGTACCAACCTTAGCTTTATAGTATTCCCTGACGCCTCTTTTCGCTTCTACCTGTTCCTGGGTTCTGCTTAGCAGCTGGGGATCCAGATAATCGTCTTTCACTTCCGCAAGCTGCAAAATGGTATCGCCTTTTTTTACGTAGTCGCCATTTTTCACATGCCATTTGATGATCCTGCCAGGGATAGGCGAGTTGAGCTGTTGAGGCCGGTGATCCTGATAAAGCGTACTTACATTCCCCCTGAGCTGAATGTTCTGAGTCCAGGGCAGGAACAGGACAACGACAAACAAAAGGCTGAAATAGAGGAACCAACGTTTTACATGCGATTCCTTATTGATATGGTATATATTATCAAAAGATCTAAGTTTCATTTCCTCAATTTTATTTTAAAGTACTGATTTGACCATCTTCCAGATATAAGTGCTGATCTGCAATATCTTTTAAGGCAGAACCTTGAGAGATGATGATGATTGTCGTATAAGCCTTGATTTTCTGAAGGTGCCGGATCATTCTGGTCTGAAATACTTCATTCATACCCTGCAGGGGATCTTCCAGCATGAGCAGCCTGTTGCTGCCCAGTAAAGCCCTGAGCAGGGTGATCTTCTTTTTGCCGCTGAAGGAAACCTCTGTATCTGTTTCACTGATCTGCGTATCAAAACCATTGCTGAATAAACTCGGCAGATCCTCCAGCCCAAGCTCTTCACTCAGGCTGATCACTTCATCGGCACTGACATCATCACGTCCAAGCACGATGTTTTCCAGCAGGCTTCCTTTGATGATGATCATGTCGGGTGTGTACAAACCGATCCCGGCCCTCAGTTGATTTTTATCCAGATTGGTCAATGGTATTTTATCGAAGAGGATGGCGCCGGTTTGATTTTCATAAAAACCGGCCATCACATTGAGCAAAGTTGTTTTCCCGGCACCAATTGCACCGGAAATAACCGTGATGGTATCTGCTTTAGCTTCAAAGTTGACATTTTTTAGGATCGGCCGGTTATCGTTGAAAGCGAAACTGACATCCTCCAGCTTAACTGCCATACCTCCTGCTTTTTTCTGCAGGCTCATCATACCATTCTGCTCTTCCGGTAGCTCGGTCACCTTATGCAACTTCACGAGGGAGGCAATCACATCATAATAGCTTTCGAGGCTCTTGATCAGCCTTTCTACCGCATTCATGATCGTTAGTACCACGATCTCTGTGGCAATAAATGCACCAATGTTCAACTGCTGGTTAACCAGCAGATAGGTTCCGATGGTCAGCATCACCATCGTGATGATCACATTAAAACCAATGATGGTTTTATATTGGAATTCCAGTACCCTGAAATGGGAAGTCCGGTGTTTAAGGTAACGAACCACACGCGCGTCCGTTCCGGTAAGGTGCGCGTCGGCATTCGAATTGATTTTAAACGTTTTTACAGCTGCTGCGATATCCTCCAGCCAGGAGGCGACGGCATACTTTTTTTCGCTTTCTTCCAAACTGGAGCGGATTCCAGAATTCATGGTAAATTTAAAGATGGTCACCACGATGATGATCACCAGCGCACCAAACACCAGAAACCAGGGATGATAGAACGACAACAGTAAGATGCCGAAGGTAATCTGGATCAGTGCGGTTGGTATTTCCAGTAAAATTTTTGAAATACCTTTCTGCAGAGTCTGCGTATCAAAGAAACGGTTTACCAGCTCCGGCAGATAGTATTTCTTCGTCGCAGAGAGATTGATCCTGGGAATCTTGTTCGCAAAAGCAATGGAATATTCAACAAACATTTTCTGTTGAATCTTCTCGATGATCTGCATCACTTTAATCCGGAAGAAACCGACCAGGAAGGTTCCCAACACAATGAAAAATATCAGGATATATAAAGAAGTCACCATCGTGGCACCCATCACTAAACTTACGATAGCCTGGATGCCTAAGGGGATGCTCAGCTGCACCAGGCCACTAAGGATGGCGTAAATGTATATGGCCCAAACATCCTTCTTTTCCTTCGTGATATAATTAAAAAGTGCCGCATTGGTCAGTCTGAAATCTTTTTCCTGGTACATCTATACAAATGAGAAAATGAACACTATATTTTTTTAGCGTTGCAATATTACAGGAAAAACCAGGAAAGGGCTCGTTATAGAAATTAGGATTTCATTAGAATTTCAATCAGCTTTTCGGACCAGTTCGCAGCACGGCGTTCAAAAAGCTTTCCTGATTATCTGGAGCTGCATCCGACACCTGGAAGGCTGCAATCCCATAACCATTGTCGAGACCAAGTTCAGCCGGTCAGAAGCCACTTTTCAGCTGTCGGAAAGCGATCATGAAAAGAATCATTGCTGTAATGTGTACAAATGTTTTCATGATCGCTGGTTTAGGTAACCTATTTTGTCAGTCGCATTAAATATTGCCCATATCCACTTTTTACCAGTGGAGCAGCAATTTCCTTAAGCTGAACTTCATCAATGTAACCCATACGGAAGGCCACCTCTTCAATGCACCCGATTTTAAGGCCCTGACGTTCTTCAATAACCTGAACGAATTCACCAGCTTGCATTAAGGAGTTAAAGGTTCCAGTATCGAGCCATGCTGTTCCGCGACTTAGCACGCCAACCTTCAATCGCCCTTGTTCCAGGTAGACTTTGTTTACATCTGTGATCTCATACTCGCCACGGGAAGACAATGGGATGTTCTTAGCAATTTCAACTACCGAGTTATCATAGAAATATAAGCCAGGTACAGCATAGTTTGATTTTGGTTGTTCAGGCTTCTCTTCAATAGATATCGCGTTTTTATGTTCATCGAATTCTACAACACCATAACGTTCCGGATCCGCAACCTGGTAAGCAAACACCACACCCCCTTCAGGTTCACTCAGGTCCTGCAATAATCGAGATAGACCATCCCCATAGAAAATGTTATCCCCAAGGATAAGTGCCACGCTGTCCTGACCAATAAAATCGGCTCCAATGACAAATGCCTGCGCAAGTCCATTTGGTTCTTCCTGTACAGCATATTGAAAATTACATCCTATCCTTGATCCATCTCCCAGCAATTTTTCAAATTGCGGCAGATCATGTGGGGTAGATATGATCAATATTTCTTTAATCCCTGCCAACATCAGAATAGACAGTGGATAGTAGATCATGGGTTTATCATAAACCGGCATCATCTGCTTACTGCAGGCAAGTGTTAATGGGTGAAGCCTGGTGCCGGAGCCTCCGGCAAGAATAATTCCTTTCATATCACTTTTTAAGCGTTAAGATTCAATTGCTGGATACAAGTAGCAAGACTGTCTCTCCAATATGGAATATCCAGATCAAAGGTTTTTTTAATTTTTGATTTATTCATCGCCGAAAAAGCGGGACGAGTCGCTTTGGTTGGATACTCTGAGGTAGTGATTGGATGTAGCCTGACTGTAGTCTGACTCAGATCGAAGATGGCCTTAGCAAAGTCATACCAAGACGTAACGCCCTCGTTACTGAAGTGATAAATACCATAAGCCTTCTTTTCAGAAGCAATGATCTTATAAATCATCTCTGCTAGGTCCATCGCGTAGGTAGGTGTTCCCACCTGATCTGCAATGACCTCTAGCTCATCCCGCTCGGTGCCCAGCCTGAGCATGGTCTTGACAAAATTATTTCCATGTTCAGAATATAGCCAACTCGTTCGAAGTATGTAATGGGCATCCATTGCAGCTGCAATAGCCCGTTCACCCTCCAATTTGGTCAGACCATAAATACTTACCGGATTAGTTTCATCCGTTTCCTCAAGGAGCTTAGGATGACTACCCTCGAAAAC
Organism: Pedobacter sp. NEAU-ZC8; assembly: GCF_059278965.1. Classification (NCBI taxonomy): domain Bacteria; kingdom Pseudomonadati; phylum Bacteroidota; class Sphingobacteriia; order Sphingobacteriales; family Sphingobacteriaceae; genus Pedobacter; species Pedobacter sp. NEAU-ZC8. Next base: position 59,237 of record NZ_JCAJXC010000006.1, read on the forward strand.
AAAGTCAGTAGAGATATGTATTAAAGTTGCGTTATATTCCTTGGCTAAGAGCGCTAGATTCTCCGCTCCTTTGCAATTAACTTCCGCAGCTAAAACATGTTCATCCTCAGCTTTGTCAACTGCTGTATACGCTGCGCAATTAATCACATATGCAGGTTGTTCGGTTTCAAAGAGAAACCTAAGAGATACAAGATCTAAAATATTTGCAGATCCTTCTATAGGGAACGTGATATCCAATATCCCCTTTTTGGCTGCTACAAACTTCAAACATGTGCCAAGTTGTCCAGATGCTCCAAATACTAATATTTTATTCATGTTTAGGCTTGTAATTTTAGTTCCGCCAAAAAAGGCAATATTGCATCTTTGTCTGACACCAGAAGACTACCAGCAGGAAGCTGCCAATTTATATTAAGCTCTGGATCATTAAAGTGTAATCCTCCTTCAGAGGCCTTATTGTAGTAGTTATCACATTTATAGAAGAATTCAGCATACTCCGACAAAACCACAAAGCCGTGGGCAAAACCACGTGGCACGAAGAACTGCAGTTTGTTTTCTTCACTCAGAACTACGCTGAAATATTTACCGTACGTTTTAGACTTTATTCGAAGATCAACGGCAACATCCAGCACCTCCCCTTTTAACACACGAACCAACTTGGCCTGTGCATGTTCGTCACTTTGAAAATGCAGCCCTCTTAACACCCCAAAAGTAGAAAAAGACTGATTATCTTGGACGAAATGAACATTTAATCCAGTAGCTTTATTAAAGCTTTCCTCATTGAAGCTCTCCATGAAGTAGCCACGCGCATCTGTAATCACCTTTGGTTTAATCACCAAGCAGCCAGCTAATGGTGTTTCAATTATTTCCATATAAAAACTGTTCTTTAGACCTTCTTAGCAAATCTGTTAATTCCCCAGATATCAACATTACTTAGCCTTTAATCATTTAGTATCGTCTTCCTGAACCTATCAAATCATTCTTACTATCTGCCAAGAAAAAAGTATTCACCCGGGAGTGTAAATCGGCCTTCCTCTTTAGACGATAACTTAAGCCTGAGAGGTAGAGATCTCTCGATCTAACAGCTCAAATTGAGAGTTTTTGCTTATGAATTCCGGCACAATACCCTTCATTTGTAAAACAACCGCCCTGTTATTATTATTCAAAGCAAACAATAATAATTGATCAATTTGTACCTCAATCTTCTCGAATGAGTACTCCCGAACTTTCCCAATCATTATCTTTTCATGGTGAGTTGGCATCGTATTTTCGTTGTCATTTAACAATTCCTCATACAGCTTTTCTCCGGGCCTCAACCCTGAGAATGTGATTTCTATGTCCCGATTAGGCACCAACCCGGCCAAGCGAATCATCTTTTTGGCTAGCTCAACTATTTTAACCGACTTCCCCATATCAAACACAAAGATCTCCCCGCCCTTACCCATGCATCCTGCTTCTAACACGAGCCGGCAAGCCTCGGGTATAGTCATGAAATACCTGGTGATCTCCGGATGTGTGACTGTGACCGGCCCACCTTTTTCAATTTGTTCTTTAAAACGGGGAATGACAGAGCCATTAGAACCGAGTACATTGCCAAATCGAGTAGTTATAAACTTGGTCATACCTTTATCTGCATTGTTTAATGATTGTACATAAATCTCTGCAATTCTCTTAGAAGCACCCATAACGTTTGTAGGGTTTACGGCCTTGTCGGTCGAAATCATTACAAATTTTTGCACCCCAAATTTGACAGATAAATCAGCCATTGTCTTTGTTCCAAGCACGTTGGTTTTGATTGCCTCTGCAGGGTTATCTTCCATCATTGGAACATGTTTATATGCGGCCGCATGATACACATACTGGGGTCTATAATGATCAAACATAAATTCCATTCGTCTCATATCCTTAACATCTCCGATAAAGGCGTGAAAATTTAGTGAACTCCGCAGTTCTTGAAGCTGAAGCCTCAAATTGTGCAACCCTGTCTCACTTTGGTCGCACATTATAATCAACCCAGGCTCAAATTTAGTCAATTGACGCACGATTTCGCTTCCAATAGAGCCGGCAGCACCGGTAATCAAAATTCTTTTACCTTTAAGCTCCGCCTGTATCTCATCTAGGTTCATCTGAATCTGCTTTCGATCTAACAATTCTTCGATGTTAATGCTGTGGATCAGAGCGGCACTTCGGTTATCCTTGGACCATATATCTGCGGGTGGAATATTCAAGACGCTTACATCATGCTCAAGACAAACATCAACAATCTGATTTTTCCGATCAGCCGGGATCGTGTAGCTGGCGAAAATGATTTCATCTACTTCGTTTTCTGCAATAAGCTTTTCCAGATCATCTGCATTTAATATTCGGACTCCATCTATCATCTTTCCGACTTTTCTCTCATCATCATCTACAAAAGCCAGTATGTTCTTATTATACTTAGAATCATGATCAAAACTTCTCTTCGTAAACAACCCAGCCTGCCCAGCACCATAGATTATTACACGTCGCTTATCAAGTTTTGAGTTCTTGACGTACAAAAAAAAGTATTTAATGAAGATGCGATAAGAAATAAGGAAAAGACCACAAAAAAGTGAATATATTATTAACGACGTTACACTCATTAATGGCGAATAACCCAAAGCAATGATAGAAGCGTTTAAAAAAAACACTAAAAACGAACTCATTATTACAGCAAGCACAATCCTAATCGAATCCTGCATTGAAGTATACCGAACAATTCCAGCGTAAGTTCGCAAAGATGTAAATGTAATAACGTTGATTGCCGAAACTAGTATAACGGACTTATACAAAGCCAAAAAATCAAGATTTTGAATATCAAAATTATTCTTTAAAAGCTTTCCAAGAAATAAGGCAGTAATACTGAAACTAATATCAATAGCGAGTATTAGCCATCGTGGAACAATTACAATATGTGAAAACATCTAAAAGTGTTTAGGAGCGCGTACAAAATTAACATAATTATCCCACTTGCCATAGCTTAGCCAAAACTTTCAGCAAAAGAACTTTATACTAAGATAAAGCTATTTACAAGAGCTTACTGTCACATTTCCGCACAACAACACGACTAAAGTCAACGTAACAGTTTCTTATACAATAACTCCAAAATATTTTTTGGCAGTAATCTCAACGGTAACTTCGTGACGATTGAAATTAAAAATTCCCAAAGAGTTAAAAACTGGATTTTTCTTAGCGTACTCAGAAACCTGTATTCTTTTGCAAAGTACGAGAAACCGTGCCTTCTACCAACCATATCGTTTCCAACCCTAAAATGCAAAAGTGGTTCAGTCAAGTTTTCAACTATAAAGCCTCTCTGAATCAATCGAGCCCATAAATAGAAATCTTCGAATAATGGCATATCTTGGTAAGACCCTGCTTGAAGCACATGTGATTTCCTGAATGCAACCGATGGATGGTTCAATGGATTTCTATACTTGGCAAATTGTCTCAACTGGCTGAAGTCCAACGGAAGTTTCCTATATCTCTTCAGATCTCCTGGCACATACTCAAATTCTTGAATCGAAGTACCCAAGACACTTACTTCTGGCTTTTTCACCAGCATCTCAATTTGCCTCGCAAAACGGTTTGGGTAGCAAATATCATCCGAATCCATACGTAATACAATTTCATTCGCACAGCTTTCCAGTCCAACTTTCAATGCTTTACCTAACCCCATATTTACTTCAAGAGTGATCACATTGAACAATTCGGGCTTTAAATCACAATAAGTATCAATTACGGCATCTAGTTCACTTGTTAACGGACCATCTTTGATTAACACGATTTCCGAAGGCAACAAAGTTTGGCACAATACACTATCAAGCGCATCCTTGAAAAAAAGAGGGTTTTCCTGGCCATATACGGCTATCAAAACTGAAAATGTCATGATTGGAATTCAGCTTTCACAATCAAAAATCTATACGCCAGAAAATAAAGGCTCAAGTATAGAATCCATGGTTGTACTTGATTAAAACACATTAGGATTAATAGTACTGAACTCGACACTGCATAATAAAACACTCGAAACGTCGCCATTTTTGACTTATCTGGAATGAGTTTTTGAAATAGGGAGATTTTGAATTTTTTGTTGGAGCCACGTTCAATCAAATTCAACAAGGGAAAAATGAGTAGTAAACTCAAATAGTTTACACTTATAAAATTCGAAATAAATATCATTGGAAAAGACAAAAACCTTAAACAAACCAACAAGAAGTGAAGTACTAGCGTGAACTGGTTTCTAACTCTATTGTAAATTTGATAAATCAATAGTATTAGTAGACTAAGTCCACCAAAAATAATATTACCACTTTCATACGGAGAAATCAAAAACAAAGACAATAAAAATATTGAAGCTAAAAGCAATCTAACCAGATATATTGCCAATTTGTTTTTTTCATAATACAACAATTCATCTGAGGTAAGCCGCATAGTCGGGTTCGTCTCAGCCTTAGTCGTTTCGCAATCATTTTGAATATAACCCACCTCATAAAAGGTATAGATCACTAACAATTCGAAAAAATATATTGCTGTCACCGTCACGAATGGTAGGGGCAAAATATTATAGAGAATGTAGAAGGTAGGAATGCAGTAAATTATCACCCAGGATACAAATTTTGCAGTGGATTCAATCCTTGTATGCAGAAAGTACAGGATTGGCACAAAAAAAAACGCTTTAGATTTCATATATTTTAAAAACACCATCTACATTCTTCCAAAAACTAGAGAATCTTTTGGTAGTCACGACGCAAAATTCGTCAACTATTGGAATCACGTTAGCATCACTTGTGTTATCAGTTATAAAAATTAGCCTTTGTTGATCACGTTTCAACCTTTGTATTATCTGGTCCTTTCTACCAAGTAAATCCTCGGTGATTTGACCGTTGAATATTCCACCTTCACTGCCTAACTTAGTAGAGTAAAATCCAGGGATGGCCAAAGCATCGGAAACTTTGCGTACGATGAACTCAAGCGAAGCTGAAATGAGAACAATTTCCGCGCCGGCATCTTTGGCCTGTATCAATAATGAGTGCGCTATTTCTATCCTCTTTTTAGACAAAAACTCATCATTGAAGCGGTTAATAACTGGAAGCAAATCTGTCTCCGGTATACCTTTAAAAAAGCGAACACCAACAATCCGAATAAAATCAAACCTTAGGCAACTTGTCGAAATTCTATTCAGGGCTTTGACCGCTAAAAGTTTTCGAAAACGTCGAAACCATTGATATTTTCTATTCTTCTTAAAATAGAAATCAAGAAAATCGAAGGTTGTATTGGAATCGAATAATGTACCGCAAAGATCAAAAACCACAAGGTCAGTTTTGGTAAAGCCGTACTTATTTCCTGTAGTTGATCCCATCCCGAATTCCTTTTGTACTTCTATTAATATATGTTAGCTTATTTTTACAAATTAACGGAAATAAAACCAGTTTGACCGATAATTTAAATGCATTAGAAAGCTTCCAATAAAGAGGGACATAGCCGCGTCCCAGCAATATGAAAAAGTTTCTAAACTGATAATAGATTCTGAACGAGCTAGGTATCGTAATTCGAAATCCCAACACACGGCTTTCCTTTTCCCCAAACATGTGGAACAACTGTGCCTTCTCTATAATAAAATGTTTGAAACCGAAGAGAGCACCTGCTCGCCAACACCATTCAAAATCAACTAGATCAATAAACAAATGCTCATCGAATAGACCAACTTCATCGAAAGTGGATATCTCGATTAATGAACCCGAACTGATAAGTTGCTTGAGTTCTGTGATTCCGAGTGAAACAACTTTTCCACTGTCGAACTTTCCTTCATATCTTTTATTAGTTGCACGGCTGGTAGCTCGAGGACCTATTGCACCAATTTTGACGTCACTTGCATTAATCTGGTTGTATCCCTCTATCAATGAGGAAACCAGCTCAGGATCAGGAACACTATCCTGATCAAAGAATATTATTTTACTACAACCAGTTTTTCTCGCTTCAATTATACCCCTATTCTGAGCAGATGCGATCCCGAGGTTACTTAGCATAGGCAAGTAGCGCAGATTATTTGACCATCCAAAATGCTCACTGAAGAGCTCGGAATTATCAGTAGGTGTATTGTCTATAACTATTGTTTTCTCACACTGGAGGGAAATTGCTGATAGAACTTCTGTTAATAATAACCAATCAGGCTGATATAGTACAACTACTGCTACAATGTCTTTCATACTCATTTTTTTTACTTAAGATGGCCTGAAGGCTATTTAACACAATTATCACAATCACGTGATTCGTGTCAAATATATACGGGTTGGTAACTGCGTAGGTAATATAGATCAGGTAAATATAATAGAGGCTAAAGCTGAAAGTGCCCCATCGTTTTAACGTGATTAAAACATTATACAAGATAAAACCGAGAAAGAATATAATTCCTAATTGGTTTATAACATACAACGTTTGGACTTCAAAGTAGGTATCGCCTGTGTAATCTCTGAACTCAGTTCTTACGTTTAACGTATTACCTAGGCCTTGTCCCATAAGCAAGCTAAATGGACTCTCAGTAAGGTTTTTCATCAACTCGGTAAATTGATCACTCCTAACACCAAGTGAACTTTCTTGTTTCATTTCTAGTGTCGACATTGCATAGTCAACTACAGAAGGCATAGCTATGCTTGCGAACACTATAGCGGAAAATATGCTCAGAAGATATAGGTGAATTGATTTGACACCACTCAGTGAAAATAATTTATACAATAGGTACAAGACGAGCGAAATAAGAAACGCAAAATTTCCAGCCAGAACTACACCCGTAAAAAGCATAATCGCAATTAGGTACTGATATTTAAAAAGCTTAATTTCGATGTTTAAAACTAAAGCTATCAACAATAAAGCACTTCCCTTTATCTGAATTCTATAAAAAATGCCATTGTAAGTATATACATCACCCCAACCTTTTTCCATGAAGAAAAAACGAATGGGTAAGTAGGTTTCGATGCTCGAATACAGGAGCAAATATAAATGGATTACGATTAATACAGCTGTTTGAAGTAAACACAGTCCAATAAACCACCTTAAAGCAATTCTATCCACACGCACAAAATATGCGAGCCCAACTGATAGTAAAACTATAAAGAACTTAACGGCAAGAACGAAGTCATTGTCGGTAATGAATATGGAGTAAAAAAGACTGCAACATAAAGGCAATACCAGAAAACAAAAAAGAACAGCGTAGGTGTATCTATCCAGCGTAGCTTTGTAAAGCGACAATCCAAGTAATGTAATTACGCATACATTCATGATTGGAGATAGAAACGCAAACGGAACCTGCCTAGTCACAATAAACACGACTACAATAAACAGAAAGTCTATCAGTTTCTGTTTATTAGACCTTACCCTTAGTGCGTCATCCAAATTGCCAGCGATATCTTGAATACACTGCATGTTTACATCAGTTTGTACCCCAGTAAATTCTTAAGCCAGTTTTCTAAGGTTAAATGTTCAATATCAATCTTCTTTGCAGGTACTGCGCTTATAAATTCGATATTAGGCGAAACATCCAGTTCATTGAACACCTGAATCCATTCGGGATCATAAAAAGGCTCCTTCGTGACGGCCGCATTTGTTGTTAAAAGCTTACAACCTAACGAAAGAGACTCAATAGTCCTCATAGTTAATCCGGTTTGCCCAGGAACTTGAATGTCAATTACACATTTTGTACTTAAAATGAGTTCATTTAATTCGATGCTACCTAAAGGTTTATCTTTAATGAATTTATAATTCTTTTGATGAAAATCTAGATTTTTGATAAATGTGTTGTAAGTAGAATCGAACAGACGACGAACGTTATTAATCAACTGAACGAAACCATTCTGCTTAGGTCTAGTATAAAGGAGGTATAATAAATAGTTTAACTTATACTTTTTACAAACTTGATCGAACCTTGCAAGCAATTTAAACCGATTGGAAGACATTGGTCCAACAGAACCAACGTATAACAGGTCTCTCGTTCTTTCAACTATGCTCGGAATCCATTGGTCTTTAAGCTCAGAAAAAAACAGTGGTTGGTACTTGATGTTATACTTCTCAACATCAGTGCGTTCAAACGAATAAACATCATCAAATGCATCTATCAGATGAGCATATGGCCAAACTTCAAAAGAATCCCAGAAATAAATAATCGACCTCATTTCAGAATTCCTCTTCTTTAATGAGTCGACAAGATCTTGGGTTATTGAAAAACCACCAATGCAAAACAAGATGTCGAATTCAACGTCCTTTACACTGTTGATAATATATCGGATATATTCTTTCTTATAACCTGGATTGAGAAGACGTTTAACGGTGCTTATGAGGCTTTTAGGATAAATTGAAGGATCTTCACGAAACATTTTATTTTCGAAAAACACCACCTTCGCACCCATGGATTGTAGTTGGGTGATGATCCGGTCATGATAGTCATAAAATACCTGACCAATAAAAAGAATACGTTTACCTTGCAGTCCTTTGTTCATGTTACTTAAATAAACCTTTGGACTGCATTTCCCTTATTGACTGCTGATATTTATCATCCTGAACAGCTTGCAAGTTAACCCAATTTGCAAACTTTTTTATACCTGCTTTAAAATCCACTGCGGGCGTAAAGCCTAAAAGAGATTCAATCTTCTTTAAATCTGCGAAATTATGCCTGATGTCACCTAGACGGTAGTTACCTGATATTGTGACAGGCACCTCCAAAGCATATTCCTCAATTAGGCTATTAGCAACCGTAACCACATCAATTGGTTTTCCTGTACCAACGTTGAATACCTCGCCGTTAGCTTCTTTTTTCTGGATACTTAGTATAGTTGCATCAACTACATCAGAAATATAAACAAAATCTCTTGTTTCCCGACCATCTTCAAAAATATTCAACCCGTTCCCGTTCTTTATACTGGTAGAAAATATCGAGAGAATTCCTGTATATGGATTTGACAAAGATTGACCTGGACCATATACATTCTGGTAACGTAAGGCAACGGGTGCTATGCCAATCGATGGACACACCGTCATAACCAATTGTTCTTGAACCTGCTTAGTAATTCCATAAACCGACGACGGATGGATTTTAGAGTTTTCATCTGTCGCCACTAGCGTCAATGTTGAACATCCTGGAAATTTAACCTCAAAGTCTCCCTTAGACATATCTTCATCCTTTCGATGTTCAGGATACACATCGCCAAGTTCTTTGCTAATGTATTTACCTTCTCCGTAGATAGACCTGGACGAGGCAACTACGACTTTCTCGACTGAATGTTTGTCGTTCGCTAAAATGTCAAGTAATAGCGCAGTTCCACCAATGTTCACATCATTATACTGATGGATTTGATACATTGATTGTCCAGTTCCAGTTTCAGCAGCATAGTGTACTATTATTGAAGCTTGTTCAACGGCATTCTGGAGCTGTTTCCTATCTCTGATATCAGCATGAATAAACTTAACCTTATCCTTGATGTTATTGTATAAGGGAGAGGTCGTATTTGGATCCACTCCATGTATTTGCTTTGATAAATTATCATAAACAATTACCTCATAGCCTAATTCAATTAAGGCAAGGCTTAAATTAGAGCCTATAAAACCGGCACCTCCGGTTATTAAAATTTTCTTTTTCATCAGTTTATCTTAAAACATACTTGATTAAAGGTATTCGACAATCCTTAATTCCGTTCAACAAAGTCGCCTGATGGAGATGTTTTTTTCCATGTGCCAGATTGCAGGCAATATCTTTTAACAATCCTCGCTGGCGCACCAACGATTACAGAAAAGTCAGGGAATGTTCCACCAGCGACACTATTTGCACCTACGACGCAGTGCTTGCCAAGTTTTGTTCCAGGTAGGATGACGGCATTGTTGTATATTTTGCTCCCATCACCAATATAAACAGGCGAAAATTGAATCGGCTGTTTCTCTATAGGGACATCTACGTCATCGTAAGGATGGTTTATGTCGGTTATAGTAACATTTGCACCGATGGCAACGTTCTTTCCAATGTAAATATTTTTAGCACATGTTAAATGTAAATTTTGTTGCACAGTGGAATTGTCATCGAAGCGAATATAAGGAGCAAAGTAATCACCCTCGTAATAATCCACACCTTCAATTCTAGAGTTTGGCCAAATATACACATTATCGCCAATCGAAATGAAACGTGATGTAAAGCGTAAAGGTTTACCAATAAAGACGTTTGAGCCTAGACTTGACATTGTAGGCCTATAAACTAAATTGTTGATTACATACTTGTAAAAAACAAGGTGGACTTTCCTATATAGATTCATTTTTAAAAATTTCATATACCCTATTAATCCGAAACACTTTAAATAAGATAAAAGAATAGGCCATGCAGAGTGCTAGTTTTATTAGAAACCACTTTAAACTTATCTGAGCTTCAAAGTAATAAAAGGAAACAAATGTAATTAAAATAAAGCTCAACAACGCTGTTGCTTCAGGTTTCCAATCCTTCCCTACATATTCCATGCTTCTGTACAAAAACAAGTTCATTACTGAAAATGAAACTGCAGAAGACATTGCAGCTGCCAAAGTTCCAAAATATGGAATTAGGGCTAAGTTGAATACCATGCTGATAATTGAGCCCAGAATCGTTGCCATGCCGACCACCTTTGTTTTTTTTTCAGCAATCAGAATGCCTCCATAAATAACATTTTGTCCTGTCATAATCACCCCAATCATTAAGATCGGAACGAGTAGATAGCCTTGGTGGAAGTTTTTTGAAGTCATGAATTGCAATGCTTCTTGACTAAACAACGCAATCAACAAGGCGCCTAAGTAAATACAAAGGAAAAATGTAGGTTTGGCTTGGTCAATAAAGGAAGAAAAACCTTCAGTGTTATACCGTTTAAAAACCTCTGGCTCAATTGCTTTATATCCACTTTGAATAACTATATTCAATGCAGAACATAGAATAAAAGCCACGTTATAAATACCAATTTCGAAGACTGGAACATACCTTTCTAAGATAATTCGGTCGGAAAAGCTTAGTGCTAAATATGCTAATGCACCTGGCAACAGAGGTAAAGAAAACCTGAGACCGGTTCGAATTTGCACGAAATTGAAATTTAGGGTAACGTGCTTAAGCATTATTCCCCAATAAATAAAAAAGAAGCCCATTAGAGGATACAAGTTTCCTAAGTAGCTTCCAATCAAACCGTCTTTTGAGATTACAACAAAATAGTATGTTAGAACAACTTGGAGAAGAACACGAGTTAAACTCAGTAAAACAAAATTGTTCGCTTGTTGCTTTACGCGAAACATTACAAGAGGAATTACGGAAAAAAGCTCAATGAAATTGTTAATAACCGCAATTTTAAAGTAAGGTTCCCAAGGGATTTGCAAGCCATAATGTCTAATCAATATTGGAACGAAGCAGAATGAAAGTGCAAGCACGCCCACATTAACAAGCATAACAAATAAAAACACGTTCCCTAATAGTCTTTTACGTTCTTCTTCGTTATTTAACTCATAATAGGTGCGGAGCACATAAGAGTTAAGCGACAGTGTACTTAGCACAAAAAGAAACATGATTACTGAATTCGTGTAGCTAAGAATGCCGTAATCTGCTGGACTGAAGTAACGGGTGTAAATTGGCAGAAGCAAAAAGCCAATGATCTTCGGTATGATCTCACCTATCGAATATAATGCGGTCTGCTTAACAATCTTAGACATTATAAATCGATAACTTGTTTGAAGAGGTCTAAATTAAAGCCGGAAAAGAAGTCCTGATTTTTGCCCACGGGCATTAATGGCGCGTTTAGCGCAATGGAAAGTTCTTCAACATTGTCAACAAGATGAACATAAGGATTAGAAAACACGTTCCTATGTCTACGGTAGCTGCTTTGTTTAAGCAAAACAACCTTTCTGCCAGCTTGTAATGCCTCGTAAACTGCCGTAGACTGAATAGTTAAAATTGTGTGACTTAATTCTAGCAATGTATAGATCGTATGTTCATTGGTAACTATTTTGACATTCGGATAATTTCGAAATTCATGCTCAAAATGTGCCTTCTCATGATACTGATTAGGGTGCAGTTTAAAAAAGATTTCACACTCTCCAGGAACACCAACTGATAAGCTAGCAAGCAAAAAGTTAGTTAACTGTATGCCAAAAACATCTGCTGACACAACCGTTATGGCGCCTTCACCGTCTTTTACCGGCGCAATGTTGTTTGAAAAATAATCATTCCCAATCGGGAATAAGTTTACACCAGGCATATACATATTCTTAAACCAGAATGTAGATAAAGAAAATATTACATCCGGAAGAATAATGCTATCATCAGCGTATTGCATTATCGGATAATTATATGCCAAATGGCCCTCATCAACAATCCCGTGCTGAAATTCATAGGTTGCCAGTCCCAGACTTTTTGCCGCAGCAAACAGTCCTTTTTGGATACCGTTCTGCGTTACAAACACTCGTTTAATTTGGTGTTTCCGAAAGAGGTTTGTGAAGAATTGAAAATCGCTGTAGTAATTGTTAACCAACTGTCTTAACGCCTCTGCGCTTAGAGTATTGCCTCCAAAGGCGCCTTGAACTTGACTCACAACACTCGAATAATCAAACTTCGATTTTGACTTAAACAACCGTCGAGCCACTTGCTGTGGAAAGTTATAAATGGAATCTCCTAACAAAGTGTCATCATCAGCAGATAAATAGCTTTCTAAAATGAATCGCTGAGTTTCAGTGAATTGGTTCACAATGGAGATTGCGTTCTGATCGAACAACTTCCTGCCGGTTCTATTCCTGGAGGCTAAAAAAAAGAAATTGTCACATTTCTTTGTATTCTGAGTAAATCTAATGGCGCTAGCAGCCTTTTTCAGAAGCAAACCAACTTTGCTTTTGAACGATTGGGTACGAGGTGGTAACCTTCTATAATCCCACATTAAGTTGATGTAAACATCAAACCTTATCAAGTCCCAAAAATGAGTACCAAGATCATCCTTTAATTCAAATAAATTATTTTCTTTCTCAAACGAAAGAAATTTGCTATGAAAGTCAAATTGCTCCATTAAAGCTCACACATCTTCCAACTCATCAAATTATTGTTTAAGTTTTACATGACTTTCAAGGTAGAGCGAAAGTACATGTTCCATCATGTGATTTTGAGTGAGAATTGCCTCAACGAACTCACGAAATACACCTTCGCCACCATTCTTTTTCAAATCAATACTAGACATTGACTTTATATAAGGAGGAGCACTATTTGGAACCCCCCTCGTACCTACCAGTTTTAGTAACCGAATGTCGTTGATATCATCACCAATGTAAGCGACCTCGTCCCAGCTAAATCTACCAGCAATAATCTTTGATGCACATTCTACCTTATCCTTAATACCTAAATGACAAATATCAACGCCGAGTTTCTGTGCCCTTCTTTTCACAATTTCCGTATCCTCGCCAGTTATAATACCTACCTCAATACCAAGAAGCCTGCAGAACAAGATACCAGCACTATCGGATGTATTGAATTTCTTTAGTTCATTATTAAACTGGTCGTAATACATTCCTCCATCTGTCCAAACACCATCAATATCTGTTAACACTAATTTTGGCAACATATTCAGCAGGGTTCTTTAGGCATTATTAAGAAAGATTATTGTGGTATATTACCTCATTTTCAGGAATGTCAATTGAAACCGTTCTCCCAACAACTTTATCCCGATCACTCCACTTGAAACCATCTCCGGGAGACAGCAGGCAAATGTCAGCTTCCGTAATTACCTGTCCTTTCTGGATAAACTTGTTTGTCGCAATTGAACGCTCAAGTTTGTTCTTTGCAGACACCACACCAGGCTCCATAAAGATGTCTTCAACACCAAATGACTGTTCTAATAAACGAATGTCTCGAACCATTCTATTTACACCATCAGAACCTAATGAACCAGCTTGATCAGTTCCTTTCATTCGGCGATCTATTGTAATGTGCTTTTCAATAATTTGTGCACCCATAGCTACTGCTGCTAATGGAGTAGAAATGCCAATTGTATGATCTGAATACCCAATTCTATATTCTCCATAATGTTTCTGAAGGTACTTGATTGTATTCAAATTAACATTCTCAGGTCGTGTTGGATATTGAGACACACAGTGCAAAATAGAAACATCCGAATGGTATCTCGTCACAGTGTCCAAAGCTTCGTCTAGTTGCTTCTTGTCAGCCATACCTGTCGACAGGATTATGGGAACTTTAGTCTCCGCCATCGCAGCTAACAAAGGTAGATTCGTCAGATCTCTACTTGCAACCTTTAAGTAATCAGGCGTGAAGTATTTGAATATACTCAGACAACCGATAGCACACAATGTCTCGACAAAATCCAAGCCCTTTTCTTTTGCATATTGATAAATTTCGAAGTGTTGCTCATCATTAAGTTCAAGTGCCGCCCGGTGCTCGCCGTAAGTTTTTCCAAACGAATGCTGACTTGTATAAGGCTGATTCATTTGAGAATTCGATAATTCATTCTTGAGATCACGTTTCGTTAATTTTACGGCATCCATTGGCTTCAGTTGCAAATGAAACAAATCTTCCTCAATGGGTCTACCCGCCAAGTCAATGGTCAACTTAGCTATATCTACAGAACCGTTATGATTTTGTCCGATTTCTCCTATAATGTATGTCATTTATTGAATTTTTTGATGTTTTGAAGCATTATTTTTTTATAGTTACCTGTTTCCTCACGGTCTAAATACCCAATCAGTTGGGCAATATCTTCCGAAAAAACTTTGGTATTCTTGTAGATCATTGCCATATTTTTAAAATCTTCTTCACTGTCTACAGTAAATCTTAAGTCCTTTCTAAACCGGACAACATCAGGAGCAGGAATAAATTTTACATTGAAGTTGTTCGCGTTGGTGTAAATATAGTTTGTCACATGCTCCTGATATTGAGGATCACTAGTTTTGTGGGCCACCATTTGCAAAGCACGTAAAGATACGATTTCTGCAAACAAACCCAAATGTGACCTAATAGCGGGAACATCCTGATCAACCAAAAAACTAAGATAATCTATCTCCTCACCGCGTAAATGCTCGCTATTTATGGTATTTAATAAGGTTTCAACTGAACCTATATTTAGAAAAGGGTTATCTGCACAAATACGCAGCAGGTGTGTCAAATTATATTTGTTGCCGACCTCAATAAAGCGATTAAGTACATTATCTTCACTGCCTTGAAAAAAAATACAACCATGTTTTGTGGCAACCTTATGCAACGCTGAATCGGCTGCACTATCAGATGTTGCAAGAATTTTAGGATACTTTTCGAACTCTTTGCTTTTGAATTTCTCCAATATGATATCCAGAATACTGCATCCTTGATGAAAATCAAGCAGCACTTTCCCAGGTAGCCTGCTGGAGCCTGTTCGCGCCTGAATCACGATGCCGACTAAATTATCCATAATATTTTACTCTAATAAATCTTTGATAATGAATCTAAAAGAAAGTGCTCCGATTGATATCAAACTAAAAAGAAACGCACCCAAAATCGCACCTTTTACTCTCCCTAGAGCTACTGCTGGTAATGGAAAATAAGGCTGATCAACCACCTGTATCAAAGGCACTTCTTTTCTTAATGCAATTTTCGATAGCTCAAGATTCTTAAGCAACTCCCCTAGAATGGCTTTGTTTGTTTCTGCAGAAAACTGGGAACGCTGTGCCGGAGCTACACGCTGAACCTGACGCGTGGGATTCAGATTGGGGGTTGCATCAGAAATTGCCGCAGCCGCATATATATCGCCATTCATAACAGCACGTACCGAATCCGTTTTTTGCTGAAGAATACTTACGTTTTCCAAAGATCGCTTACTCTTGGTCTGAATATAAAAATCATTAACGTTTTTGACAATTAGGTCATTGAAATACTTGGCGAAAAATTCATCTTTGGACTTAACCTCTACCTGAATGATGCTAAGGCTCTTGTCTGGTTTACTTACAGTTAAATACTCTTTATTGACCTTAGCAATGATGTTTGATAATATACTATCCTGAACCCGTGCAATTGTGGGACTGAGTTCCTTATTTGAGGAATTGAATTTAAAATCTGAAAGTCGCGGGTCTTCAGACCAGGATTCTCGCAAGTCATTGAAATCAACATACCGGTCAACAAGAAGCATTTTCTCACCATTATATGCTATTTCTGTCAATAACGTTCTCTTGATCATCGTACTCGACTTGTACAGCTCGAGTATATTATCACCATGAAAAATACCTCCTCCGCCTCCGCCAAGATTTACACCAACCATTGAAGCGATACCCGCATACTGAGCCAGACTATTGCCACCGTCTCCACTTTCCAACACAAAAGTAGTTGTTGCCGTATAAACGGGTTCCTTATTGTAAGCATAAACGAAACCTACCAAGGCACCGATTATAGCGACACTAAATAGCACTTTCCACCTAGAGAATAAATAATCAGCAAGGGCCTTAGTCTTGGCTATAATGTCTTTAAGCCGAATATCATTCCCGTCATTCATTTTCCGATGTTCGGAATCATTTACCATTAAAATATAATTTAAACCTGGAAAAAATGCTGCAGCCTCTGGCTATATGCTTCTTTCTCTCACAAAATGTAATGTTCTTACAAGGGCGACAAAGGTAAGCAATTGAGCTAACTATTTCACTATTAATCTTTAAAGCGCCCCATGTTCAGAGCCTACAAAGTTAGGTTAATTAATTTCTGCGAGCGGAATCTTTGCAACGAACACTTCAGATTTACTCTCAAAAGTTGAGTAATAACTTATATACAAATCCTTCTTATCGTAAGCAATACCGCCATAAGCATTATCTCCCCGGCTTGGCACCGTTAAGACATAGGTCACCTCGAAAGATTTAGGGTCAACGCGATACAAGCACGTTTGTAAATTCCTATCTCTATTACTTCTGGTTAAAAGATATAGCTTTCCCGAAGGAAGAAAAAACAATTTCGGGCCTCCAAGTATTAGTTCAGTATTCAGAGGAAAGCTTTTCCACTCCGATAGGTTCTTTTTAAGTGCATACCCAACGTAAGAGGGCAGACTGTAATGGGTTGCCCTGATGGCACAGAAAACTGTGTCTTTCGAGCTCACAATTGAGGCCTCACCAGAACTAAAACTTCCAGTAGGTATTTTCGCGACAGGTGAATAGACACCAAGGGTCTTAGATCTATATAATTTGTTGAAGTCATTCTTAAAGGGCCTATAGCCAACAGAGAACAATTCATTATCTATCTTGGTTATTCCCCAGAGCCACCATGCATCATCTTGTGTGTAGACATTTCTTTCCGTCCATTTTTCCCCATCTTTACTCCATAACATGCCATTTCTAACAACCATTTTAGACCTATTCGACATGCCATATTGAACATACATTACAGAGTCATTGATGTTGATCACTTTAGGATCGCGGAGATCAAAATCTGGATCAGCAATCTTTAGAACTGACTTGAATGTTTTTCCATCCGCACTTTGCAGAATTCTTACCCCCCCATCTTCTGAACCATGCGCACTTCCTTCTCGCAAAACAAGGTAAAATTTCCCTTTGAAAATAGTTAAATCTGTAAACGCATTATGTGAAGCTTCTCCCCAAACCTTATAGTAGTTAATCTTGTTCTGAGATTCTGCTGGCTTTTTGCAGCTTACTAATAGAAGACAGGTTATAATAAAATGCAGGGTTTTTATTTTCATTATAATTTCAATAAAAATTGAATTTGCTGGGCGCATAGAGAAAGTTGAAGAAGAATTTACTAAGGAATTATTTGTATAACAGTGCTTTGAATTTGATCATCAAGTATAGCATAATTAATGGAATAATTATCAGCAGCACGAGGGACAAAAACGACATAGTTGATTTTATAATAACTATAATGATAAATGTTTGAATTAAAGCATAACAAGATGACACAATGAGTTGTGGAACTCTTCGTTCATTTGCGAGTATTTGATAGCAATGGAGTCGATGTGCTGCGAATATATTTTGACCCAAGAGTAGTCGATGAACTATTGTAAGTACAGTATCGATACCATAAACGGCAAGAAATAAGATATATTTATAATCTCCTGATTCGATTATTAAGGAGAATAGCAAAAACACAATCCAAAAAGCCATAGTGATACTCCCCACATCTCCTGCAAAACACTTCGCTTTTTTTCTGAAATTGAAAACTAGAAAGACGAGATTGGCTAAAATAGGAAGCCAAATCATATCGTTTTCAATGAAATGAATCGATGTTGTATTCACACACTGTAAGCCAATTAAAACAACTAAACTGTATCCCCCTGTTATCCCATTAATCCCGTCCATGAAATTATATGCATTTACAATCCCAATTGTTATTACATACAGAAGTAACACAACTGCTATTGGAAATAGCTCAAAAACACCTAAATAAGAAAAGATTAAAGTAGCCCCTGTAAGATGAAATATTAATCGTAAGCTGCTTGATAGAGTGAACTTGTCATCAATAAAGCTAATGATACCAACAATTATTAAAGCTGATACAGGCACCCAAAACTTAGTATGAAGCAAACCGGCGGTAAGCGCTGCAATCAGGAATATTATCCCTCCACCCCGTATGGTTAATTCGGAATGAGAACTACGTTCATTCGGCCTGTCTACAATATTGAAATGTGCTGCTATTCGAAAATAGAAGAGCATGGAAGCCAGGTATATTGACGCAATTATTAAATAAATCATAATATCTGGTCTATTTTAGTCAATACCGCAGAGGGATTCCATTTAAGGACGTCAACTGCTTTGCGATTGTCAAAGGTTAGCGTAGACGTAAGTTTTCTCAATTTTGCTGTATCTATCGGAAAACGACTACCAAGAAGGTCGCCAAAGTTAGCAAGTAACTTTGCTGCAAAAATAGGGATAGTATAAGGCACAGGTTTTCGTAAATTAAAGGAGATAGCTTGTGCGAGCTCGCTTAAACTAGGATGGTACCCATCTGTTAGATTATAGACCCCGCCTACCCCTACCAGGGTAGGAATAACTGAGCAAATGTCTTCTGCCCATACGATGCTCTTACGAGCGTCGGCTTTTCCTATGCTCAGATATCGGCCAGACTTAATGGCACTAATCATTGCTCCTAAATTACCAGGAGGATTGAAGCCGGCGATTAGGGGCAGGCGTAGAATACTTAATTGCACATTATTGCGCTGTGCCCATGCAGCAAGCCAATTCTCAGCATCAATCTTTGATTTAGCATAGGGAGTTTCTCCTTTCAGGGGAGCATTCTCATCAATCAATAAACCTTCATCTAAACCATATACAGCTACAGTACTGATGAAGATAAAAGACTTAATTTTGGATTGATTAACCTCTAGCATCTTACATAGATTTTTTGTACCTATGAAGTTTACCAATCTAAATTCTTCGGCATCTTTTGAATTTTTTGGAATAACATGTGCTTTCCCCGCTGCATGTATTACCACATCTAGATCAGCAGAAAAATCTACTTTTGAATCCATTTCACAAAGGTTAGTCTGAATGTCATTACCTTCTTGTCTTCCTAAAGTTACAACCCTATACTTTTTCTCTTTCAAAGTTGATACTAAAATTGAGCCTAAAAAGCCAGATGCACCGGTAATCAGTACTTTCATTTTCTTCTTTTATTTAGATTTTTCGCGTTCCAATATCTTTGACAGGAAACGTGCTATTGTCAATTAGAAATCCTGATATAGATTCCGGAAAGTACTCCTAAGCCCCAAAATAATGGACTTAGTCTGCTGGGTAAAGTCTACGGATCTCTCATTTCTGTATACCCCCCCCAATTCTAGCCTTAAGTTATATTTAGGGTTCAGCAAATAAGCCACTTTCGCTTCCAGAAAGTAAAGATCTGTCTTCAATCCCTGCCCAGTAAAGTTATCGTAATTCCTAACCCTGTCAGTATAAGGCAAGAAAATGTTTGAACCATAATTCTGCCCTGATGGATCTAAGCCATATCTGACATAAGTCGCCTGCCCTTGAAAATCAAACCTGTTATAGGTATAATTAACTATGCCTAAGAACTCTCTGAAGTTTGCGCCAAGAGGATGCGCCAAAGGCTGACTCATACCAGAATAACTTGTCAAACGTTGAAAATGTGAGTATGTATATGGCCTGGCTGTATTAAATTCTGCCAGGTAATTTAAACTATTCACCTTGAATAAATCAGATCCCCTAACCCCTAGCTGTATGGCGTATTTGTTAGCCCAATACCCCTTTCCGGCGAAAAACTCCTTGGCTGTAAATTCGTCAATCATAAACTGGCCATATAATGCAGTCTTTTCAAATAGCTCGTACTTGACATTTGTACCTAAACGCATCTTGTCTGGCGATGAAGTATTTGCACCCTCTATCGGCCTTAAGAATACGAATGGATGAATATAGTTAAAGTCGAAGCCGCGTTTACCCTCAGGCTCTGCATCTGCCCAGGTAACAGCCTGAAAGAGCCCAATTGACAAGCGATTGTTTACATTCCAATCCAGATAGTGCATGGCGTTCCATTTACCTCTGGAGCCCAGCCGGCGGTCACTAGTTAGATGTGGCACTTGATTGTCAATCATATAAGAAAAGATCGTCTGGTATTGTACATTGCCTACCGTCGCTCTAATCCTTGCAAACGAGTAATTAGCCGCCACATCAGACAACAACATGGAGCGGTAGCCGTCACCAATAAAGTTCTTATCATAACCAAGTGCCAGGTTAAGATACTTATTTGGTGTATAAGATACTAATGCTGAAACATATGCCCAATCTTTAGTCTTGCCGTCTAACTTTCCTGACATCTCACTCGGCACAACTTCATTGGTATTGATAAATCTGGTGAGATAATTGGCGAATTGAGCTTGGTTCTCATAACCACTGGTGTAAAAAGAAAACTTCTTTCCAATTGTGCCGCCTAGCTGATAACCCCTTGTATTCTTCCAGGTGCCTTGACCATCTTGAAACTCCCGTCCAATCTGAAAGTCTGGGAGGAAGTCTGCATAAATATTATAATCTTCCGACTTGAAGTTTAACAAATGCTCATCTGTGATTTTCCTTCTAAGCCATTTATGATAAACATTGCTGTCCGTACCAAGGCGCATCAATTCATCATACCGGCCTACGAGCAATGTATCATCCGCGTAATAACTTCGAACGGAACTATGCATTCTTGTATTCACATCATAAACCTGCATATTCAGCTTTTGATAAAACTGGTAAGAATAGGGCAGGTTTACATTCGGTGTTTCAGTTTGTGCATAGCTCCTGTAACTGCATACGATGTACAGCAGCACAAGACATAATTTACCAAGGTGATAGTGGTTTATTTTCGTTTTCAATTTACTCAACGGTTACAGATTTAGCAAGATTTCTTGGTTGGTCCACATTACATCCACGCAATACTGCGATATGGTACGAGAGTAATTGCAAAGGAATTGTCGCAAGCAGCGGTAGAAAAGCTTCGCTTGCATCCGGAATTTCAATTACATAATCAGCCATCGCACGTACGGTTTGGTCCCCCTCCGTAACAATAGCAAGCACGATACCCTTTCTGGCTTTAACCTCCTGAATGTTACTGATCACCTTTTCATATGAAGAATTTTTAGTTGCAATAACCACCACTGGCATCTCTTCATCAATGAGCGCTATCGGACCATGTTTCATTTCCGCAGCAGGATAACCTTCCGCATGGATGTATGAAATTTCCTTTAATTTCAACGCACCCTCAAGGGCTACTGGGAATCCACTTCCACGACCTAAAAACAAGCAATTCCTCGAATCCTTGAAACGTGTCGAAATTTCACGGATCATGTCATCTGCGGCTAATGCCTGCTGTATCTTTTCAGGGATCAAATCTAACTCCGTTAACAACTCTACTAATTTCGAGTTTTGAACGGTTCCACGCTGTTGCGCCATAAAGAATGCGATAAGCGTCAAGACAGTCACTTGTGCCGTGAATGCTTTTGTTGAAGCTACGCCAATTTCCGGACCAGCGTGGGTATAAGCGCCTGCATGGGTGATCCTTGGTATGGATGCACCAACCACATTACACACCCCAAAGATCGTAGCACCTTTTTCCTTCGCCATTTCGATGGCAGCCATCGTATCAGCGGTTTCCCCTGACTGTGAAATGGCAATCACGATATCTTTCTCCGTGATGATCGGATTACGGTACCGGAACTCCGAAGCATACTCAACTTCTACCGGAATTCTCGCATACTCTTCAATCAGGTATTCTCCAACCAAACCTGCATGCCAGGAAGTTCCACAGGCAATAATGATGATCCGGTCTATATTCTTGAACTTTTCCGCATATTCCTGCAATCCGCCAAGCTGCACCCGTCCTTCGTTCGGATAAATACGGCCACGCAGGCAGTCGCGAATGGATCGTGGCTGCTCATAGATCTCTTTAAGCATGAAATGCTCGTAACCACCTTTCTCCAGCATCTCCAGCTTCATCTCCAACTCCTGGATATAAGGTGTCTGCTCCACATTGTCGAGCCTTTTAATCACCAGCTCATCACGCTTTAAAAACGCGATCTCGTTATCTTTCAGGTAAATGACGTTTTTAGTATATTCAACAATTGGTGTGGCATCCGAAGCAATGAAGTATTCACCTACGCCTACGCCAATAACCATGGGACTGCCCTTTCTGGCAGCAATCAGTTGATCCGGATTATTTTTATCCATGACCACGATGGCATAAGCGCCGCTAACTTCATGTAGCGCTAAACGAACCGCTTCCAATAGGTCATTATTCTCGTTTTTGTAAATTTCTTCTATAAGGTGTACCAGAACTTCAGTGTCGGTATCACTATTAAAAGTATGTCCGCGTTCCAGTAGTTCTTCTTTTATGGTGGCATAATTTTCAATTATCCCGTTGTGAATAATACTCAGCTGACCATCATTAGACGTATGTGGGTGGGAGTTACGGTCCGATGGCGCACCGTGGGTAGCCCAGCGTGTGTGACCTATGCCGACGCTGCCCGTTTGGTCTTTCTCCGCAGCAAAGCTTTCCAATTCAGCAACCTTGCCTGCTTTTTTATAAATATTTAATCCACTTTCACCGATCAAAGCGATACCTGCACTATCATATCCACGGTATTCTAATCTTTTAAGGCCTTTTATTACAATTGGCCAGGCTTCACGGAAGCCAATGTACCCTACAATTCCACACATAAAAATGAGATAATTAAAAAACGTTAATCGAACCAAAGGTAAATTAATTCCTTAAAATACCCTCGGGCAAATTAATGCCCTCGGGACTTTCCCAAAAGCCAGCCCCATGGTAATTTCATGTGAACCGTTCAGGCTACTTCCCAGATCGCTTGTCACATAGTCATAAGAATATCCAATTCTGAACCGCTCGGTAATAAAAACCTGTGCAATACCCGAAACCGAGTTATCCTTACTCAATCCTTTAAAGTCTTTCTTCCACAAACTCATGCCTGTCCTGTAGGAGGCGCCAATCCAGATCCGGTCATTAAAGATCATCATCGCATTTAAATCCGCACTCGTAGGCCCCCTAAAATCTTCTTTTAACAAAATACTGGGGCGGATCCGTAAGCCTTGGGATAAATTAATTAATCCTCCTGCCATAAAATAGGCATGCCGGCTCCTGTCGATATTCAAGTCTGTTTGTGAAGGATCGACTACATCATTTACCCGGGAAAAAACATTCATCACAGACAAGCCCAGGTATAAGTAGTTCGAATTATAGAAAGCGCCAACCCTGAAATCCGGAACAAAGGAATGCTCCCTTCCTGTTGGCAGTGCCTGGTCATTATCATCAATGGTGTTCAATAGATCTCCTCTTAAGGTGTATTGAGCCATGCCCGCGGCGATCCCAAAGCTTAATCTCCTATTGTCCTGAGGGTCTAGCTGCAGCCGGTAAGCATAGTTCAATGTTGCAGTCGTCACAGATTGGGGACCGAGTTTATCAGCGGCAATCTGGACGCCGAGTCCCATCTTTCGATCCCTCGGATCAAGGATACCATCTAAAGACACCGTTCCGGTTTGTGGTGCGCCTTCTACACCGACCCATTGTTTACGCAAGCCCATCTGTGCAAACCACTCCTCTTTGTAGCCCGCATATGCCGGATTTACACTTAAGCTGTTAAATATGTATTGGCTGAATTGGATCGTCTGCTGGGCCTGGCTTTCCCGGGCAATGCCAAGTAAAAAGCTGATGATGGCCAGAATAAGTTTTATATGTTTCATTAAATTACCTTTTAATCAATACCCAACTGCGACGCGATTCCAGCACAGTTCCTTTCTTAAGTCTTAGCAGATAGTAATAGGTTCCTTCATTCAGGTTGGACCCGTCCCATTCATTTTTGTAGTTATTACTCCGGTAAACCTCATCTCCCCACCTGTTGTAAATAGAAAGTTCTATGTTGTCATAGTTTTCTCTGCCCTTTATTTCGAACGTATCATTCTTTCCATCCCCATTGGGGGTGAAAGTATTTGGAATTTCAAGGTCTGGTGGCGTGATCTGGATCAACACAAGGGCCTCGTTCGAAGACACGCCAATGGAGTCTTTAATCTGGTACTTAAAACGATCCGTCCCGATGTAACCTTTGTCAGGAGTATAGGTCACCCGTCCATCACTTCCTGGATCGATAGTGCCATATGACGGTCGCCCGGTAATAATCAAGGTAGATCTATCCAGCGGGAATAGCTTAGCGATATCATTTTCAACAAGGGGAATTTCAAGCTTCACATCGCTTTTTGTAGAGCCGACATCATCATTCGCGACTGGCGGTACTACAAAGGCAACCACAGTCGGTTCATCATCATTTTGGGTTACCCCGGATATATCGCTGACCTTTGCATTAATGGCGGTAACTGCAGTTACGATCGCCGTATTGATCACCTGACCAGCAATTTTTTCGGCTGTGGAAATTGTATAACGTGCTGTAGTGGTCGTAGAAGCACCCGGCACCAGCATATTAACATTTAAAGGCAGCGAAGTAGAAATCTTCTCGTCACTAAGATTTAAATTATACAGTGTTACATTTCCGGTATTCGTTACTTTGAATGTATAAAGGATGGTCTTAAGATCTGCATTAAAAACACCTGTCTTCACCAATGTTATACCCGGGTAATTCCCGATCTGCGTAATTGTTGGGTTGTCATCCTGAACCGTTGCGCCGGAAACATCACTTACCTGACTTCCTGCAGGTGTGCTTGCTTTGACAGTCGCAGTATTGCTTACCAGTCCTTTGTCAATTTCAGTTTGCGACAATCGATATTCTTTCTGCATTTCCATAGACGCACCGGGAAGCAGATTACGTTCTTTTAACACCAACAATCCACCCAGAAGCGGATCTGTCAACACCAAATCGCGTAGGGTAACGTTGCCCGTATTTTTAAGGGTGAACGTATAGTTGATTGCAGTTCCGGTCTTGTTTAGAATTCCGGTTTTTACCAGTGCTATGCCTGCTACTTGCTTTATCGGAAATATTGTAGGATCATCAGGAATTGGAGTTGACGGATCATCGGACAGGGTAACTACATTATGATCTTGCGGGTCTCTCCATATTGCTTTTGCCTGGTTGGTGACCTTACCCTCGTCAAGATCTGATTGTGTAAGTATATGGCTTGCGTCAATTGTGAATACCTCGTTCGGCGCTAATGACGAGATTGAAGTTCTCGATAACTTTGCATTATCATCGTTAACCAAAATATTAGTTATAGGAACATGACCCGTATTGGTAAGAACCAGTTTGTAGTTAAGTACCTCTCCCGGTTGTTTGGGCAGATTCCCCGAAATTTCCTTGCTGAATTTAAGCGCTGCATTATTATCTATAATGGTTCCGGTAGCACTTGATGCTGTTGACCCGACTTTTCCAGACACAAGTTGTTTGTATACAATGCTGAAAGTTTCATCCGATTCAAGCAAGTCATCAACAACCGTTGGAACAATCAAAAAGCCTGCAGTTTCACCAGCTTTAATTATAATTGTAACTTCAGAACCTTTATAATCGGAGTCACCTGCGGTTCCCTTTAATAGCTGATATATTAACTTCAGGTCCGTTGAACTTGGATTACTCAGGGCAACCGGGAATGCTATTGGATTGCCTTCAATTGCATTCGCATCAGACAGCGTGATTGCAGGCGCGTTAGCATCTTTAATTAAAGTCTCTACATTTGATTCACCGAGTACCGCCCGGCCCATCAGGTTAGACAAACTAACTGTGTAAAATTCATCTGGCTCCCCGATTTTGTCATTAATCGTCTGGGCGGTGAAGATCTGTGTTGCACCGGTAACAGCGCCTGCTGCAAAGCTTAACTGCCCACTCGAACTTGTATAATCAGCACCAGCTATTGCTGAGCCATCCACAGTTTTATAGTCCAGCGACAAGGCATCCTGGATACTTACTCCAACCGCACCGGTCAGTGTCACCGTATAGCTTGCCAGTGTCCCTTCAGTTATTGTTGCTGGACCAGAAAGCACAACCCGCATCTCGTCATTATCAGTAATCATCGTAATAATCTCGGCGGTTTCTGTCGTTACAGAAGAAAGTCCAACAACATCACTGATGCTTGCAGTATAAGACTCTGGTGCTTCTACCAACTTGTCATCAAGCGTCTGCACAGTGAAAGTCTGGGTCGCACCACGAACGGATCCCGCTGCAAAGTTTAGCTTGCAATCGCAAGTGACGTAATCAACTCCAGCCTTTGCTAAGCCGTCAGTAGTTTTATATTTTAATGATACAGATTCCTGAATACCATCAGCAGCCCCCGTCAGGGTTGCTGTGTAAGTAACCAATCCCCCTTCGGTCACCTTTGCCGGACCACTAAGCACAATGCGCATTTCATCATTATCCGTAATTGTGGTAATAACCTCAGCCGTTCCCAGGCTGACTCCCATTCCAATGAAGTTGCCACTAATGTTTGCAGTATAGTTTTCTGCTGTTTCAACAATTCTATCATCAGTAGTCTGAACAGTGAAGGTTAGTTGGTTACCCTTAACTGCACCCGCAGCGAAAGTCAGCTTGCCGCTGGAACTGGTATAATCGCCACCAGCCTTTGCGGTGCCATCAACAATTTTGTAGTCTACCGAAATTTCATCCTGGATCCCATTAGCTGTACCCGTCAGGGTTGCTGTATATTTAGCCAAGCCGCCTTCGGTAACTGTTGCAAGCCCGCTAAGCACAATTTGCATTTCATCATTGTCGGTAATGGTCGTAACAACCTCAGCCGTTTCTAAGCTTATGCCTGCACCAGTGAAGCTACCGCTTATGCTTGCAGTATAGTTTTCTGCTGGCTCTACAAGTTTATCATCTGTAGTCTGAACAGTGAAGGTCTGTGTTGCCCCTTTAACTGCGCCAGCAGCAAAAGTCAACTTGCCACTTGAATTGGTATAGTCAAATCCCGCCTTTGCTGAGCCATCAACAGTTTTATAGGCTACCGAGATTTCATCCTGAATGCCTTCAGCCGTACCCATTAGGGTTGCCGTGTAAGTAACGGTTGTCCCTTCAGCAACTGTTGCAAGCCCGCTAAGCACAATGTGCATTTCATCATTGTCTGTAATTTCGGTAACAACTTCAGATGTTTCTATCGTTATAGCACCATTGAAGTTGCCGTTTATGTTCACAGTATAGTTTTCCGCGGACTCTACCAATTTATCATCAGTGGTCTGAACCGTGAAAGTTTGCTTGGCACCTTTAACTGCGCCTGCAGCAAAGGTCAGCTTACCACTGGAACTGGTATAATCAAAACCAGCCTTCGCTGTCCCATCAGTAGTCTTAAAGTCCACGGAAACTTCATCCTGAACACCATCGGCTGTACCCGTCAGGGTTGCTGTGTAAGTAACAGATGTCCCTTCTGCAACTATCGTTGCTCCACTAAGCACAATGTGCATTTCATCATTATCTGTAATTTCGGTAACAACTTCTGCAGTTTCTATCGTTATAGCACCATTGAAGTTGCCGTTTATGTTTACAGTATAGGTTTCTGCAGGCTCTACCAATTTATCATCAGTGGTCTGAACCGTAAAAGTTTGCTTTGCCCCTTTAACTGCACCAGCAGCGAAAGTCAGCTTGCCACTGGAATTAGTATAATCAAAACCAGCTTTTGCTGTGCCATCAGCAGTTTTATAGTCCACCGACATTTCGTCCTGAATGCCTTCGGCAGTACCCGTTAAGGTTGCTGTATAGGTAACGGCTGTCCCTTCTGCAACTATCGTTGCTCCACTAAGCACAATGTGCATTTCATCATTATCTGTAATTTCGGTAACAACTTCTGCAGTTTCTATCGTTACAGACGAAGGTCCCGCAACACCGCTGATGCTTGCGGTATACCTTTCTGCTGGCTCTACCAGCTTATCATCGGTGGTCTGAACCGTAAAAGTTTGTTCGGCACCCTTAACTGCACCTGCACCGAAAGTCAGCTTGCCACTGGAACTAGTATAGTCAAAACCGGCCTTCGCTGTGCCATCAGTAGTCTTAAAGTCCACGGACACTTCATCCTGAATACCATCGGCTGTACCCGTCAGAGTTGCTTTGTAAGTAACAGCCGTCCCTTCTGCAACTACCGTTGCTCCACTAAGCACAATGTGCATTTCATCATTGTCTGTAATTTCGGTAACAACTTCTGCAGTTTCTATCGTTACAGACGAAGGTCCCGAAACACCGCTGATGCTTGCGGTATACCTTTCTGCTGGCTCTACCAATTTATCGTCAGTAGTCTGAACAATGAAGGTTAGTTGAGCACCCTTAACTGCACCAGCAGCGAAAGTCAGCTTACCACTGGAACTGGTATAATCAAAACCAGCCTTCGCTGTGCCATCAGTAGTCTTAAAGTCCACGGAAACTTCATCCTGAATACCATCGGCTGTACCCGTCAGGGTTGCTGTGTAAGTAACAGCTGTCCCTTCTGCAACTACCGTTGCTCCACTAAGCACAATGTGCATTGCATCATTGTCTGTAATTTCGGTAACAACTTCAGATGTTTCTGTCGTTACCGCTGAAAGTCCTACAGCATTGCTGATAACCGCTGTATAGGTTTCTGCTGGCTCTACCAGCTTATCATCAGTAGTCTGAACAGTGAAACTTAGCTCGGTTCCCCTAATTGCGCCGGCAGCAAACGTCAGCTTGCCACTTGAATTAATATAATCTGCACCAGCCTTTGCTGTACCGTCAGTGGTTTTATACTCCACTGATACCTCATCCTGGATCCCATCACCAGTACCCGTCAGGGTTGCAGTATATTTAACCAACCCGCCTTCGGTCACTCTTGATTCCCCGCTAAGGACAATTTGCATCGCGTCATTGTCGGTAATCTCAGTAGTAATCTCAGCTGTTTCTATCGTTACCGCTGAAAGTCCTACAGCATTGCTGATTATTGCAGTATAGGTTTCTGCTGGCTCTACAATCTTATCATCATTGGTCGGAACCGTAAATGTTTGACTGGCACCTTTAACTGCACCTGCAGCAAAGGTCAGCTTGCCGTTTAAACCGGTATAATCAAGACCCGCCTTTGCTGAGCCATCAACAGTCTTATACTCCACTGACACTTCATCCTGAATCCCCTCAGCAGCACCCGTCAGGGTTGCTGTATATTTAGCCAACCCGCCTTCAGTTACTGTTGATTCACCACTAAGCACAATTTGCATTGCATCATTGTCAGTGATGATCGTAACAACTTCAGCTGTTTCTATCGTTACAGCTGAAAGTCCTACAGCATTGCTGATAACCGCTGTATAGGTTTCTGCTGGCTCTACCAGCTTATCATCAGTAGTCTGAACTGTAAAAGTTTGCTTTGCCCCTTTAACTGCACCTGCAGCAAAGGTCAGCTTGCCACTGGAATTGGTATAATCAGCACCAGCTTTTGCTGAGCCATCAACAGTCTTATACTCCACTGACACTTCATCCTGAATCCCCTCAGCAGCACCCGTCAGGGCTGCTGTATATTTAGTCAACCCGCCTTCGGTAACTGTTGATTCACCACTAAGCACAATTTGCATTTCATCATTGTCGGTAATCTCAGTAGTAATCTCAGCAGTGCCCAAACTCACTCCACCTGCGAGGAAACTACTGCTTATGTTTGCAGTAAAGGTTTCCGCAGGCTCTACCAGTTTATCATCGGTCGTCTGAACAGTGAAACTTAGCTCGGATCCCCTAACTGCCCCGGCAGCAAAAGTCAGCTTACCACTTGAGCTGGTATAATCAGCTCCAGCCTTTGCGGTGCCATCAACAATTTGATACTCAACAGAGATCTCGTCCTGAATACCTTCAGCAGTACCCGTCAGGGTTGCTGTATATTTGGCCAACCCGCCTTCGGTAACTGTTGATTTACCACTAAGCACAATTTGCATTGCATCATTATCGGTAATCTCAGTAGTAATCACAGCAGTGCCCAAACTCACTCCGCCTGCGAGGAAATTGCCGCTTATACTTGCAATATAGTTCTCAGTTGGTTCTACTATTTTATCATCAATGGTCTGAACAGTAAAGGTTAGTTTTGCACCTTTAACTGCGCCGGCAGCAAAAGTCAGCTTGCCATTTGAACTAATATAATCTGCACCAACCTTCGCTGTGTCATCAACAGTCTTATATTGTACCGACACTTCATCCTGAATCCCCTCAGCAGTACCCGTCAGGGTTGCTGTATATTTAGCCAACCCACCTTCAGTCATTGTTGCTTCGCCACTAAGCACAATTTGCATTGCATCATTGTCGGTAATCTCAGTAGTAACCTCAGCGGTGCTCAGACTCACTCCACTTGCGAGGAAACTACCGCTTATGCTTGCAGTATAATTTTCTACTGGTTCGACCAGTTTATCATCAATGGTCTTAACCGTAAAGATTTGTTGAGCACCCCTAACTGCGCCGGCAGCAAAAGTCAGCCTGCCGCTTAAACTGGTATAATCAAAATCAGTCTTTGCTGTGCCATCAATAGTCTTATAGTCTACCGACACTTCATCCTGAATCCCCTCAGCAGTACCCGTCAGAGTTGCGATGTAAGTTACTTCATTCCCTTCAGCAACAGCAGATGCTCCGCTAAGCACAATTTGCACCGCATCGTTGTCAGTAATGGTCGTAACAACTTCAGCTGTTTCTATCGTTACCGCCGGAAGTCCAACAACACCGCTGATGCTCGCGGTATACCTTTCGGTAGGCTCTACCAATTTATCATCAGTGGTCTGAACAGTGAAGGTTAGTTGCTCCCCCTTAACTGCACCTGCAGCGAAAGTCAGCTTGCCGCTTAGATTAGTATAATCAAGACCAGCCTTTGCGGTGCCATCAACAGTCTTATAGTCTACCGACACTTCATCCTGAATCCCCTCAGCAGTACCCGTCAGGGTTGCTGTATATTTAGCCAACCCGCCTTCAGTTACTGCCCCATCGCCACTAAGCACAATTTGCATTTCATCGTTATCGGTAATTTCTGTAGTAACCTCAGCGGTGCCCAAACTTAATCTGCGCCCAATGAAGCTGCCGCTTACGCTTGCAGTATACTTTTCTGCTGGTTCTACCAATTTATCATCGGTGGTCTGAACAGTGAAGGTATGTTGAGCACCCTTAACTGCGCCGGCGGGAAAAGTCAGCTTGCCACTTGAACTAATATAATCTGCACCAGCCTTTGCTGAGCCATCAACAGTCCTATAGTCTAACGACACTTCGTCCTGAATACCTTCAGCAGTACCCGTCAGGGTTGCAGTATATTTAACCAACCCGCCTTCGGTAACTGTTGATTCACCACTAAGCACAATTTGCATTGCATCATTGTCCGTGATGGTCGTAACAACTTCAGCTGTTTTTATTGTTACAGCTGAAAGTCCTACTACACCGCTGATGACGGCTGTATAGTTTTCTGCTGGCTCTACCAGTTTATCGTCGGTGATCTGAACAGTGAAACTTAGCTGAGAATCCCTAACTGCGCCAGCAGGAAAAGTCAGCTTGCCGCTGGAACTGGTATAATCAGCTCCAGCCTTTGCGGTGCCATCAGTAATTTTATACTCAACCGATATCTCGTCCTGAATACCTTCAGCAGGACCCGTCAGGGTTACTGTATATTTAGCCAACCCGCCCTCGGTCACTGTTGCTTCGCCGCTAAGCACAATCTGCATTGCATCATTGTCAGTGATGGTCGTAACAACTTCAGCTGTTTCTATTGTTACAGCTGAAAGTCCTACTACACCGCTGATGACAGCTGTATAGTTTTCTGCTGGCTCTACCAGTTGATCGTCAAGCGTCTGAACAGTAAAGGATTTTTGAGTACCCTGAGCTGCACCAGCAGGGAAAGTAAGCTTACCGGTTAAACTGGTATAATCAGCTTCAGCCTTTGCGGTGCCATCAGTAACTTTATACTCAACCGATATCTCGTCCTGAATACCTTCAGCAGGACCCGTCAGGGTTGCTGTATAGGTGATTTGATTACCTTCCACAACATCAACTGCTCCACTAAGCACGATCTGCATTTCATCATCGTCCTTGATGGTCGTAACAACTCCCGAATTGACTAAGGTAACGCCACCTTCGAGTGCACTTAACGTTACGGTGTAATCTTCCGAACCTTCAACAAAAGCATCATCCTTGATCCTTACTTCAAAAGATTCTGCTTTTCCTACAGGAGATCCGGCAGGAAAGGTGATAACGGTAGGCGTAAAATCATAGTCAGAAACCTTTGCAGTTCCATCGGTTATGCCGGTCTGCAAGGTTATCGGGAATGATGTAACCAGACCGCTAGACCCATTTAAAGTAACAGTATATTTAACCATCCCAGCTTTCTCCGTAACGGAAGTCAAGCCCGACAGGGTGACGCTCAAAACTTCAAAGGCAACATGAATTTTACCCGTATTTAAACTTTCAAACCCAGCATTGTCAATAAGTTTATACGCTATCAGCGTTTCAACCGACCCGTCCTCGGGGTCAACCTGAATTTCTAAGCCTTTATAGATGATCTTTATTCCATCTGTAGGGAATGTCGCCTTGGTATAGGTCGTGCCGTTGGCAACGAGTGAGTTCAGATGCTCTGGAAAGGAAGTTATGTGTACAAACTCAATGGTACCGTCATCAGTGCCGGAAAAGCTTGCAGCCGGAACTTCAACAGCGTAAGTTCCTCCAGGATTCTGCAACCTTATGGAAGCGGGGTTTAAATCTACTTTGGGCCGCTCCTGCACACCGAAATCAGCACTAACAGCATTTATAGAAATAGTCGGTACTTTCCTAATCGATATATCATCTATACCCAAATCATTACCACAGCCACCCGGAGCCGTATTGGTAAGGATAAAGTTAACCTCCGTATTGTTTGAAGTATTAAAGTCGAAAGTGTATTCAATCCATTTCGCGTTCGCAGCATAGGCAACTACACCGGTGGCTCCAGAGCGTAGAATCTCTAAACTAGACGCACTTGCGATGCTATATTTGATGTTCGGAAACACAAAACCGCCTCTTGTTCCTGAACAATAATCATAATCGGCCTTGCTATTGACATTTATGGCCCAAAACTTAAGCTGGTAAGCCTGATTCGGCAATAAGCCACTAACCTTCCTTCGATAAAATTCTTTAGGGCTTGTGTCTGCATTTACAAGCAGGAAGCGTCCGTCACTTGAACCTTGCGTGGTATGATCGGAAACATTCTGCCATGAATTAGAGCCTTGCTGTGCATTACTTGCAATCGTATAAAAGCCGTCCTCAACTTTAATATTTTTTTCCACGTTTGGAACTTTATAAGTGTAGGTCGTGATACCACTCTCAAGGGCCGGCCCTATTTCTTTGCCAAGACCGAAATCCTCGACAAAAACAAGCTCCGTGGCATTTACGCTATTTGTTTTAAACAACAGCCCGCCATCCGGCATATTGTCTGAAGAACCGCTAAATCCTTCAGAGGTGTTCTCCCATCCTGTGGGCAAGCTTGAAGTCGAAGAGCCCGAGGAATTCTGATGCAGCACCAATTGATAGAAGCCGCCTGGCTGATTTTCAAAACTAAACTTTTGGTCAGCGGAAACAGGCTTTGTAGCCATGATTGTTTTTACCTCATCAAGTAAACTCACGTAAACTGGTGCGAATAAGGGCTTAGTGGAAGTATTATTCGTTAATGCGTCAGTAAAGCCATTAATATCGTAATAGACATTTCCAGCAATGGTATAAACCGGAGAAACGAATTCCATGGAGACATTGTTGGTCAGGTCCGACTCTATTTCTGCACCGGAAATATTGGCAACATTGATATAGGAATCATTGCTTAATACCTGAACCTGAATTTGCAGTGTTGAAGTACTCGATGCAACCATTCCGCCAATATTCCAGATACCAGTGGTATGATCATAGGCGCTGCTATTCGGCGTCGGAATATATTTAAAACCAATAGGCAATAGATCATTGACGGTAACCTTCGTAGCATTCTTAGTAGCCTTATTTCTTGCTGTTAGAGTCAAAGTGACTTCATCGCCAATCTTAGGACGTATGTTGCTAAAATGCTGAGTGATCTGCAGATCCTGAGCACTCGAGGAATTCCCGAAAGCAAGCAGAAAAACAGAAATAAATATTAAACGAGAAAATTTTTGAAAGCCACGAAACCAGTTGATGTGAAGCAAACAGGTGCTTACAAGAGTGCTAAGGTCCAAGTACTTAAATTCAATTGTTAATAATATTTAACAAAAGTAATCTAAATTTTGATCGCACTTACCGAACAGCGCGAAAATTTTTTCATTAACAACTGTGCCAAAACAGATTAAGCAGGCACTATCATCATAAAAACGGCTTTACAAGGCAATCAAGTGATAATTTTATTAATTAAGAGCGTTGATAAACTGAAAACTAAATGTGTAGATTTTCCCCAATAAATGTGGGACAGCGAATAAACCTCTACACTTTGCCACAACACTACCTCGTATCATTACAATCTATAATCGACCTCATTCCGGTCTAGAAAAGCTTTGATATCGTACACAATTGACCTGTCCTTTTTCAATTCTGACAGTTTGAGCGTTTTAAAAACGTCATGTCCAACCGCCAGAATAATGGTGTCAAACCGATCCGAAGAGATCGCTTCAAATTGATTGAAAGACAGTACCCCATACTCCGACAATACCTCTTCTGGCTTTGCCCATGGATCATAAACCGTAACCGTAGTATCGTACGTCTCAAGCTCTTTAATGATATCGATTACTTTGGTATTTCGTACATCGGGACAGTTCTCCTTAAACGTAAAACCCAAGATCAAAATTTTTGCTGCTTTTACCTGTATATCATTTTTGATCATCAGCTTGATCACCTCCCCTGCGATGTAATTGCTCATATCGTCATTCAGGCGCCGCCCGGCCAGAATGATCTCCGGATGGTAGCCTAATTCCTGCGCCTTTTGCGCCAGGTAATAAGGATCCACTCCAATGCAGTGCCCGCCGACCAGTCCGGGATAGAATTTCAGGAAGTTCCATTTCGTACCGGCAGCCTCTAAAACATCATGGGTATCAATGCCCATGCGGTTAAAGATCTTACTCAGCTCATTCACAAAAGCTATGTTTATATCCCGTTGTGAGTTCTCAATTACCTTAGCCGCTTCCGCCACTTTAATGCTGCTGGCCTTATGGGTGCCGGCAGTCACAATGGAACGGTAAAGCGCGTCCACATAATCCGCCACTTCCGGGCTAGAGCCTGAGGTCACCTTCAAAATATTCGTAATGGTCCGCACCTTATCGCCTGGATTGATGCGCTCAGGGGAATAACCGACAAAAAAATCTTCATTATACTTCAATTGGCTTACACGCTCCAGAATAGGCACACACTCCTCTTCCGTAACCCCGGGATAAACTGTCGATTCATAGATCACCAGATCACCTTTCTTCAATACGCTTCCGGCCATCTCACTAGCCTTGTACAATATACGCAGGTCTGGACGATTGTTTTTGTCCGCCGGTGTAGGCACCGTGACGATATAGATGCTACATGCCCGAATCTCGTCGAGCGCATTGGTAAAAACCAGTCCGCGACCTGTCGAAGTTGTAGCCATGACCTGCCTTAAAGCATGTTCCTCCACCTGCTGTGTCTGATCATTACCCCTATTCAGATGATCAATTCGCGCAGGGTTGATGTCGAAGCCCATAACGGGATACTTTTCGGCAAGCGCCACCGCCAGCGGCAAGCCCACATAGCCAAGACCTATAACAGCGATGCGGGTGGCATCAGTTAGCACAGCAATCGGTTCTTTCATTTGCGTTCAAATATAAGCGCTATCTACAGAATAGAGGTCCCGGTAAATAGAATATAATTTAACAAGGTAAATGCCCGGGGGCTTGAAGCGCCCTCAAGCCGCCCTCGACCCGGCCTCCAAGCGGGGTTGAAACGCCCCCTCACCGGATCAAGGGCGGCAAGACCGCGGGTACACCCCTCGTTAAAGTTTAATTATTTTCAGATATTAAATATTTATATTAACAATTAGTAATATATTGGATACTCAATCAAATTAAACGCTCTTCAATATGGCAAGATCCTCTGGCCCCGCAGGTGCCGCAAATGGTAAAATATCCAAAATGGTATTTTATCAACTCAATGGTCAGGAAGTTATCCGTGGCCTCGGCATTAAAAAGAAAATCAAATCCAAAAACGTACTGGCGCAGAACAACAGCATGAAACTGTTGATGGCCTTCTTCAATAAGATCAAGCCTTTTATTAAGGCTGGCTTTAAAAACAAAGCCGCAGGTACCATCCACAACTACCATAACCTCGCGACCGCTTATAACCGCATGCATGCGGTGACCTTTGAGGAACTACAACCGGTAATCCTGTACGATAAAGTATTGCTGAGCCAGGGTAATGCTCTTCTTCCCAAGCAGCCGAATGTTGCCAGGGATCCTGAAGGCCTCCGGTTTAACTGGGACATTGAACCGGAACTGCCCTGGTCCACAAACCAGGATCAGGCGATGCTGCTGGCCTGGTTCCCAGAGATCAGCGAAGCGCTGTTCAGCACCGCCGGGGCGCATCGCAGCACAGGTACAGACCTGCTGCTTTTACCTCCATCCTATCGGGCTATGGCGGCCGAAACCTACATCGCCTTTGTATCCGAAGATCGTGAAAGTGTGTCAAATAGTGTCTACCTGGGTAGCATTACCCAAAACTGACGGTCAAACCATGGGAAAAAACCGTTGGACCTATAAAAGGCCGCCCGCCTGGAAGAGAAATGAGCCGACTTTCACACAAACCGCATGCACCCGGATCCTGCAATTGAACCGCTGGAGTAATGTTGCAGTCGATGAGCTTTTTCGCCTGGGTGGTGTGGATGTCAGTAACCCCGAACTTCCTTTCATCGACAGACTGGGCTACGACACGATTGTGAAAACAAAAAACCAGGAGATTGAACACCTGGAAAATTTCGGCATACAACTATTTGCAAATAAATTACCAGACTGGATACCGGCTAACGCATAATATACCTATGGAAAAAGATATGACGGTACTGGACACCACAGTACTTCCCCTCCCTGACAGGGAAGGAAAACATGCAATGCTGCAAATCATTACACGATGCAGCGCACTGGGCCAGCTGAATTCCAATTACCATTATACGCTTGTAAAAGCGAACGCTGCACCCCGACCCTGCTGGTTAAATGCAGATGAGCTACCTGTGCTAATTAAACCCGCAAGATCAGATAAGGGTGTTGAAATGGTTTTTACCTTATTTCAGGTCTACCATGGAAGCGAGCCAAATGGTGCAGTCTTTCAGCAAATGGAATTCAGCTGCAGGGAGTTGCCCTGCGACGCAGACACGCTTTTCCGTTTGCAATTGGAGCCGCAAACCAAAAATGAGATCCTCTTGGGCATCCAGGCCGCCTGGATCGATAACCTAAACAGCTTTAAACAGCCAGATGATGTCATAAGCTATGTAAACTAAGGATTTAACCCCATGTAAGAAATTTCAGTGTGAAAATCCGTGTAGCAAGCTGTTCATTAGATTACTGGCAATGAAGTTGTATCTTGCCCGCAATCAGGAATTAAGTGTCTCCTGAGAGTAATCGACGGATTATATGAACAGAAACAATTACGCATTAATCATGGCGGGCGGTGTTGGTAGCCGCTTCTGGCCGGTCAGCAGAACTGCACATCCAAAACAATTTATCGACTTCTTCGGCGTTGGAAAAACGTTGATTCAAAGTACTTATGAGCGCTTTCTAAAAACCTGCCCGCCCGAAAACATATTCATCGTGACCAACGAGATCTATGTGAATCTGATCAGGGAACAACTGCCTGCCATGCAGGATAACCAGATCCTGGCAGAACCCATGATGCGCAATACCGCACCATGCATCGCATACGGCGCCATGAAAATTGCGGCCCTCAATCCAGAGGCGGTAGTGATCGTTGCGCCTTCCGACCATACCATTGCTAACCAGGATGCGTTCATCGCCGCAATCGATCAATGCCTGCAGGCGGCGGCATCGACGGATGTGCTCGTCACACTAGGCATCAAGCCGAGTCGCCCCGATACGGGATATGGTTATATCCAATTTACAGCCGATAGTCTGGAGGGAGACGAGCAGATCCATAAGGTGAAACTCTTTACCGAAAAACCCAATCGCGAACTGGCACAAACCTTTATTCAAAGTGGCGATTTTCTTTGGAATGCCGGCATTTTCATCTGGTCTGCAAAGGCCATAGCCAACGCTTTCCGCAAACACCTGCCGGATATGCATGAGATCTTTGATCAGGGGACTACCGCCTACAACACCGGGCTGGAAAAAAAATTTATCGCAACCGCTTACCAGCAGTGCACCAATATCTCCATCGACTTCGGCATCATGGAAAAAGCAGAGAATGTTTATGTGCTGCCCGCTGACTTCGGCTGGTCCGACCTTGGAACCTGGTCTTCCATCTACGATATGGCGGAAAAAGATTATGTCGGTAACGCCGTAATCCCCTCCGACCAGGTGATGATGTTCGACTCCTCCAATTGTATGGTGAATGTTCCGGAAGAAAAGCTGGTGATCTTACAGGGCCTGCATAATTACATCGTTGTGGAATCCAATAATACGCTGATGATCTGCCCAAGGGCAGAAGAACAAAGCGTTAAACAGATCGTCGCTGATGTAAAATCTAAATTCGGAGAACGTTTCATTTAAACCTTATTGGCGCTATTCGCCGTAATTGCCAAACTTTTTATTCCAGTCCTTTGTTGCTTTTGCAACAAAAAACTGGAATATGGCAGACAATAAGAACATACAGGACGGCCGCGATCGCAGCCGCGTTAATGGAAATGAAAGTTATGAACTGTCTTACCTGGAAGAAAAACTTGGGGTAAGCCGGGAACAGGTACGTGCTGCAATTGACGCCGTTGGCAACAAACGCGAGGATGTAGAGGCTTGGCTGAAAAAGCAGCATTGAGAAAATCTGTGCGTTTACTCGAATCTGCACAGGCAATTTCTCGAAATGCGGACAGAAGCCGTCAAACATTTCCCCGGGTGAATACTTTCCCTAATTTTATAACAGCGAATTTAACCCACGCTTTGTTTAATCACGCTCGTTATGAGAATTCTAATCACCGGAAACATGGGCTATGTAGGCCCGGGGACCCTGGCACAACTGCGCCGTGTGTACCCGAACGCAGAACTGATCGGCTATGATACCGGGGCCTTTGCGCATGCGCTGACCAATGCAGGCTTCCTGCCCGAACGCAACCTTGATGCCCAACATTTCGGTGATGTCCGCAACATCCCCTCCAGCCTGCTCGAAGGCGTAAACGTAATCATACATCTCGCAAAAGGTGCACCTGAAGCTTTTCCGGAAATCAATGCCTTGAACACCATCCGCCTTGCGGAGATGGCGAAACAAGCTGGAGTACAACATTTTATCGACCCTTATGGTCCGGGGGACATCGAAGTTTCGAGCAAGTTGGAAGCACTGGCTGATGCCCATTTCCAGGTGACCATGCTGCAATTCGGTATGGCTTGCGGCATGACCGACCGCCTTCGTCTGGATCTGCTGTTGAACGAATTTGTATTGCAAGCCATTACCAATGGGCAGATCCTGGTTCCTGGTGATGCCAATACCTGTATCAGCCTGATCCACGTGAAAGATCTGGCCAGGGTAATTACCTGGGCCGCAAACCGGAATCAGGTGAGTGATGAACCATTTCTAAACCTCCAGGCTGGTGCTGCCAACTGGACCTTCCGCCGCAGCGAACTTGCGGATATCGTAGCAGAACTCATCCCGGGCACCCTGGTGATCTGCTCCGCGGTTCCACAGGAGCGATGCATACCGCCGTACGACTATAGCCTGTTCCAACAGCTTGCCCCGGCACAGCAACCACGTTATACTTTAAAACAAACCATACTGGAACTTTACGCCGGACTGCTGGAAATGGGCATAGGCCATGA
This sequence comes from Pedobacter sp. NEAU-ZC8, assembly GCF_059278965.1. NCBI lineage: Bacteria > Pseudomonadati > Bacteroidota > Sphingobacteriia > Sphingobacteriales > Sphingobacteriaceae > Pedobacter > Pedobacter sp. NEAU-ZC8. The sequence continues at coordinate 99,537 of NZ_JCAJXC010000006.1, forward strand.
TGCCTTTGATCCCGCAGTATTCAGGCGTAATGATCCGATCAGCAGCCTCGAAGAGGCTTAAACAATGTTAACGCTCCAATCCTGGTCCACCGAACAGGGTTTTAAACAAAAAACTGGCTCAAAGGCCGGTTTTTTTTATTTCTTCAACAGATCCCATATCCATGGGAAAAGTGTCTTCAGCCACATCTTCACCTTCTCACGGAAAACATGTTTCGGAAAATGCCTTCCGTAGAACTTCATGTAGTTCTCGTAAGACAGCCCTTTTACGCTATACATAAAAGCAATGCGTTCTTTCAACGTCGACTCGCTTTTCGACAACCACTTCTTACCATGATCATTCTCACAGATGCCCAGCACCATTGAGGTGATCATCACCGGAATGTTATGCTTTCTGGCTGTAAGTGTATACTCAAAATCTGCAAAACCATGTTTGTATTCACTGGTAAGTACACCGATCTTTTCCACCACTGGGTGACTAACTAGCATAATGTTGGCGTTTCCCAAATCAATGGACTGGGGACTCACACCATTTGGGACCAGTAAAGTAGATTTGGGTGCCCCGGCCTTTAGCAGCTTACGCCCGCCATAGGATATCTTCCTGTCTTCACTAGAGCTGTAGGTACTGCCCACCAGAATGAATTCATCACGGTCTATCATCGCCAGATCGTGTTCAAATACGTCGAACAGCTCCGGGAAAATCAATGTATCATCATTCAACAAGAGGTAGTAATCGTAGCCAATGTCCGCAGCAATGGCTGCTTTCCAGGCCGTATTGCTGCCGGCCGCCCAAAAAAGCGAACCATCTGCAACAATAACATGTACCGCGGGAAATTTCTCTGCCACGGCTTCTTTGGTACCGTCGGTACTTCCGTCGTCTACCAGGTAAACATCAAAATTCAGGCTTTCAGGCAAGCTGCAGGCATACAGCGCCGTTAAACAACTTAGTGTCTTCACTTTCCTGTTGTGACAGGTGAGCAGCACGGCAATTCTTTTCATTATTAATTTCTGAGACAATATTGTTATGGCTATAAATCACTTGCCACATAGCAAGTAATGCGCCGATTTGTCCTAAATTGGAAAAATTAATTGAAAAATGTGGTTTATTCTGAATGAAGTTATTGTTAAAACTTGAGTTAAGCTTACCTGTTGAGGATGATCTGCCAAAATAGGCAGCCTGCTTGTGGAAGTTTAAAAGAATATGGGGTAATTCTGGTCAATATGCTCGAGGGCCTGGCCAAATGACATTGGACCCTGGTCTTATATAATGAAGTTTCGGGAATGCTGAGCCACCACTCGTGATCCCCGAAACCTTTTTGGTAATTTATAAAGAACAATTCTATAAACCTTTCTACCTAAGGTTTTACTAAAGTTAAACAACTTTGAAATAAAAAGGTTGTATTATTTTTGAAATAAAGAAATATTTTGAAGAAGCCAGCGTTTTAATCTGCTAACTTTCAATCAGATGCCGCCAGGTTAAGCTGCTGGTTAACGGCTTCAAACAAGTCATCAATATCAAAGGGCTTCAGAATTACCTCATCCGCGCAAACATCTTTGACTTGAGCGGCCTTCGGATGCGTTGACAGCACCACTACAGGGATATCCCGGGTGGCTTCCTGCTGCTTCAACTGCACACAAAGGGCGGTACCCTCCTCGCTAACACGGATCACATCCAATAGGATCACATCCGGTCTGGCCTTAAGGATTGCAGACAATGGATCTTCAAATGGCGATGCCGTAAGAACGCTTAAACCCTTTTCTTCCAGAAGCAGTTTCAGCAGCTCCAGCAACGATGGATCTTTCTCAACAACGAATATTGTCCCTTTCATGGATTTGTTTTTCAGCAGGTTAAATCCTGACAAAGATAATATATTCACAGTTTCAGACAGCCCTTTCTCAAATCTTTACAGCAGTTGAACAAATTTTCATTTTCAGCCGCTTTTCATAAATTAGTATACCGCTTTAAATCCGGTTCTGAGGGCATAAGCCTATATTTGCGCCATGCAAACACCAGCAATATACAGCCTGATCTATATGAGTGTTGCAGCTAAAGGCTTACCACAGGAGGAAATTGAGGCGATCGTGGGGCAATCCAGATTCAATAATAAACTTGATGACATCACCGGCTGCCTGGCTTATATCGAAGGAGAATCCAGGCAGGAACAGCACCGCAAGTTCATCCAGGTGCTGGAAGGTGAAGAACATAAACTCGCTGATCTTTTCCAGCGGATCCAAAAAGACCGCCGACACACCGACGTTTTTCTGGTAGTACATGGCCCCATTAAAACCCGGAACTTCGAAAGCTGGGAAATGAGATTTGAAAAGATAAACCTGGAACTTAGTCCATCATTCAGCGGATTCTTTGAATTAGATCCGCTCATACTTGCAGAGCAGGAAGACATCAACAACCACATGTTACTGGATTTTATGAAGTCGTTTTGTAAAGCCATGTAAAAGCCGTTCAAGCTTTTCAACTGAACGGCTGTTTTCTGATCATCTACATCTATTGCGCAGATGGCGGGGGTACTCTGGTACCCCACGTTTCATTCGGCTGATTACCCATGGTAAATACGAGCTCACCACCTTTCATCAGTTCGTCCCGGTATAACCAACAATTATCTAAAGGTCTGCCATTAAACTCGGCCGATTGTACATATACATTTTCAGCAGCGTTATTTATGGTATGTATCGACAAATGTTGTCCGTTGCCGAGCTTAATTTCCGCTTTATCAAATAGCGGGCTGCCGAGCTGAATAATCGGCCTGGCATCTGTTAATCCTTTTACATCGAAAAGGCCTAAAGCGTTCATCACATACCAGGATCCCAGTTGACCCTGATCTTCGTCTTGTCCATAGCCATAGCCATGTATTGGATCCGTACCATAGAATTCCTGTCCGATTAACCTCGTCCATTTTTGCGTTAACCAGGGTTTACCCGAGAAATTAAAAAGCCAGCTGATATGTAAGTTGGGTTGATTACCGTGATTATAAATGGCATTGATGCCGGCGAAAGCATCGATGGTCTTGCCACCGCCAAAGGCCAGTTTCTCCGAAACACGGAAGATGCTGTCCAGGCGTTTATTGAACTGCTCCTTTCCAATGGCATCGATTAAGCCCGCAGGGTTGTGCGGTACATAAAAGGTGTACTGAATAGCATTACCTTCCTGAAAACCACGCCATGGCTGATAAGGATCGAACTTGTCCACAAATTGACCATTAGCCATTTTCGGTTGCATCAGCTTATTTGCCGGGTTCAGCAGGGCGCGCCAGCCATTAGAATATTTCAGCAGCTGCCGATAATCCTCATTTTTTCCCATCACTTTGGCCATCTGTGCGGTTGCAAATGCGCTGAAACTATACTCCAGAGTATGTGATCCTGAAAAATTAGATCCGGTAGAGTCAGTTACAAAATCGCGCCCGGTCTGTTCCAGATGTGGCACATAGCCATGTTCCAGGAATGCTTTGGTATCCATCTTACCGGAGCCGATGATCCGGCCTTTATAGTTCAGGTCATTTGCTTTAACAGCTTCGTAAGCCAGGTTAACATCGTAATTGCGAATACCGGAATTATAGGCCGCCGCGATGGCAAGCCCGACAAAGTTGGTACCCACACCCGAGACATACTGGCTGTTGGCGATACCATCACCAAACCAGCCCCGGTCCTTATACAACTGTAACTGTGTATTCACGAAACTACCGTACCATTCGGGGTAACTTAATGCCCAGAGCTGGGTGATGTTCCAGTAGCCACCCCAGATCGCATCCGTGTTGATGAATTCGGCTTTCATGTCCTTTCCAGACTGCGCAGGCAGCTGCCCCATGGTACCCTGGTGTTTTGGGTAGGCACCATTCACATCGCTGGCGATACCCCTGCCCAGCAAGGCATGGAACAGTCCCGTATAGAATTTTTTCTTATCTGCTTCATTGCGGCCCGTTACGGCAATTTTGCTCAATTCCTGCTGCCAGCTTTCCTGTGCCGCGGCCTTTGCCTTTTCGAAGGTTAAGCCTGTAGCTTCGGCCACAAAGTTGCCCTTTGCATTTTCAATGGAGGTGTAAGATAAACCTGTTTTAACTTCAATCACTTCCTGATCGCTGGTTTGATAGTTCAGCACCAGTCCGGCACCAACACCTTTTGCAGCATTCGTGTTTGGTTTAGTCTCAGCCGCAGTAAATGACGTTACATTCGCAGGTTTTTTGCTGATCTCTCCATAGAAGAACATGGCCACTTTACCTTCAGGATCGTAAATCTTAACATATTTTGGATAGGTATATACATAACCTTCAAAGTGCGTATCGTCTATCATCCTGATGCTTGCATCCGTTACATCACTGCTTTCGCCCTGCTTATTACCAATATCCAGAATGATGTGCGACTGCGCATTTGCAGGAAAGCGGTAGCGCTGGAAGCCCACGCGCCTGGTCGCCGTGAGTTCGGCGGTAATGCCGTAATCCTCCAGTAACACCTTGTAATAACCAGGTTCAGCCTGCTCCTGCTTACGATCGAACTTCGACCGGTAGCCGCTGTTGATATCTTCCAGTTTTCCTGGTTTCACTTTCAATTCACCTGTTGTCGGCATGTAACTCACACCACCCACCTGCCATTCATGGAAGTGTACAAAGCCTTCTATGGAGTTTTGACGCGTATCATAGCCTACCGCTTCCCAACCGGACTCGTTGCCATAATGTCCATTGGTTGAAGGAGCAAGTTTCGCCATGCCGTAAGGCACTGCCGCAGGGGTATAAAAGAACCAGCGGCTATGTGCTGTGCCGATATTAGGATCAACGTATTTCAGAAAATTTTCACGTTTGACGCTACAGGAAGCAAGCGCAAATAGTAATAGTACAAGGATGGGTTTAAATGTTGTTTTCATAATTTCCAATCTATGGCAACAAGCCAATTTAGTTTTTATTTGTATTTCGAGAGCATCACCTGCAAGCGTTGCATCCAGGCTTGATCAACGCCTTCGTAATTGCTGTACTTCCCGGAACCATCAAGGTTTGAAAATTGCAAGTATCCTTTATTCGCTGGATTAAGTAATACCGTGTTGATCGCATCCACATTACCTTTCGCATAGTTCAGCCAGCTCGCATTTTTATCCGTTTCATAGAGCCTGATCATCGCTTGCGTACCCCATCCACACCAGGCTGGGGTGATGCGGCGATCGGCCGTATTGAAAACATATACATTATGCTGGGTATCCCAAAGCACCCGGTTCATGGCTTTACCGAGGGCCTGCGCTTTTGCGACATAACTGTTCTCGTTCATGGCTTGCGCATACAACAAAAATGCTTCAACCATGATTGCATTGTCATACGTAAAGAAAATATCATTACGCTTCCCATTCTGCTCAAACTGCCAGGCATATAAGCCACTAGAGGCATGGTACATTTTGCTGTTTAACCAAGAATTTACCGAAATGGCCCATGCTTTATATTGCTCTTCTCCGGTGATCTTATAAAGCTTAGAAAAAAGTTGCAGTGCAAGACCATTCGTTTGGGTAGGCTTAACTTGCCGGTCCGTTGTCCACCAAAAGCCTCCACCATGGGTCTGATCAAACAAACCACTCTTGATAAGCCAGTCGGCACAGCGTTTGGCTTTTGCAAGATAGGCTTCCTTGTACGACCCGGTGCTTACTTCATAAGCTTCCAGGTAAACCATGCCACTTAATGAATTATCATCAACATATTTGATCCCCGATGCGCCGCTGCCATCTAAAGATGCAAAGCCGAAATATCCGCCGTTAGGATCATTCTTATCCCATAAATGCTCCATCCATTCAAAGGTCTGGTTCATGCTGGTCAAATAGGAAGCGTCTCCATTAACGACCATGGCGGCATCGGCGTAGATCTGACTCACGGTGTACCATTCAAAAGCACTGGTGGTATTGGTCGTGGTATTTACCTTATAACTCTTATAAGGCGTAAGCAGGTTCGCGACAATAAAGTTGTTCGTCTCCTTCGCTTTTCTCAGGTACATAGAGATTGCAGGCACCGAGGTGCTGTCGCCCGGCTTGGGCAGTACAGGATCTGCCGCTGGGGCTGCCGCTTCCTTTCCGCAAGATCCGGTAGACAATAACATCGCCGCCACGCAACCATATAGAAAATTCTTCATCATCATTAGTTTACATTCACCACGTGTGTGTACGGTGCATCCGTTCTTAAAGAAAATTCCACTTTCACATTTTTACGATCCGCAGCGGGTGCAAACTTATAGGTATTGGCCCATTGATCATTGCTTACCGGCTGCACCTCGAAATAAGAAGCTGGCTGCCCCGTTGGTGAGCCATTATCCGCTTTCGGACTGCCCATAAACTGCAGGCCCGCAGAGGTATGGAACACAAATTTGTATCGTTCATCCCTTCCCCAGTCAAACTGAAAAAATTCTACCGGAATGCTGGCAGCAGCCCAGGTGCTGTTGCCCATGTATTCCAGCTGGCCGATTTCGGAGTTATATGCTGACATCCACAAGCCAAGGGATTGTATCTCGACCAAGCTGGCCGTAGCAACGTTAAAGTCCAGCGTTATGCGGTAAAATTTTTCGCCAGTAATGTTTGCAGGCGTATCGCCTTCTTTGATCATACCGTTTTCAATAAAATAATTTTTGCCCCCGGAGCCCGGTTGATCCGTCAGGAAATATTCCCCGGCTTTAAGCGAAGTATAGATCTCGAAAACGCCTTCCTCATTCATTTTAAGCTTAAGCGCTTTACTTAGATCTGAGCCGGCTTCTGTAGCGGTACCGCTGAGGTACAGCGCTGCAGGAAGATCCGCAAAACCAGCAGGTCTGCTGATTTCAATGGTCCTGGCAACGCTGCTCCTGGCGATGTTCGTACCTTTTGAAGCGAGTACCGCCCATTTAAGGCTACCGCTTGAGGAAGCTGCGATGCCCGCCGTATTGGCGATCTTGTTCAGCTCTTTATGACTTAACCTAACACTGGTTTCCAGTCCTCCGCCCTCGGATACAGTTTTGAAGATGGGATTACTAAAGTCACCATCTGCTTTATCAAATGCAAGTTCGTAGAGTACAAAGTCGCCATCGGCCGCAGCAGCGGCTTCCCATTTAAATTCCACAGTGGTATCCGATGTCGGATCCAGTGTTAGGGCTAGCTGATCTGCAGGCAGGCTTAAAGCCCCAACCGGAATTAAGGTTTCATTTAGTGCCCTGGTATCTTTTTTACAGGATGCGATTGAAAGCGAAGCCAGCAAGAGCGCACAACCCAATCTGATTAAATTTTTCATTTTGTAAGTTTTAATTGCTTGCGTAATCATTAATAACCAGGATTTTGAGTAAGACTTGGATTCAATCCGATTTCAGAAGAAGGAATTGGCCATAGGTAATCTTTGGCACTGAAGGTCCTTCTTTGTGCACGGATATAACCATTATCTACTGCAGCATCACCAAACCTGGCACCATGTGCATAGCCATTTAAGGTGATCTCGCCAATTTTCCACCTGCGGATGTCATCTGTTCTTAAACCTTCCATTGCCAGTTCGGTCCGGCGTTCGCGGCGAATGATGTTGGTCATATCAGCGTTTCCAGGAAAATTCAGTGCAGCGGCATCGGTAAAACCTGCACGTTGACGCAAAAGCCTGATCGTATTGTTCCATACCGCTTCATCCATCTGTCCAAGGGCTTGTTTTGCTTCCGCATAATTCAGTAGCACTTCCGCATACCGGATCAGGTGCAGGTTCATACCCGAGGTAAAAGAAGCTAAAGCGATTGGATCATAATATTTACGCCAGTAGTAACCTGTTGGAGAAGAGGCCTGTGAAGCAGGACTAAATTCATCCAAACGAGCCGGATCTGGGTCGGTTCCAGGTTTAATGTAAATTACTTTGGTACTGCCATCTGGCTTAAGCCAATTGTACTGATCGTAGACCACGGTGGCGGTTAGACGCGGATCCCGGTTCACGTAAGGATTACTTTCCAGATATCCCGAACCGGCTTCCCTGATGCCGCGGCCATTCAGGGTAATATAATCATCAACAAGTTCCTGCGTTGGCGACATGCCACTTACCCGACCACCCACCGACCGTGGTGCAAAATCAAAAAATTCACCCCAGGTACGGATTGCTGGTACATATTGCAGGGAAAGTATTGCCTCATTGTTATTCTTGTTCAAAGCTGGGTCACTGAAAAGACTGCTGTAGTTAGCGACCAAACCATACTGCCCGTTAACTCCCTGGTTGTTCATCAGCTGCTCGCTTACTTCAACAACCTCAGCCATGCGGTTCCCTTCATACAATAACACACGGGCTTTTAAGCCCAGTGCTGCTCCTTTTGTAATGCGTCCATTTTCTGTAGCAGCAAGCTGTTCTTTGGCAGGCAATGCTGCTATGGCAGCGTCCAGTTCATCAAGTACAAATTGGATGACGGTTGCCTTTGGACTGCGGGTAATCACCTTGGCTTCGTCCGGAGAAATATCAGTACTGATCAGCGGTACATCGCCATACCACTTTGCAAGATTGAAATGTGCAAAAGCACGAATAAAGCGGTTCTCCGCTTTTAAGCGCTCGATCACCGCTGGTGCAAGCGTGGTGTTCTGATCCACACTCGCCAGAAAAACATTACACGATTTGATGGCGCTGTAGAAGTAGGTCCAGTCATTCAGGAATTTACCCTGTGCGGCATTGGCATTACCACTTGCGATGAGCGCAAAATCTCCTGTTGTGCTATAAGCATTATCTGAAGTTGCCTCGTTATAGAAGTACATGTTGCTGTTGTACATCAGGCTATAATTATTATTCAATGCGCTGTATACGTTTGCGTCAACGTTCCAGAAGGTTTGGTCGGAAAACCGATCGGTTGGCGCCAGGTCCAGTTTCTTACACCCTGATGCAACCGTTGCAGTCAGGAAGACGATTAGCAGTCTGATTAGAATTTTCATGTTTGTATTTTTAATATTTTCCTTAAAAAGTAATGTCTATACCTGCACCGTAGAATACTGGTAATGGATAGCTTCTGGCACTGTTAGAGCCCGAAGAAACACTCACATTATTTCCGAATTCGGTAGTTTCCGGATCAATAAAACTTAGCTTGCTGAGTGTGAAAAGATTTTGACCGATCAGTGAAACGCGCAGTCTTTCCATACCGGCTTTTTTGCTGATATTTCTAGGAAAGGTATAACCGATATTCACGTTCTTTAAACGCGCGTAGGCTGCATTGTATTTATACAGGTCAGAGCCGGAACGCCAGTTGTTTGTGTTCGATGCCGAACCAATCGCAGCAAGTCTGGGATAAGTAGCATCCGGGTTCTGCGGTGTCCAATAGTCTGTCATGTGCTGATAAACGGTTGCGCCATAATTGTAGTGAAAAGGCTCCACGAGTTCGCCACGCAGAAAGGCATCTCTTTTACCAACACCCTGTATGAACATTTGGAAATCAAAGTTCTTATAGTTTAACCTGTACGTAAAGCCGAAGGTATAACGTGGGAAGGGATTACCTAAAACCGTCTTATCTTTTTCGTCTATGATGCCGTCACCATTGCGGTCATTAAACTTGATATCGCCCGGGCCAACATTTGCACCTGCGGGCTTCGCTGCACTTTGCACATCCGCATCATTCTGGAAATAGCCAGCTCTTTCGTAACCATAGTATTGGGTGATCGGTTCACCAACCCTGCGGATTAGTTGAAACACATCCTGGTTGATGATCTGCTCGGTTGTACCACCAGTTAAGGTCATGAGCTTGTTTTTGCTGTCTGACAAGTTCATGCTGAAGCTATGTGCCGCTTCACCGGTTTTCATATTATACGTTAAGGTTGCTTCCCAGCCTTGGTTACGTACCTTGGCAACATTGTAATCCGGCAATCCAGCACCAAATAAGCGCGGCACGTCATAACGGGGCTGCAGGATATCGCTGGTGACTTTATTAAAGTAGTCAAATGATGCTGTAAGACTGTTGTTGAAAAAACCAAGGTCAAGCCCTACGTTCAGGGTGGCCGCTTTTTCCCAGGTCAAATCTTGGTTGCTCAGGTTAAAACCTGCCCCACCAACAGACTGGTTACTGAAACCATAGGCACTTGGGTAGTTAAAATACGTTGTTTGGTACTGGTAAGCGCCAACATTTTGGTTACCCAGGATCCCGTAGGTTGTACGCAGCTTTAAGTTGCTGATGGTATTTTCAAGCGGCTGCATAAAATCTTCTTCCGAAATTAGCCAGCCCAGGTTCACTGACGGAAAAATACTCGCGCGGTTACCTTTTGCAAACCTGGATGAATAATCATTACGAACGGTTGCTTCTGCCAGGTATTTGTTCTTATAGGCATAATTTACTCTGGTAAATAGCGAATTCAGGCTCCATTGGTCTATGCCAATACTGTTATAGGAATTTATTGCATCAATCAAGGTTCCCGTCGTGGCTGTACCTAAGTATGGGTCCGTCAAAGTCTTTTGTAATTGAAAGCCCCTCGAACTGAAATTTTCATTCGATGCACCGAACAAAGCTTTAAAGCTATGATCTGCTATAGTCTTGCTGTATTCCAATAAGAGTTGCGTGTTGAACAGATTAGATTTTGCATTGTTGTCGAATACCGTTGCATCTTCACCATAAATGCCGGATGGGAGAAAATCTACCCTGGTGCGGCGGAAAAAGTTGCCGTTATTAGCGATCGTTCCACCGAAAACCCCGGTTAACTTCAGGTCCTTGGTTAGGTTAAGCTGCGCATTGAAATTCCCAAAGATCTCGTCATTGTCTGCCTGGTTGAATCCGCCTTTTTCCAGCACCCCATATTCGTTGTACTGTGAAGCTACCGGGTTGGTGAGGTAGTTACCATTCTCATCCTGCCAGTTATAGTTCCATGGTACGCGGTTAGCATCAGCGAAGATGTTATTATCACCCACAGAGTTGGTTTTATTCCGTGTCTTGGTATAGTTCAGAATCACATTAACCTTCAGTACACCGATCTGAGAGGTCTGGTTTAAACGAAGGTTGTATTTGCTGTAACCAAAATCAGGACCTGAACCGCCGTTGCCGATGAAGTTACTTTTTTGATCCTGATAACCTGCGGACACATAGTAGGAATTGGTTTCACCACCACCGCTGAGGCTTACATTGTGCGACTGCTGCGGCGCATTTTTAAGGAGGTGCTCAATATCCCAGGTGCCGTTGCCTTGATTTTTCAGCTCCAGGATCTGATCTGGTGTATAAACCGGAGGCAGACCCGCGTTTACCAGCGAAAGGTTCTTATAATAAGCGTTGTCCCAGGCGTCAACTTTTTCAACCAGCACCCGTGGATCCTGCAAACCAAAGTTGGTATTGTAACTGAGTGATGGCTTTTGGTTGATCTTACCACTCTTCGTGGTTACCAATAGTACGCCATTTGCTGCACGTGAGCCATAAATAGCTGCCGAACCAGCATCTTTTAACACGGATACGCTGGCAATATCGTTCGGGTTCAGGGTATTGATGTTACCGCCGACGATCCCATCGATAACAACCAGTGGATCATTGTTACCAAGGGTCCCGACCCCACGGATGTTGATGCTTACATTACTGCCGGGGTTAAGCTGGCTTTGTTGGATGACCAGATTGGGTGCCTCACCCTGCAGGGCCTGCAAGGTATTCAGTACAGGTTTGTTTTCGATGTTTTCGGAACTAACCTGGCTTACAGCACCGGTCAGGCTCACCCGCGATTGCGTGCCGTAACCAACTACAACGACTTCATTGAGGTTCTGATTATCTGGCTGCAGGGTAACGTTAATTTGCGTTTTTCCGGCAATCGCAACTTGCTGGCTAAGATATCCGATATAGGAGAAGCTCAGGCTGCGGCCAGCATAAGCGTCCGGCACATTCAATTTATAATTACCGTTTACATCGGAGACGGTTCCTGTTTTAGTACCGGCGATGCTGATGTTTACACCAGGTATAGGTTGTTGCTTTTCGTCGAGTACGCGACCAGTTACCGTGATATCGGCAAGCTTTACTGCCCGCGCCACAGGCACGAAGGCCGCAACAGCAGCAGTGCCGTTAAACACTGCAGCACAAACCAGCATGGCTGCAAGCGGCTTGTGTAATCTTTTAAGTTTCATACAAATCTTATTTGGTTATTGGTTAATCTGTTATTTGGTTATTTTTTTATGCGGACTGCTGTTCAGGCTGATTTTTCATGATCATTCTTCCAGTAATGCTCAATGTCTTCCAGAGAACGGCCCTTGGTTTCGGGTATCACTTTCCAGGTCAGCCATATTGCCGGGGAGCAGCAAATTGCGAACAACCAGAAGGTCCAGGAAGAACCCAGCCCCTCCAGCATAACGGGCGTGAGTTGTCCAACCAGAAAATTTCCCACCCATAGAGACAAGGTTGCCAGTGCCATGGCTTTACCCCTGATGGCATTCGGAAAGATCTCTCCGATAACTACCCAGCAAACCGGTCCAAAAGAAAAAGCAAAGCAGGCTATGAAGGCCAGGATGAATAAGAGGATCCATGGCCCTGATGTAATCCCAAGCGCGAATAGGGCACCGATGATAATCAATGAGCCAACCGCACCGCCGATGCCGACAAATAACAAGGGCCTCCTACCCCATTTGTCGACAGTGAATATGGCTACAAATGTAAATACGACATTGACTAGACCGATGGTTACCTGGCCGCCAAGCGCGCTGTTCAGCGTGAATCCTGCCTGTTCGAGAATGCGGGGACCGTAATAGATAACGGCATTGATGCCGCAAACCTGTGACAGGAAGGGCAAAAGTAAACCGATCCATAAAGCTTTGCGGTAAACCGGGGTAAAAAGCGCTGCGAGCGGCGTATCTTTATCATCCCCCTGCATTTTAAATGCTTCGACCTCCCGCTTTGCAGCCTCAGGGCCATCAATTTTAACCAAAATGGCTGCAGCTTTCTGCTCCTGCCCGGTTAAGAGCAGCCACCTTGGGGATTCAGGCACCAGAAACAGGCAAATCAGGAAGATGGCTGCCGGCAAAGCACCAAGGCCAAGCATGGCACGCCAGACTTCCGTAGAAAAGATTTTGGTCATGCTCGCCGTTGCGTAAACTGAACTCGCATGATCCGCAAGATAAGCGTTCGAAAAGTAAGCCAGTACAATTCCAATTGTTAAAGCCAACTGGTAAAGCGACACCATCATGCCCCTTAAACGGGAGGGTGCAAATTCAGAGATGTATAATGGTGATACCATGGAAGCCACACCGATCCCCAGTCCCCCGATCAAACGGAAAATGATCAGTATGGAAAAGGTCTCCGCGTACATACAGCCAAGGGCGGAAGCTAAAAACAGGATCGCTGATAGGATCAGTACAATTTTGCGCCCGTACTTGTCGCTGAGTTTACCGGAGAAGCTCACCCCGATGATACAGCCCAGTAAGGCGCAGCTTACAAACCAGCCTTCGCTAACCGGGTTGAGGCTAAAGTCATTTTTTACCAGGCTGATCGTGCCAGATATTACGGCTGTATCGAATCCAAACAGGAAACCGCCTAAAGCAGCTACCAGGCATACCAGATATAGGTAAGAACTGCTTTTTTGGGGTGTTAGGCTATTGTTGCTTAAACTGTTCATCTTTGCTTACTTTAAAAATGCCTTGATCACTTTAGCGCGACCTTCACCCAGGTTTGTTAGTTGGTAGGATCCTGCCGCAGCTGGAACCACGAAGGTCTCCGCATAGGCATATTGCTGAATGCTGCCCTCTGCTGTTTGAATACTTACCGCATCTCCTTCAACGAGCATTAAAACTTGACAGCTGTCTTCCGTCTGTACGCTGATCTGCTGGTCAAATTCCAAACGGTGCACATCATAGAAATGCTCCGGATGTGTAGGCAGGTGCAGGATCTGCCAGTCCTCGCCTTCTGCAAGCAGCGCCTGCTTAGAGATCAGTTCCTGTGGTACCTTTTCACCTTTGCGCTCAAAATCCAGGTTATTAAAGGCATGTTCAATATTTATAGGTCTCGGATTTCCATCCAGGTCGAGCCTCACCCAATCGTACATCTTGAAGGTGAATATGTATGGCGTGGCACTTATTTCAAGCACTAAATTGCCCGCTCCAGCGCTATGCACCGTGCCGTTTGGTATTAGAAAAAAGTCATGCTTTTCCGCTTCGAACGATTGCACATACTTGTCTACCGCTATCTCTTCTCCCTTTTCCTGGCTTTCTTCCAGGACTGCTTTAAAGGTTTCGGGCTCGATGTCGTCCTGAAACCCCAGGTAAACCCTTGCATCTTTTTCGCAGTCCAGAATATAATAGGTCTCATCCTGGGTAATCTGCTCACCAAAGTGCTCCTGAATATATTTTAGACTGGGATGGCATTGGATGGATAAATTGCCCCCTCTTACGGTATCCAGAAAATCAAAGCGGATTGGAAACTGGTCACCATAGGTTCCAGCATGTTTACCAAGCATTTGCTGCTGATTATGGAACATCAACATATCGAAAGAAACTTCCAGTAAATTGCCGTTACTTTCGAACACCAAACCATTTTCAGGTGAGATCAACTCAAAAGACCAGGCATAATTCACAACGTCGGTATTCAGGCCGCTGATGTGCTCCTTGATCCATTGCCCACCCCAGGCGCCCGGTTCGAACCAAGGTCTGGCGCGAATAACGGACTGACTGAGTTGATCCAGCGCCGAAGCAAGGTCCGACTGATACATCCAGTTGATGGTGTCGGGCCATTGGCCGTCTGCGACCACCGTCATTTTATTTAGAATTGACTTTTTATGTTCATTCAGCAGCACCCAGTCTACAAAGAAGGCCCGCTTGTACATTTGAAAGGGCTGTACAAACTGTGTTGCACCCAGGTTATTTACTGCTCCTGCGCGCATCCGAAACTGAAACTCATTTTTAGGGAGATCGATATATAGGATTGCGGCATCCCAATTGGCCAATGCAGCCGCAGGGCCGATGATGATATTGACCTCTGCAGTGTGATCGGGCAATTGCGCCTTTAGTGCTTCAATCTGGTATAAGTCCGGCAGGCTTAATGTACATTTGCTACCCCATACCGCGTCTTCTGCACCAAGAAAAGGCGCGATCAGCGTATCGATATCGGCACTGGACTTTAGAAAGTCTCCTGTTTTGATCCAATTCGCACGGTATCCCCGTGCCTCAAGGCAGCTATTGATGGCCTCCTGTACATTATCCCAGAATACACCAACATAACCGTCAATAAGCACAGTCCGCTGCTCCACAATCCACTGCGTTAAGGATTCATAGCCACTGAAGATTTTGTCCTTACCCAGAGCAGCGGAAGGATAAATATTATACCCATCTTTTACATTATGGGGCTTATCTAATTGGGAAGGCATAAGGAACTGCGCTGTTTTACGTAGTTCAGCGCTGGTGTGGACTGGGTTAGCTCTTAGATCTGAAGTCATGATTTTATTTATGCGTGTACATATTATTTTAAACTCTTGCAGGATATAGGCTGTCAGGCATATTATTAGAAATACACGATGGTGACCATCCTATATGTACAAACATATACATTTGTTTAGATAAACAAAATGTTATTAAAAATTAAACTTCCGAGGCAATAGTATTTAAAATACACTAACACAGGCCTTTTCATACCCTTATATGTACATACATATAAGGATTAGCGGAATTATTTTACTTTTGTGTATAATCATGACCATGCGCTATAGTATAGATCACAAGAGTCCTGTTCCGCTACATGTTCAGGCAGAGAACCTGCTCAGGCAGCTTATTACCGAGGAACAATACCAGAATGGGAAGAACATCCCGAATGAAGTGGAGTTGGCCGAACGGCTGGGGATCTCGAGAACTACGCTTAGGATAGCGATTAACAAATTAGTGTTTGAGGGTTTGCTCATCCGTAAAAAACGGGCAGGAACGAAGGTTGCGCCAGGTGCCGTAAGCTCCAAATCAAATAACTGGCTGAGTTTTTCACAGGAGATGAAATTAAGGGGAATCCCGATCAAGAACTTTGAACTGCATGTTACCTGGGAACTGCCTGACAAGAACCTGATGATCTTCTTTAATATCCGGTCCGATGAGCCGGTCTTAAAAATGGAGCGGGTCCGTGGTCGGCCGGAGGAGCCCTTTGTTTATTTCGCCTCTTACTTCCATCCCAGGGTGGGACTTAGCCCCGACGATGACTTCAAACGTCCGTTGTACGAGTTACTGGAACAAGAACATGGTGTAATTGCAACTTTATCAAAAGAAGAAATCAGTGCAATTGGCGCCGATGCGTTCATTGCGGAAAAATTACAGGTACCTGCCGGCAGCCCCATTCTTTTTCGCAAGCGGTTTGTGTACGATCAGCTGGAGCGGCCCATTGAATTTAACGTAGGTCATTACAAAGCGGACAGCTTTGTTTATACGGTAGAGAGTACAAGGTAGCTCAAATGACGCAGCCTCCACACCTTGCGCATATTTACTATAAACCTTTATTCAATCATTAGCGATATGGCAATGTATAGGCTTGAGCAACTTCAGTAGTTGTAATGAGAAATTCTCTGTTGAAAACGGCCTTGCACTGACCCAGGAGTCTTAAAAATTAACAGCTGAACAGAAAGGTTTACAACTGAAAAGGATGTTCACTAAGTGCTTCAGGACTTAGGACTTGCGTATTGTAGCACGAGAAGATTATACCTGTGCAATAATTTCACAACTTTCTCGCAATATGCTTATATTGCGGCTTGTTCATAACGATCTCATATGGATTTCCCAACCTATAAAGTCTTTTTTAAGGCTGTACTGGATAGCGCAAAACGCCTTCCGCCCTACAACAATCCCGACTACCTCAACTATACCAAGCTGAACTGGTCGAGGCAACGCCGTTGGCTCACGATTGGCCAGCTGGACGACACGCTGGTACAACACCTAAAGCAGCTTGATAAGCCCCAACAATGGATCGTGATCACGGAACCCTGGTGTGGCGATGCGGCACATATCCTCCCTTTTTTGTACATGCTCAGCGAGCAAAATCCCTTGATTAAACTCGATATACAGCTCCGTGATTCGGAGCCCTTTCTGATCGAACAATACTTAACCCGCAATGCGAAGTCCATCCCCAAGTTTGTGATCCGTGATGGCAGCAATAAAGATCTGCTGGTTTGGGGGCCAAGGCCGGAGCAATGCCAGGTGCTTTATGACCGGCTAAAGGCCGAAGATGCCAGCGATGAGGAAATCAAACTTCAGTTACAATGGTGGTATAATGAAGATAAAGGCCAGAGCCTGCAAAAGGAATTATTCCAGGCCATGAACGGGAAGTTCTAGCCCCTTGCATATTTTTGTTGTTTTTATTTAAACTTAGTGCAGGAATTCCCGTTAATACATTACAAAAGAAAACATGGAAAGGGTTATACAGATTGTTGAAGATGATGCAGACATCAGGTTTATTGTAGAATATGTACTCGAAGATGCTAGTTATACCGTGGAAACCTTCGAAAATGCGAAAGCCTTTTTAAACCGTAGCAACAAAGAAAACGTTCATCTGGTGATCATGGATGTGATGTTGCCTGATGGCAGTGGCATCGACCTCAGTAAATCCCTTAAACAAGCTTCTGATACCAGCTCCATTCCGGTTATTATCATGTCTGCGCATGCCCCTTCAGATATCGCGCTCTCGGAAGGTGCCGCGGACGGATTTATACAGAAACCTTTCGACATTGATCACTTTGTAAATCAGGTTAACGCCTTTATCAAGGCTAAAGGATAAATACCTGCTGCCGCATGCAGATATTTAATATCTTTGCCGGCAAATGATCCGCCGCATTATTGCTTTTACGTTACTGCTCGCGCTGTTAAGTTCCATCTTATCCAAGCTCTTTGTTTACGCGGAATTCAAATCCAATCAGGCTTATATCGCTGCTACCCTTTGCGAAAACCGGGATCGTCCGGAACTGAACTGCGAGGGAAAGTGTTATCTGATGAAGAAACTGAAGGATGCGGAAGACAAAGAAAAGAAGCAGGAAAACCAGACACAGAAAAAAGCATCCGTAGACCTGTTCTTCCTGAACGAAACGGCTGCCCCTGCCCTGGTCATCACCGTTCCGGCGAAAAAGACACCTTCAATCCAGAAGTTTGAACTGCCGGAATTCAACCGCGAAATCGCCCACCCACCCAGTCTATCCTGTTAAAATTTTCTGCGCCAGCGACCGGCTTTGTTTTACAGGGCCCCGGTTCCGCCTGTGCGCTACTTTCTGAATTTTTAACATCCTTTTCGCGTAAAATGAAAATACCATTTTTCAGCATGCTGATGCTGTTGCTGCTTGGCGGCGTAAAAATCTATGCACAATCCGATAAAAACAACCCTGCAGGATACAGAGAAAATCTTAAGGACACGCTTGCGGGTGAGAAACTGAAGGAAGTGGAAGTAAAACTCCATAAACCCCGCTACCAGGTTTCTAAAACCAGTGCTGCCAGCCGTACCGAAGTACCGCTGTTGCTAAGCCCGCAATCGGTGCAGGTGATGAACACAGAAGCCATGGCCGACCGGCAGGCGATCACCCTGAATGAAATTGCCGGCAGCTTCACCGGCATGAAGGCCAACAACGGCAATGGTTCATTCAACATGCGTGGCTTTACGGCCTACTCCCCCAATGATGCAAGTTTCCTGTTGTACAACGGTATCCGGGGGAACCTGTTCCTCTGGAGCCAGCAACCGCTGCTCTATAATGTAGAAGCGGTGGAGCTGCTGCGTGGCCCTTCCGGCGCCCTGTTCAGTGAAGGTGCACCTGGTGGCGTCATCAACTTCATCACCAGAAAACCCCAGGAAGAACCCCTGGCGCGGATAGACCTGAGCTTCGGCAGCTGGAAATTCCGCCGGGCAGCGCTCGACCTGGCTGGCCCCTTAAGCAGGAATAAAAAACTGCTGTACCGGGCGAATATCGGTTATGATCGCTCGGAGAGTTTCCGCAATGATCAGGACAAAGAGAACATCTTTCTCGCGCCTTCCATCAGCTACCTCTTCAATGCAAACACGGACCTGAACCTGGAAATTAATTACGCCAGGCAGAAGGCCCTGCAGCAATACGACAATGGCAGCTTCATCCGCCGTAATCCGGATGGCAGCTTTGATTTCGACTACTACCCTGCCGCCCTTACGGTGCAGAGCCCAAGTGATTACGGCCGGACAAACAATAGTTCCGCAACACTGACCTTCAACCACCGCTTCAACGAAAAGCTGAAGCTTAGCCTGGTGCAGCGCGCTGTTAGAAATGTGCTCGACTATACCGATCATATTCCACAGGGCCAGATCAGAAATGACTCGATTAGTCGCGCCTACCAGGACTGGGAAACGGACCGGTTTTCCTTGCAGACGACCGCATTCGTCAATTACAGTCTGAAAACAGGGGTATTGCACCATGAATTTATTGTCGGTGCGGACTATAACCGTTATGGCTGGACCAGGAATGATTATGTCTATAAAGCCTCTACCCGTATTTCGATCTTCCATCCAGATTACAGCAATGATCCACCTGCCGCAGATGCACCGGTGCTGGAGTCGGACGACAATAAACGGGTGACCAATCTTGGCGGCGCATACCTGCAGGATCAGATCAGCTTCGGTAAAAGTCTGCGGGCACTGCTGTCCTTAAGGTACGACAACTACGACGCTAAGGAAACACCACTTTCTGCCCGCGACAGCAAACAAGGTGATGCGCTTCAGGCTTCGGGCTGGATACCGCGTGTAGGTTTAGTCTATCTGCCGGGGGAAAACATTTCCATTTACGGTAGCTATCTGCGATCCTTCAATCCACAAACCTCCAATAATGTGCTTTCCGGCGGACCCTTTCCTACCCGGACGGCAACACAGTATGAACTGGGCTCCAAAGCAGAACTGCTGCAAGGGCAGCTTTCGGCCAGCGTTTCTGCCTACCAGATCAACTATGCGAACATCCTGACGGCAGCGCCAACACCAGAAAACTCGCACCGGCAGGCTGCTATTGATGGCACCCGTAGCAGGGGTCTCGAATTTTCGTTGATGGGCAGCATCCGGCAGTTGAACATCATTGCAGGATATGCCTACAATGAACATGTGGTACGAAGCACGACGGCCTTTGGCAAAAAAGGCGACCGCTTTGCCAATGCACCTAAACACATGGCCAACCTCTGGCTGAAATATCAGGTTGGGCGTACTGCTTGGAAAGGTTTGGGTATCGCTGCCGGGATGCGGTATGTAGGTGATCAGGTCGGACTGATCAGCAATCAAAACTTCATCTTCCCGGAATATACGGTCTTTGATGCGGCCCTGAATTATCAGCGTGGTCGTTACAACATCCAGCTGAATGCTTACAACCTGGCTGACAAACACTATTTCACAGGCAGCAGGTCGGGAGTAACAAATGCCGGCTTAGGTGATCCTTTCAACTTCAGGCTGGGCCTGACTTACCAGATCTTTTAGTCCTATGAAAAAGATTACAAAAATAGCCTTTGCACTACATAGCTGGCTCGGACTGATCAGCGGCATCTTCCTGCTGCTGCTCGGTCTGAGTGGTTCCGCACTGGTGTTCATGAAGGAAATCGATCAAAAGCTCAATGCCGACCTGTTGAGGGTTCATCCGCCAGCCCCGCATGCTGCACCAATGCCGCTGGACCGGGTTTACCGGCAAATCACTGCGCGCCATCCGAATCTCAGGGGCATTGCCTGGCTGAACCCGGATGCTGCAGCTGACCAGGCCTGGGCTTTCCGCTTGTACCAGAACGATGGCAGGATCAGCACTTACGATCTGGGGCTGATGAACATTGATCCCTACACCGGCAAGGTGCTGCGGGAGGGCAAACTCCGGGAGTTCAATCCCGGTTTGATGCACTGGATCCTGCAGTTCCACTGGAGCTTCCAACTTGGGCTCCCTGGTTTATTGCTGGCCACCATCTTCGGCATCACCATGCTGCTATCCATGCTGACCGGACTGATCATCTACCGGAAGTTCTTCTGGCGGGTACTGCTGTTCAGGGTACCTTTTAAATGGGACAGCTGGCGCAGGGCCTCCTCCAGTCTGCACCGCATTATCGGTGTCTGGACACTGTTGTTTAACCTTATCATTTTCTTCACCGGATTTTGGATGAACATGTTCTCGATGGATCCGGCTTATTGGAAAAAGCAAATGCGGCCAGCGCCGGAAAACACCCTGGCGGAGGTATCCATGGATAGCATGTTAGGCAGTGCAAAAGCAAGCATGCCGGATCTGAGGATCAAAAACATCTATCTGCCTACGCAGCCAGGGAAGGATTTCCGCATCAGCGGCTTGCGGGAAGGACAGCTGCCCTTGTTCTATAACCCGAATTCCGTGTCCATAGATCCGAAAAATGGCCGGATTGTTCATGTGCATCGTTTTGAAAACATGGGGATGTGGGAAAAGATCGAAAGCAGTTTTATGCCCCTTCATACCGGAAGTTTCGGGACCACACCGGTAAAAGTAGGCTATGTGCTCCTGGGTTTAACACCTGGGTTACTGTCGATTAGCGGCGCCTTGTTGTTCTGGCGAAGGCGCAATAAAACGGAGGGCAGCCTTAAAAACAAAATGTAATTTATACCAATCTAACAGCTTCGTTACTTAAAATTAACACGACTGGTAGCGAGGCTTTCCAAATTTATCAGACATTTGCGGTTGATGCGAAGAGAACGTAAACAGATTTTGAGAAGATGCTACCAGGCCGGCGCCATGCTGCTGGTGATGCTGTTTCTTTCCATCTCTGTCGCACAGATCTTCCACAGTCACCCGAAAGTTGCCGCACTGGAGCACACGCACCAGCATGAAGGCAATGATCAGGATCAGGTTGCTGCAGCCGACAAATGTCAGATATGTGATTACCTCGCACATCAGCAATCCAAAGAATTCTACATCAGTCATCCATTGGTGCTCAGCGTACCCCTTCCGGATGCAATTACCTTAAACACCAATGTCTTTGTTGGAAACTACAAGTTTAGCTTACAAGGCTTCACCAACAAAGGTCCTCCTGCTTTTTCCTGCTAGTCAGCCATCTTTCTAGATACTGACGCCGATGCTGCCAGCATGCTGGCCTGCAATCCCCTTTGCTATATTTTTTAATTCTTAATGCTATAAAATGACTGCTTCTGTATGGAAGGGCATTTTCACCGTAGCGTTTTGCATGTTTTCCTTTTTGCTTCATGGACAGACCATACGTTTGTCGGGCAAAGTTGTGAACGCCGCAGAACAGCCGCTGGAAAATGTCCTGCTTAGCCTCCAGCCTGTAAACCGCAATGCACACAGCGATGCTTCGGGCAATTTCCAATTTTCAAACCTGCAACCTGGCAAATACAGGCTTAGTGCTTCAGTAGAGGGCTATATGCTGTTGAACCAGGAGGTGGAGCTTTCCGCCGACCGGCAGCTGCGACTGATGCTGCATGAGCGGCAGCACCAGCTGAAAGAAGTGGAGGTACGGGACAACCTGATCCAGCAACGCAAACAGGAAGAATCGCTGAATGTGGAAGTCATCCGGCCGGATTTCATACAACGGAATCTCGGTGGCAGTCTGATGAAAACGCTGGAGCGGCTGCCGGGTATTAAGACCATTGGCATTGGTTCGGGGCAGTCGAAACCCCTGATCCGCGGCCTGGGCTTCAATCGTGTGGTGGTGGTAGACAAAGGCGTAAAACATGAAGGGCAGCAATGGGGTGCCGACCATGGGCTGGAGCTGGACCAGTTTGCTGCCGGGTCTGTGGAGCTGATCAAAGGTGCAGCGGCGTTTGTATATGGCTCGGATGCCATTGCCGGAGCCATTCACGTGAAGCCGCCGGCTGTACCTGCAGCCCACACCCTTGGCGGCTCGGTGGAGCTGATTGGAAAAAGCAACAATGATCAGTATGGCACTTCCATCAATCTGTATGGGCGCAAACAGCAACTCTTCTTTGATGCGCGGATCACGGAGCAGCGTTATGGCGATTACCGAGTTCCCGCAGATACAGTATTCGTTTATGATTATGCGGTGCCCTTGCACAACAGGCAGCTCCGGAACACGGCAGGCCGGGAAAGTGGATTGCATTTCAGTACCGGATACCTGAGCGATCATTTCCGCTCGATCTTCTACCTGAGCAATAGCTACAGCAAAAGCGGCTTCTTTGCGAATGCCCATGGGCTGGAGCCGCGCCGTGTGGATGAAGTCATGCACGATGCCAGCAGCAGGGACATTCAGCTGCCAAGCCAGAAAGTGAACCATTTCAAGATCATCAACCGCAGCAGCTACCAGCTTGCGGCGCATAACCTGGAGCTCGAAATCGGCTACCAACGTAACTTCCGCGAAGAGTTCAGCATGTACGTTAACCACGGCTTTATGCCTTCGCAATACCCGGATTCCATGCGCATCCCCGCTGAACTGGAGCGTGGCTTCGACAAGCGGGTATATACTGTGAATTTGCGGGACAACATCAGCCTGGGAAAACACCGATTGAGTATGGGGTTCAATCTGGAACAACAACATAACACCATAGATGGCTGGGGCTTCCTGGTGCCTTCCTTTGATCAAAGTACAGCAGGTGCATTCGTGTACGATAAGCTAAAAGTTAATGAGGAACTGCTGTTACATGCGGCCCTGCGCTTTGATTATGGAAGGATCAGGATGTTTGAATACCGCGACTGGTTTCCATCTAACATCAATGCCGGCGATGCTGCAAGTGCAGAACATGTGCTTCGTGCAGCAAACCTGAACCGGAACTTCAAGAGCCTGGTCTGGTCCCTGGGCATGAACTACAATCTTGAGCAACTGGCACTGAAAGCAAATGTGGGGAAAAGCTTCCGGATGCCGATCGCCAAGGAACTCGGCGCCAATGGGGTGAACTATCATTATTTCAGTTATGAACGTGGAAACGCAGACTTGTCGCCCGAGCAAAGCTACCAGCTAGACTTCAGTGCCGTCTGGACGGCGGAGCGCTGGTCCCTGCAGTTCAGCCCCTTTTACAACTATTTCCCCAACTACATTTACCTGAACCCTACATCCGCGCACGACCGCAATTATGGCGCAGGGAACCAGATCTTCGAATATGCGCAAAGTCGTGTGTTACGCTATGGTGCGGAGCTACAGCTGAAGTATAATTTTTGGAAAAGCCTGAGTACAGAAGTGCTTGCCGAGTACCTGTACAACAGGCAGCTTTCGGGTGCCAAAAAAGGTTATACGCTCCCCTTCTCCCCGCCGGCTTCCCTGCTGCTGAACCTAAGCTGGAACCCTGAACTCCGGGGAATGGAAGGCAGCTATCTCTCCCTGGACTACCGGATGACGGCAGCGCAGAACAAGATCGTTCCACCGGAAAAGAAGACCCCAGGTTATCAGACGCTGAATGTTCAGGCGGGCACAAAACTGCGCTTTTACGGGCAGGAAGTGCAGCTAAGCCTGCAGGCGCAGAACCTACTGAATGCACGCTACCTGAACCACACCAGCTTTTACCGGCTGATCGAACTGCCGGAAGCCGGAAGGAACCTGGTGCTTTCGCTGAAGCTGCCTTTTAAGATCAAACCGCAGCATTAAATGGATCTACTAAAGCCATGCGCAGCAGGAATCGAGTTCTTTAATCAGTATACAACAACCAACAAAATCAAAAATGAAAACAACAAAAACAAGTAACATGAAACACAACAAACTAATTGCAGGATTCCTGCTGATCGCGGCAACTTTTGGCGCCTGTAAAAAAGATGATGATGTCGCGGGGCTTTCTGCACCGGTGATCAGCGCCCTGGAGATTGGGCCAGACAACAACAAGACCGCACATCCGGGTGGCGATGTGCATGTGGAAGCGGAAATCACCGCGACCGCAAACATCGAAAGTGTAACCCTGGAGATCAACCCTAAAAGTGGCACAGGTTGGAAACTGAACACCGTTTATATGGAGGGCTTTGCAGGATTGAAAAATGCTGAGTTCCACAAACATGTCGATGTACCTGCAGACGCGGCTTTAGGCAGCTATGATGTCGTGTTAAAGGTAAGGGACAGCAGTGGACAGGAAACCAAGGTTGAATCTACTTTGGAACTGCAGAATGACCCAAGCCTTCCATCATTGGCTGGTTTTGAAGTTGGCCTGAACGCCGCTGGAAATGACCTGCATGCCGAAGCAACGGTTACCGCAGCGAATAAGATTGCCCAGATCATCGTAGAGATCCATGGTAAGGGCTGGGAAAAAGAATTCAGCTATGCTGATGCGAACATGGTAGGACAGACAACTTACAATTTCCACAAACACATGGATGTAACCGCCGCGCCTAAGGGACACTACCATGTGCACTTGAAAGTGGTAGATCAGGCTGGTAAAGCAGCGGAGTTTGAGGAGCATTTTGATAAACCTTAACACTGAGCAACGTAAAACTCATTAAATAAACCCTTTACAAACCCAACCGGAAGGCCAATGGCCTTCCGGTTTTATACGTTAAGCCATGAATATTTTTAAAGGAGGCATCCTGATGCTATTAAGCTGTGCAGCGATTCTAAGTGGCTGCAGCAAAGACGAGGACAAAAGTCCTATTGACGAGACCTATCCGGTGATCGATATCACTGCGGCAAATGCATTTCCAAAGCAATGCAGTGAAATTGAACGAGGCAGCAAATTCACGTTGCGTGCAACTTTCAGTGATAATGTTGAACTGGGTTCCGTGAGTGTGGATGTACACCATAATTTCGACCAGCACAGTCACAGCACAGAAGTAAACAGCTGCGCCATGGAAGCCAAGAAAACGGCTGTTAAGCCATTTCTCCTGATCCAGGATTTTCCGATAGCTCCGGGATTGAAACAGCATGTACTGGAGCAGGAAATAGATGTGCCGGCTGATGTAGATGCGGGCGACTACCACTTCCTGATCCGGGTAACGGATAAAGCGGGCTGGCAGACTATTAAGGGGATCAGCATTAAATTGAAGTAACAGTTAGTTGATGTATCGTGCAAATTTCCTTTTGAAGATCTGCGATACACCCAAACTTAGCATGAACAATTGTAAAACTTCGTTTAGTTTTGTGCAATTTTTATACGAAGTAGAAATATTTTCCGAAACTGTTGTATCTATTTCTATATTTGTCCTGAGAGCGTTAATGCAGGGGGGTAACTGAGAGGTTACTCTCTTGCATACCTTTAAATCAAAATCCCCTGGTGGTTTACCATTCTGCCATTTGTCTGCCCTTCCATATTCGGAAGCTGCACCTCCCCCTTCGAAATCCGCAACAACAAATTATATCGTTCCAGCAGATCGATATATTTTTCCTTCCAGACATCTATTTTTTGATCTTCAATGCTTGCATTACGTTCAACGGCGATAAAGTCTTCGGAAACAAACTGGTCGGGGAACTGTTCGGAGAAATCGTGACCAATAGCCTGTCCCACTTTAATAATGTTTTCCGGTTTAAGTCTGGGCTGTAAAAACCAGTTGTAGATGGAGCGTCGGTTAACGCCGGTAATTTTCGCAAGATCAGAGATCGAATGACCCTGTCTTCTGATAATTCTTTCGATGATATCACCTTGATGTGCTGCCATTTTTTTTCTGTTTGATGGTTCAAAAAATTGTTTGCTTCGTCAAAGTAGTGTAAACATTACCCACATTGTGGTCATTCATGCTCATCTTTTCCCTAGAAATCAGGGATTTAAACGAGAAAAAACGTCCAATGGCTCGGGAGCGTATTTCAACTTCTTTTCCATTATAGATGATGCAAACAGCAGGCCTAAACAGATCTTTCCGCCAGCCAGACCTGGCCGGCAATGCGCTCGCTGAAGAATGCCATCTCTATCCCAACCTCCGCCATGTCTGCGGTTTTTTGTGCGGATAAGCGACTGAAGGCGCTTCGGGATTGGATCCAGGCGATGTACTTCAAACCTGCAGCCTCCATACTTACCAGCAGGTCCTTGGCTACCCATTCTGCTGCTTCTGACCAATTGCCCAGCACATCACTATTGTCATTGAGCAGCTTGCTTGCCCGGTTGTACCTCACTAGTTCCAGGATTTTCAGTCCACCACGTTGTACGGACTCAAAGTCCTGATAACCCTTCCATTTAGATTCGACCTGGTGTAGCGTTGAATTATAATGAATGCTGACATATTCATCCTGGTAGGTTTTGTGTTCATCAATGAAGGGATTAGCGTGGCGATCGGGTTCCATGGGCAAACGGAAATAGAAGCTCGATCCCTTTCCAGGTTCGCTTTCCAGCCAATAGGTGCCCTCATGGCGTTTGATCACATCTGCGGAAATGAACAATCCAAGGCCTAGCCCTTCAAAACGCATGGCCGTATTATCAGTACGGAAATAACGGTCAAAAAGCCTGTTCACATTATTTTTATCTATGCCGACGCCATAATCCTGTACGCAGACGATCACATGCTTTTCTTCCAGGCTTACCCGCACCAGCACCTCCTCCCCACCGGGCGAGTATTTGATCGCATTGTCCAGCAGGTTGATCAGCACTTGCTCCAACCGCAGCCGGTCGCCATGCAATTCAAAGGGTTCACAGCTATTTAGAATGATCTCATGTGTGCTTGCCGTCAGCTGTACATTCTCAATAGTTTCCCGCACCATCTGCAGGAAGTCGAATGGCTGCATGTCATAGGTCATTTTGCCGGCATTGATCTTGGTCACATCCAGCAGGTCGTTGATGAGCTTTTCCAGTCTCAGAATATTATTGTAAGATTTTTGAATATAGATGCCCAGTTGCTGTCCATCACGCACCCGGTTCATGAGTTGGTTGAAAGATTTTATACTGGTTAATGGCGTCTTCAGTTCATGGCTGGCGATGGAAAGGAATTCATCTTTACGCTGTTCGTTTTCCTTCTGCGCGTCAATATCCGTGTTGGTGCCCAGCCAAAAGGTGACCACCCCGTTTTCAATCATTGGCACCGCACGGCCAAGGTGCCAGCGGTAGCTGCCATCGGCAAATCGCAGACGGTATTCCGCCTGGTATTCTGCTCCGGAGCGTAAGGCTTCGGTCCATTGCCGGAAGATGACCGGCAAGTCGTCCGGATGCGCAAAATGTGGCAGGCCGATCTCCAGGATTTCCTCAGACGTATGCCCCAGCGAGGTACAAAGCACATTGTTCACGGCGAGCAGCTGACCATCAGGATCTGTGGTCCATACCTGTTGGGGAATGGCATTGAGCAGAAAGCGCAATCGTTCGCTTTCATTTTCTGCCTGCTGTTGCATGCGTTGTATTTCTTCGGTACGCAGTTGCACCCTTTCCTCCAGTTCTGCGTTGAGCTTACTTAAAGCTTCATGCGCCTGCTGCAACTGCTCATTTGTTGCTTCCAGCTCTTCATTGGTGGCATTCATCTCTTCGCTGGTGGCGAGTACTTCCTCATAGGCCTGGCTCAGCTTCTCATTCAGTGCGATCAACTCTTTTTCCCGAAGTTCTAGCTGTTTTCGCGCAGCAACATGTCCGGTAATCTCGTATTTAAAACTTAGCACACCAGTGATCTCTCCCGCTTCGTTCCGCAGAGGCTGGTACACCAGATTGAAATAGCGGCTGATCATCTCCTGGCCATGCTGTGCTGGCAGTGGAATTTCAATCTCGGTTTCGATGAAGGATTTACCTTGCTGATAGGTTTCCTGCAGGATGTTCCAGATCGGCATACCAAACACTTCAGGCATCACCTCAAGTACCTTGCGGCCCTGGAGCCCGCTGCCCTGCCCCATTTCACGTTCATACGCCGGGTTCACATATTCGTAACGCATTTCCGGTCCGACCGCAATGGCGATCTGCGCCGGGATCTGATCGAAGAGCTGCCGCATTTGTGTACTGAGCAGCAACGCGGTTGCCGCGGTCTGCTTTTCCAATTCCAGCCTTTCCTGAAGGCGCTGTTCGTAGGCCACCTGTGCAGTGACGTTATTGATGTCGTGAATGAGGTAAATAACTTCGCCCGAAGCATTCTGAACCGGTGTATGGCTGATCTTCCAATGGGATTCAATGGCTTTGGCCTCCGGCGCTTCCCAGTCGGGAATATGAAATTGTACCAGGGGCATCTCGTGCCTTTGCCTGGTTTCGATGGCCGTTTCGAAGGACTGCCGCAAACCGGCATCCAGCGCCCGTTGCCAGTTAGCATTCCCCTCGAAGACCTCATGGACATTTCTGCCGAGCAGCAGCTCCCGCGTTCTGCCCACCAGATTCAGATAGGCATTGCTGGCAGTTAGTATTCGGTAATCCGGGCTAAGTATCAGACAATGGTAAGGTAAAGTGTCGAAGATTTGAAGACTTTGCGAACTAAGAGGTGCGTCGGCATTCATTTCCATACGGAGTATATCAGGTTTTTAAAAATACACAAATTTGCTTTGGTGCAAATACCTTTTTGCAGGACAAAAAAACCCGGTCACTTGTGGCAACCGGGTTTTCAGGTATGTTAGATAATTACAGGATGTTCCTGTCGCGTTTGTCTGGATCAATATTCTCGGTATCTACCTCCGTATGACGTACGGTATCTACAATCGTCTGATCGCTTTCGGTCACCTCCTTATTCAGGCTAACTTCTTCAACCACACGGGCATCTTTACTAATCACAGGCACTTCCGCACTTTCGGTCATCTCTACGGTACCCTGCTGAAAGGTGTTAAAATCTGCTTCTGTCGCCGGACGATCTACAGGGGTCCGTGTTACGGTAACACGTTCCTGGCGTAAACGGATGTTCTCCTCTACGGGGCGTTCCACAATGCGGCTGCGTAAACGTACACCGCCGGTGCGCACTTCCTGCTTACCTACATTCAGATTTTCTTCCACAACTTTAATGGAGTCTGGATTGGAAAGGTTAGCGTCGATGTCTCCGGTAAGGCTTCGGCCCAGGTTCGCATCAGAATTCTCCGTATAAGCAGCAGAGGTGGTTTCATCGATGTCTGCAAGTGAGGCTTCGTCGAAGTCGCTGCCGCCAGTGCCCGCAAAGCCGCCGATTGGTGTGGCATCACCTTCCGGCATATCCGAATAATTCGACGTGGTTGCCGTGTCGAAGTCGCCGCTCAGGTTTGCCGCACCAGGGATGTTGCCCGCCGTAGTGTCCCAGTCGTCGCTGTCGTTCACGTTTACCGCGCCATATTCATCCAGGATATCCGCTGCGCGTTCCGCTTCATCATAGGAATTTGCATGCACGGTAACGACCGTTCCTCTTTTCCCAGCTTCAATATGGCGGTTAATCAGATGCTCATCGTCATCATCATTTCCACCGAACAGGTTACGGAAGAAGCCGCCGATAGAGTCATTGTCTTTATGATCGTGTTCATGCAGTCTGGACTCCGCAGTAACATCGGTTACACCACCGGTGATGTCGTTACCTGAATAGTCTGGTGCAGTATAGTTTGAATCTGCAACATCGATATTTCCAGGATGAAAGCCGTTGTTTTCCAGGTGCTGACGGGCTACGGAAGCCTCTGTAAAGGTTTTAAAAATTCCAATTACTGTGTGTGACATAATTTTACGTTTTAGGGGTTGTTTTTCTTAGGTTGTTTTTCGTAGGTTGTTTTGATCGCCTTAATGTTATTAGGTAGATGTAGGGTTGCGTTTAATTTCCACCGACTCTTTGCGGAGCACTTCCGTACCGCTGAGGGTTTGTTCGGTGTTGCGTTTATGGATGTGCAGCTCTTCCACCAGCATGAGTTTCTTTTCTACCACCAGTACTTCCTTAAGCACCGGAATGATTAAGGTATCACCTTCGTACCGGCTTGCCGGCGGAGCAGTATCAACATACTGGTTTATGGCTTTTCTTTCCATGATCACCTCCTCCTGGTTCAGTGGCACGCTGTAGTCCACCGCCTCCTCAGTAACGGTTTTGGAGACCTGCACGCGGCCGGTTTCCTTCCAGACTTTATGGATGTGCAGCTGCTCTTCGATGACTGGTATTACCGTGTTCGGTTCATGTGGTTTCTGTTCCATAGCTCGGTTTTGATATACTAGTCAACCACTTAGCCCAAGGAATGTTTAATTTTCTTATAAAAAAATTATTGTATTAACAATGTAACTATTGTGTTACGCTTTGTTCGGACCTTCGCCGTTCCCGACGAGATTCGAACACTTACTTGTTAACCGGAATCATGACTTTGATTTCTACAGGAAGTGCAATTGGTGGTGTTATTAACGAATTTGGAAGATTGTGATTTGCTTTGACAGGTTAAATCCAGCCTTTTACTTTCTTTAGCATCAGAATGTGCGCCAGGTGATGTTTAGAATGCCATGCATACAAACCTGTAGCCTCCTTTATGCTGATTTCCCTTCCATGATCCGGGTGTATGAAGACCATGGAAAGTGATCTTGCCACTTCATTGCGGCCCTATTTTTTTCCTGTTTAAATTGACGCTTTATGGCCAGATCATTCCCGTATGAAGATCAGGCGGTTGATCCAGATCTTCTTCCCCTCCTGCCCGGGTTTGAACTGGAAGGTAATGCTGCTTTTGAAGGCATCCAGCGTGATGGGCACAAGGAAGCTGCGATCCCGGATCTGCTTGTCTGGCGAATAAAAGGAGATACTATCGCGCAACAAACTTTGGCGCTGCCAAAGGCTCACCAGTGCACCCTGACGATTACTTTCCAGATCAGCATACAGCTTATACCGGCCGGCCGGAATTTCGGAAAGATTGATGCGGATATTGCCGCTGTTGTTTGCCGTATAAGTATTGCCGTCAATGCTGAAGTTGCCCATCACACTGTAGTTCATGAGCTGCGGATAAAGCATTAGCGTGTCTGGTATGAAGACTTTCGTGAGCGGATTGGATGGTTGTTGCTGATTGCTGTGAATGGCCTTATCAGCATAATAAAGAGCAATGGACGTATAATCCACCCGTTTGTTGTTGTGCTCGGGCCCATGTTCGATGAAGTGCCGCAGCTGCTTTTCAAATGGCATTTTATCGGAGAGGAAAAGCCGGTATCCGCCGGTGCGGCTGAAAGGCAGGGAATAATCCAGTGCGCCATGCAGCGGCAGGCTCATTTTGGTATCCCAGCGGTCGAGCATGGCGTACCAACCGCCGTTAAAGTAATCTTCCGATCCGGTACCATGGGCAGTCATTTCACCGTCTACATAGGTTTCATCATCCCCTTCGAAGAAAAGTGTCATACCTGGTTCCAGTCCCTGAGCCTGTAATATGGTGCCAACATAGTGTCCTTTGCCGGCCCCTTCGAGAAAAAGGTGTGGTTTGCCCAGTGTTGCATTTAGATCCTTATTCCAAAAGGCGTAGAATTTTCCTTCCTTGCTGATGTTTCGCTTTTGATCGTTATACTGCATTTCAAAATGCACCTTCTTGGTTTGTGCTGCGGTGGCAGCAAGATTTGAGGTCGCCGGGTTTGATGGACGATATAGCAGTTCAATTTTGGCTTTACGGTCGTAGGGCATCGGGAAGTTCAGGTAAAGGGTGTCGCCCTGCGTTCCCATCAGCAGGCTTTGCATGGAAGGACTGCCGAAAGCATAACCGAAGAAATCGGCAACAGGCGCATACACCGCCGGCGTACTTTCATCATCCCAGGTGATCCGCAGGTCAATCTGCTTTTCAAGTCCGCTAAATGCCGATGCCGGACTCAGGGCCAGCCTGGTTATGCGGCCCGGTGTGTTGAGCTCGGCGAGAACCTGGCTTGCCCCCGGCTGCAGTTCCAGATCTTTGACAAGGCTTTCGGTTCCTGCCCCACTTGTTCCATGTGCCTGAACAGCTTTCCAGGAACTTTCGAGCGACTTGACCGCCTTGGTTTCCGCGGCATTCAGCTGCAGGCTAAAGTTCTGTATTTTGATGTTCTTCGGATAAGCACGGTATTGGATCTGGTAGAACTCCATCTTCTTTCCCCGGGATACCACCTTGCAGCCATTCTTAAATGGAATGGGCAGGTAACTGTAATAGCCACCCAGTTGATTGCCACAAAGCGGAAGTACAAAGGGAAAGACTTTGTTGCTGAACAGATCAGAAAATCGAATGCTGAAGCTGGGTTTGCTTGCTCCCCCGAAGTAAAAATCGAGGATGTCGTCATTTGGTGTAGGTGTCCAGATGCGGTTGATCACGCCATTCCCCTTGGCTTCGAAGATCACCAGGCTACTGTCTGCATTACGCCGTACGAAAGAGTATTTGCCGCTGAAGCCATCATCATTGTTGCCGGTGGTATCATAGGAAGAGGTTTGCCGAACCAGCAGGTTCGTTTCGTAGGCGGGAAGTGTGGAGAGGTCCTGCATCTTCCCGAGTTCCGTTAATAATGAAACCCGGCCTTGTTGTGCAGCAGCGGGAGTGCTAATCACCAGGATCAGGAGCAGCAGACACTTCAGCGTCTTAACATGGCAATCTTTAAATAGGTTCATAGGGGTATTTGGTTAGGTATGCTCTAAATTAAACAAGATTAGCCAAGTTCTTCACAAATTATGAATGATCTCTTAGAGGTTCAAACAGCAGGTTTAACGATTTAGCTGATGCTTGCGCTTCGTGTGGGGCCGGCAGTGCTTCTCCCGGTATCGATTTGATCCAGGATTATTGTTGAAAAGTCTGTGGACAAGTTTATCGCCTGTGCAATAATGTGCACTTGTGTAATGTATAGCATCTACTTACCTTGAGTATATGAATTTTAATTAATTCCTCCTTATGTATTTAATAAATCGAAAGCGATTTTCTTTAGACAACATTGCAGCGCTTCTGAGATCGGATCTCCAGCCCGCCAACATTGAGGCCAGTATTCACAAACAATCTTTAGCAGTCCTGCAGCAGTTGATCGCCAGCAGCGGACTTGAAGCGGTTGAAGGTTTGAAAGCTTTCCGCTACAACATTCCGTCAAAGGATTTCGAACAGCTTTGCCAGCAGAACTATTCGGACCTGTTCCGGCTTAGAGACGATTTTCAATTGCTGCAGCAAACCGACCTGGTTGAGGGCTTGAATTCGGATGCTAAGGCGCTTTATACCGCGTTGTGGGCGATGCTTGACGTGCTGGCCAGCTACCTGGAAAGCACAGGTAATTCTGGTATGGCCCCGCATGAAATGTTGCCGAAGTATTACCTGGAAGGCAGATTAGGCATATTACGGAAGGAAATGTTATTGCTCCAATCCAAATTTCAGGCCTGCAATGCGGATGAGCAACTAACCACTGTTATTCTGGATCATTTCAGGCAGTTTTCCATCTGCCAGGAAAGCAGTCAGCAGCAATTACAGTACATGGAGCAGCTGATGGCTGCCTTGCTGGATATGCTAAAAGCGTGCGGTAAGGAAAACCAGGATTTAAACCTGATGCATAAGGTTATCCAGCTGAACTTTAATGCGCCGGGGGCCTATCAGTATTGCCGCGATAAGATTCTGGAGTTACTGGAGGATACCCAAGGCAGTACCAGGCGTATGCTGCTGCTGACCTGGCAGCTCAAAACGCTCAGGCAATTATTGCTGGTTCCCGGCCTGGCCTTAAACCTGCAGTATCCGGAGCTGAAGGTCCTGCTGATTGACTTTGTCCAGGCAGAGATCAGTTATCAGGAAGTTGCTGCATCAGAAAGCCTGCAAAAGCATTTACAGCCAACCAAAACCCAGAAAGCGCCGGGCCAGGCCGGCAGGTTTGGCAAATTCAGGCTGCAGCTCAGTCAAAGGGCATTGGCCATCGTTTCGCAGACACTGATGAGCATGGACATCATCCCTTTAGGTGTAAAAGAGCAGCGACGCTTTACGGAGTTTCTGGCTGATCATTTTACGACCGCAGGGCTGGAAGAGATCAATCCCGACAACTTTCGCCGCCGCTACAAAGAAAAACACGGCTCGACCAGTGAAAGCGTTGTAGAGCTGCTGGAGCGGATGATCCTTTTTATCAAACAGGAATATATGGGACTCGCTAGTCCGCTTAAAAATTAACTCATTTTTTTTCAGCCAAAATTCGGCCTTCTGATGCCTTTAAATGCTGGAGGCAAAAAGGTGGCTGCCACCCTGCCACCATAAGCCCCGGGCTAATGAAGTTCATTTGTATCGTAATGTTTGCACAGCGTCTGACCAGCGGCGCAGTGGGACTTACGAAATAAACAAATTTTATAAACCCCTTAAAACAAAAGAAAATGGGAATTTACAATGAAGGCATCCTCGGCTTTTTTAGAGGAAAAGTAGGACGTGTAGTAGGCAGTGTGGTACGTGGTGTACATTACATGAAAGGACTTGGTGATGTGCGGGCAGACAACCCGACCCAGGCGCAATTGGATCAGCGATTGAAGTTCGCTTTAATGACGAGCTTCTTACGACCGCTGCAGGGTTTGGTAAAAACAGGCTTTCCAGCCGGAAAAACAGGGCTGACCTCGCTGAACAAAGCGATGGCTGCTAACCTGAACGAGGCCATCACGGGTAGCTCACCAAATTTCAGCATTGACTACTCCAAATTCACTTACAGCAAGGGCAACCTGCAAAAGCCAATGGGTGTATCGATCGACGGTGCAGAGAACAGCAGGCTGGTGTACAAATGGGAGAATGCGGGCGCAAGTGCCGGCACAGATCAGCTGACCTTGCTGGTGTACAACAAAACCAAGGATCTGTATGTGCTGCTGCCAAATGCGGCACCACGATCGGCAACGACTTATACGCTACAGTTGCCGCTGGATTTCTCGGATGACCTGGTGCATTTATGGTTGAGTTTTGTAGCTGCTGATGGCAAGGATGTGAGTGACAGCTTCTACATGGGTTCATTGAACGTGATGTAAGCGGTTGTTCTGCAGGAAGCGCGGCCCGCTGGCGGCCGCGCTTTTATTATAGCCAGCATTATCCCCTAAAAACATAAAATTTTCTGATGAAAACATTAGGTATCAAAATAATAAGTTATATCAACCGCATTCCCCGGCCCGGACTGCGGCTGCTTCCGATGGAACTGCTGTTGTTATCCGGCCTGCTGCTCTCCCTCTGGGTGATGGGCAACCGCTGGATGCAAAACAATATGCCGCTCTCGGGCAGCATCGATCCCAACATCTGGCTGCTGATCCTGCTGTCGCTGATCTGCTTTGTAACGCTCTGTGGCTTCTGCGGGCTGCTCCTACAGCGGTTATGGCACAGCCTGACCTTGCCCCCATTATCGACATTGGTTTCACAATTTAACACCTTAGCACCATGGCAACAGCTCGGATTCTATTACTTCTCCTTTGCACTGCTCCTGCTTTCGGCTATTGGCTGCCTCAACGCCATCTGCTAAGCCGGGCCTTGCTCTATCAGGAAAATGGCAGGGCAAGTGTGCAAAATGCAGCGCCTGCAAAGCCCGCTGCCGCGTTGCGCGTAGTCGCCCTTGCAGAAGCCGCACTGCTGGTTCGGGAGTCCCGGGGTAGAAATGATGGTCCGCAGGTGGAGCGGTACCTGCACTATGTGGGTCTGAAGAAAGGACATCCTTGGTGTGCCGCCTTTGTAAGCTGGCTGCACGGACAGGCTGGTTTTGCACAGCCGCGTTCGGGCTGGTCGCCCGCGCTTTTCCCGGCAGCGAAGCAAATCCAGCTGGCACGGCCCGCAGCGGTACTTGGCATTTACATACCGGCATTAAAGCGCATTGCGCATGTAGGTCTGGTCACGGGGACCAGAGCGGATTGGGTACAATCCGTGGAGGGCAATACCAACCCTGCGGGTTCGCGCGAAGGTGATGGCGTGTACCGCAGGTTACGCCACCGGCGGTCGATAAACCGCTATGCCTACTTTCTATAACCCTTTTACTGAAAATATTTTAAGATCCTCCTATGAGATTATATGTCCTTTTAAATGGCTCCGCTTTTCAGCCGGGCCTGATCCGCCGCAGGAAGTATGATGCGCCAGCCGGCTTCGAAGTGTGGATCGCCGCGCCGGAGCGCGCGATGTTCTTTGAAAAGCTGAAAAATAGATGGGCTGCTAGCGGCCCGGGGAGACTGTCTTTTGCTGCGCTAAGCCTTGTACTGCTATTGCTTAACGCCGGCTGCGGACTGCGAAAAGTGGAACGGGAACGACAAGTACAGGAATTAAACGAAAGCAGTGCGCATCATGCTGACAGTTTAAAACTGGAGAAAACAGCATCGTACCGCGCTTACCAGCGGCAAGGGACGGATTCCATAAGCAGCGTCTTTAGCGTGGAAATCTGGCCAAGCGGTCCATTCCGTATCAACGCTGAAAAGGGCTTTGAAGGCACTGCGGACAAGGTGCTGATCCATGGGCATCGCCTGGCATTGTTGCGTAGCACCGAGCAATCGGAACTGCAGGATAGCAAAAGCAGTCTTGCGAGCAGCCGGAAGCAGGATAAGCAGCAGCGCAGTTTGAGCCAGAAACAGGAAGTACTGAAGAAGAACCCGGCCTGGAAATGGGCCTTGATGGTGTTATCAATCGCACTTGCTGCAGTCTTTTTAAAGCAGACGATAGTCAAGAGGCAAAAGTATCAGCTTTAAACAGCAGCTTTATGCTATCAGGCTTGTTTTTTCATTATTGCGACACTGGTCCTTTCAGCGTTCAAAAAGTACTCATCATAATCAGCACTAATAAGTTTTTCTACGATTCCTTTGGGTGTGAGATGCAGATCATAGTATGACAGTACGTTCGCACTGATTAGTGTTATTTCTTCTGGCCTAAGGGCAAGCGCTTTTTGAATGACTTCAAGAAAAGTTGCATTAGTATAAACAAGAGCGTTCTCCATGTCCTGAAGCTGGGGCGCAAGCATGTCTGCATATTCCTGATGGATGATTGGAATGGCGCCAACTGACATCGCCTCAATAAGGTTGTGGGACAAAGGCATATCTACACCCGGGCATGCTATAAAAAAAGCATACCTGGCTATAATCGGCCTAAGGGCCTCCATTGGCACTTTAAAGTTTGCTTGTTGTACAATATCAATCATTCCATCCGCATGATTTTCCATAAGCTCATCGTAAGATTTAGGAAACCTGCAATTTGTTAGCCCGCCTAGTAACTTACCAATTTCAACACGGTCGATCATTTCGAACTTTTTGTTCTTGCTTAATCGCTTGTAAACTGCGGCATTGAAGTTTCCAGCAAAGAATATCGAAGGTTTCCGCTCATCTGTTGAAACGGGCGCATTCCATAAGCCTTTGTTATACATGTTTGGGTGCATGCCAATTGGAATATGGTAGGTTTGCTTTCGGTGTTTGAAAATGGTGGAAAAGTAATCATTGGAAACAGACTTACAACCTAGCGCTCTACTATTATGATCAGAAAATACAGCCACTGTGTTTGCCGGGATCCGGTCAGAAAACAGAACCTGGTTCTCATAGATAAGCAGCCGCGCATAAGGCGCGCCAAGGCTCAACATGAACATTAGATTAGGTTTAAAATAGACCTGGTACCCTTCAATTTCGAGGTACTTTGCCATGATATAACTAAACCGCACATAGCTGTTTCCTGCTAAGTCTATCCACACTGCCGGCCTACCAGTTGGTTGTGCAGCAGTTTTGTTCATCTTTCGATTTACATAGGTAAGATATAGGTTCACGTCTAAAGACTTACGGTATAACTTGTCTTTGATTTGCTTGTATAACCTTTTGAAGTCGGGCATGTTGTTGTTAGATATATTGTGAATGATTAATGATTGCGGTTGGACT
The DNA here is from genome assembly GCF_059278965.1 of Pedobacter sp. NEAU-ZC8. Lineage (NCBI taxonomy): Bacteria > Pseudomonadati > Bacteroidota > Sphingobacteriia > Sphingobacteriales > Sphingobacteriaceae > Pedobacter > Pedobacter sp. NEAU-ZC8. The sequence goes on from NZ_JCAJXC010000006.1 coordinate 137,875, forward strand.
GGTGATAGGTGGTTACTTCAACGCCTCTATAATGGTGTAATAGGCTGGCTTAGCTCTATAGTATACATCAAAAAGCATAGGATGATCATGATTTTTATTTTTGTAAGGTCCGTTTCTAAACGCATCCGCATCTCCAACATTCCAGGTAGTGATGCCGAACTGTTGCTCTTTTGGAATGGCTTTGAATGCTTGAAATATAGTCTTATACTTATGTGCCTGCTGTGCGGCAAGTACACTATCCAGCTGAAACACTTTAGGCTGCTTATAGCGAACTGAAATTTCCAATTCCGAAATATGAACAAGCAAACCGCTGCTGGCCGCAGCATCTATGCAATTGCGCAGGGCTTGGTCGGAGAGTCGCACTACAACATGCATTTGTAAACCCAAGCCATGAATGGGGATCTTTCTGGACTTGAACTTTTTAACTAAATCTAAAATGGCTTTCATTTTCTTTCCGCCATATTCATGACCATAATCATTATAGAAAAGCAAAGCATCAGGATCTGCCTCATGTGCATATTGGAATGCTAAGGCTATATACTCGGGTCCGAGTTTCTCCAGCCATATCGATTTTTTCAGTGTTCCGTTGTCCTCAAATGCTTCATTTACCACATCCCAAGAGACGACCCGGCCTTTGAAATGCTTCACAACTGTTTGCACATGTGTTTTAAGCAGGTTTTCCCAATCCTTCTTATTACCCTGGAATTCATTTACCCACTTCGAGTTTTTGGCTGCCCAAATCAAAGTATGCCCATGCACCCGCATGTTATTTTGCAGGGCAAAGTCTACCAGTTCGTCAGCATCTTTCCAGCGGAACTCCAGTTCTGCTGGATGAAGTTTGCCAAACTTCATTGCATTCTCTGCGGTGATACTGTTGTACTGCGCAACGATGGTTTGGCGGTAGCGTTGTTGCTTACGAAGCAAATTAATATTGATAGCAGCGCCTACAGGAAAAGGGGCAACGGATTTTAGGGTAAGGGAATCTGCTTGTAAACCGCTTCTTAGCCCGCCACTACTTGCGCTATCAGTATAACCAATCGCACACATGACAATAAGTAAAAATATCAGTCGAAATTTCATTTGTAGAGTTAGTTGCGTTGGTAATCATTTGATATTTATGCAATTGACCAACGTAGTTTTGCAAAAAAATGTGGCGGAAGATAGGAATCGGCTGATCCTTAACCAAAAAAAGCCATACACGTTTTAGTGCACAGCTTTATGGGAAATGTTACGGTTGCGGCTATCTACCCAATCCTGCTTCGATGAAGCCACGATATGCGCGTTTAGCTTTATAAGTTTTATCGAACAATAATGGATAATCGTGATCTGAATTAGGATATCCTTTATTGAAGTATGATGTTTTATCAGAAACACCCCAGGTGGTTATCCCGAACTGTTGCTTTTTAGGTACAACGGTCATATACCCTTTAACAATTGCTTTGATCTTGTCGCCCTGAGCCTTCGCGATAGCATCGGTTAATGGGAACATCTTTGGCATCTGATAACGTACTGACACATCAAATTCTGAAATGTGAATTAACAGGCCTTTGTCTGCGGCAATTTTTAGGTTGTCTGTAATCTTCCAAGGCTCCATACGCAGTACAGTGTGTAACTGAAATCCCATACCGTGAATCGGAATACCACGACGTCTGGCCTCATCAACAATCCCCATAAGGACTTTCATTTTATTACCGCCATACTCTTGTCCATATTCATTCAGGAAGAGCTTTACATTCGGATCTGCCTCGTGTGCATATTTAAATGCTTTGAAAATATACTCTTTTCCAAGTTTACGGTACCAGATGCTATTGGTGTATATACCACCCGGCTTGATGGCTTCGTTCACAACGTCCCAAGACTGAACTTTTCCTTTGAAGTGTTTTAGCACGGTAGTAATGTGTGTTTTCAACAACCTATCCCAGTCTGCGGTTGTACCTTTATAGTTTTTAATCCATTTTGGTTCATTACCATCATGTGCCCACAACAAAGTGTGTCCATGTACTTGCATATTATTTTCCTGAGCGAATTTGACGATGGCATCAGCTTTTGCAAAGGTGAACTTACCTTCTTCGGGTTGTAAAGAACCCCATTTGAAATTCCCTTCAGAACTCAGACGACCGAAGTCTCGCTTCAATGTTTTCGCATATAGCGGATCGTCAAGAAGTTCCTTAACCACTGCCGCTCCGACAGGGAAGTCGAAAACCGTTCTGAAAGTATGATCTTTCAAATGGAAACTTCCGGCAAGTGCCTGGTTATCTCCTAATTCGTTGGCACTTACAACTGCTTCGCTAGAGACATCATCTGCAGGTGCAAGATCCTCTTCCATGGAGGATTTACAAGCCATAAGGTTGGAGGTGAAAAGTAAGAAGGCGAGGGCGGCTAATTTGATGTTTGTTTTTCTGAGCTTTGAGTTGGTGGACCTCATTTGTAGATTTCTGTTTAGATCAGTGATATGATTAATTACTGGTCTATAATGGAAAAATATGCCATTGGCACGATGAAGCGGTGAGAACTGATCTTTTTTTAGGTCAAAATCTAAAAATGGCAGGGTAATTGCATTTCAGGCCGGTTTTACTACCAAAAAAATAAAAAAATTCTTTTTTTATTTTTTTCCCCAATCCTTCGACCTGTAGACCTTCTCTACACATTGCGGAATAATAATTCATTTATAGAACAGAAAATGCTGATAAGTACCATTTTACAACCTAAATGTAAATTTACTGTTGCAATTATAACTAAAAGTTAAAAAGGCCTGTATATAGCAAATGCCTCGCTAGATCGAGGCATTTGCAAAAGGTTCATCATTAGCAAGCAAATGCTCAGGTCCCGAGCACTTCTTTGGCAATCCTTTTACAGGCATCACCGTCTAAAAATGTATATATCAAGGCACTCAAGCGTTCTCGATGTCCTGAATACTGATCATCGCCATTTAGCAGGGCTGAAAAGTGCCGAAATAATTCTTGTTGTGTAGAGATCCTAGGTCCGGGCAGCACATCCAGGTAGGGATATTTAAAGCCATTCTCCTTTTCAAAGCGTTCCAGGTCATATGGAATGAAATAGATTGGGCGATCTAACAGCAGGAAATCGTGATAAATGGAAGAATAATCACTAATGAGCGCATCGACGAAAGGCAGCAGGAAGTTGGTTTCTACGAATTCATTGATTGTGGCCAGCCTAATGTTCGCTGTATGCTGCACGAGTTGTTCCACCAGGTCTATGCAGGGTTGGTTATCACGTAGGTCCTGCACATGTAATCTTAAAAGCAGCAGGATGTTATGCTGCTCCAGGTAAGCGGCCAGTTCTGCAGGTTTAAAGTCTGCAAAGGGGAACATCATGGTCTTTGGTGTTTTGCGGCGCCAGGTTGGTGCATACAGGATTACTTTCCTATACTTTTTACCATCTGTGAAGCGCAGCCATTCCGCATATGCTGAGGCAGGCGGGCGAAACATCCAGTCGTTACGGGGAAATCCGGTAAGTTTATACATTTCTGGTTTGATGCCATTGCTGGCCGCCTGCACCTTTGCCATGAAAGGCGAAGTACTCACGGCGAAGGCCATCTGCCTGGAGGCAACCAGGGTATCATTGCGGTAACCGGCATCAACACCGGAGTTGACTGCAAGTCTCGTGTTTTTAATGGATTGACCGTGGCTTAAGAAGATCATCTTTAATCCGGAAGGAACTGCACGGTAATCAATGGCGATATCCCGAAGGCGGTTGGTGTAAAAGGCATACTTTGCTTTGTTGAGCAGCCATACGCCCTTAAGACTGTCGATACGTGCAACGGGTAATCCCTGCGCTTTCAGTGATGCCTCCAGGGCAGGATTCAGCGTAAGCCAATAATAATTTTCAGAAGCATGATATTTGTTGAACCATTCATACAGCGCCCGGCTGTTGTCCATGAAGTAAGCGCCATCCCTGGCACCAAACAGGATCAGATTAGAATTTTTGTTATTTATCAGTAAGCCTACGGCCTTCGACAAACAGATATACCACGACTTTAGCAGTCTTGAAGGCATGATACCCTTATTGCGCATGTAATATGTATAAGTTGAGATCGATATTAATGATTTTGTGGTTCTAAGATAATGTTTTTAGGAAGCTTTTTGCTCCAGGGCGTTCCTGACCAGTGTACTGGATGTGGAGGTGGTGTAATCGAAATAGATGACGGATACTCCTTTTTCGGCGAAGTCACGCTCCAGTGCGGTCCATTTAGGACTGCCGGCCCAGTCGCTGCCCTTGAAGATTTTATGGAAGCCGTAACGTTCTAAATCGCCAAGCTCATCGATACGCTCCTGTGCGACCACACGGTCTACCACACGGATAGCTTCCACGATGCTGCAACGTTCCTCAAAAGGAATCACCGGAATTTTGTTCTTAAGTTTCAGACAGAGTTCATCCGTAGTAATGCCAACGATCAACTCGTCGCATTCCATTTTCGCCCGCTTCAAAATATTCAGGTGTCCGATGTGGAATAAATCAAACACGCCTGTCGTGTACCCAATAATCCTTTTCATACATTAAATTTAACGATATCTATACGCGATATCATGCTACAAAGTTAGATTTAATTAAACAATACCGCCGCGTATGCAGCTGCGATCCGTGCTGCCGAGAAATGCTGGGCCCTATTGATCAGTGCAGCAGGCTCATGCGCTTCAGCTAGCGCTGCCAACATCGCGGTAGCTAGGGCTTCGTGGTCCCCTACCGGAAAGAGTCTGCCATATTCGCCATGGTTCAGAATATAGGCGGGACCACCGGTGCAGGCTGTTGAAATTACCTTTTTTCCCAATGACAGCGCCTCGACCAATACATTGCCGAAACCTTCATAACGCGAGCTGAGCACAAAGATCTCCGCCCGCTTGAGGATCGGGTAGGGATTGTCCATTGCCCCGGGCAGTCTTACGTCGGCCTCCAGATTCAGATCCGATACCAGTTGCTGCAGGTTTGACGCCTCCGGCCCATCACCGATAAGCATCAGCCTGGCTGGGCACTGCTTGCGCAAGATGGCAAATGCCCGGATGAGCGTTGCCTGATCTTTCATTTTGTCCAGGCGGCCGATGGTGACAATTAGTGGACTGCTCGCGCTTGCCAGCCAAGGATCATTTAGCCTTGCGGATGCCTTGTGGTAAAAACTTTTAGTCAATACCGGATTGTCGATGGTATGAATCTTTGCCGGATCTAGCCAGTTTTTGCTTTTTAATGCCGCCGCAACATCTTTGGAATTGGCGATCACAGCGGAGGCGGAGCGATATGCCCAGCGGATCATGGCGATCATAACCGCGTTTCGATTTAAGGTTTTAGTGATCGGGTTGATTTCGCGGATCACAAAGCGGCCTTTGCGATTATTTAGCCGCCAAGCCAGGGAACTAACAACAGTCGCATCATGGCGGACCGCGAGTATGGCCTCCGGTTTTAGGTTACGGAAATATTTTAAAAGTAAAAAAGCATTGATAAATGGACGGATGAAATGATGCATGCCAATCCGAGGGAGCTTGATAAGCTTCAGTCCTGCGGGCAGGCTGCTGAAATCCGGATCCTTGCTGTTTCCATCTGTAAGGATGATGTGCACATCCATGCCTTCTTCCAGGTACTGCTCAGTTAGGTTAAGTGCGATCTTGGCCGCGCCACCCATTCTTAAAGAAGGAATACAGATGATAAACTTTTTCTTCATTTAGTCAGGCCTTGCATGATGCGGGTGAGCTTATAGGTTTCTTTCTTCAGGTTGAACTCCGTTTCAATTAGGTGCCGGCCCTGCTGTCTGATCTGCTCTAACTCTTCAACGGGCATTTTAATCAGCATCTCAATTTTTTCCGCAATATCTGCAGGTTCGCCTTCTTGGGCCAGCAGCTTTTGGGCAGCGGCAGGGATAACCTCCGGAATGCCAGAGTGCAGCGTTGAAATACATGGGAGCCCCATAGCCTGGGCTTCCATTAACACGGTCGGAATGCCTTCTTTATCACCGGATTTGGCTGTCTTACTGCATAAGATAAAAGCATCCGCTTGCTTAAGTGCTTCCTTGACCTTACCGTGCGGTAGGGATCCCATGAGTCTGATGTTATTTTTTAGCGTTTCGCACTTGAGCGCCTCCGTAATCTCGGATTCCAGTTCACCTGTGCCAATGATTTTCAGGCTAAGGTCGGGATATTGCTTCAGCAGCAGCTTAAAAGCTGCGATACAATCCAGAAAGCCCTTTTTTTCACTGAGTCTACCTATGGAGATGAAGTTCCGCAGTGGTCGCTGGATTGCGGTACGATATTGATAACTGGAAACACATTTTCCCACATGGACAAGCTGTAGCTTAGCTTCTGGGCAGCCCAGCGACTTTAAGTGCGCCTTCATGTATTTGGATACGACGGTAACCGCAGCTGCTGCATCAAACAATTCGCGGAAACGACTGCGCCATAGTGGATTTTCGGGCAGGCGAAAAGCGTCATAACCGTGAAAGGACACCATGAATGGAATGCCGAGCTTAGTAGCGATCGGGCGCAAAGTCCAGCCTTGCAGGCCAAAATGCGCATACACCAAATCCGCGCGATTTTTTTTCAGGAAGGAATGCAACATGCGCTGCCGCTGTAGTTCCAGCTCAGCAGCTGGGTCAAAACTAACCAGCCCTATTGCGTCAAGTGTTTTCTTTAGCGTACCTACGGCACGCATCCATATACTGGGCTCCAGAAGATGAACTTTTGAAAATGGGCGGTCTGTAGCATGGATGCGCTTGAAGGTGACCACCTCATTTTCAATTTCTGTTGCGTCCAGCTCCGTAATGGCATCATAGATGAAGGTTTCGGAAAGCTTGGAAAAGGTGCGACACAAGTGTATAACTTTCATTAGAGCGAGTTGAGCGGTTGATTTTAGATCTGCTGCAGCGATACCATTCTTTTAAATTTAGGAGACAGTTCCGTTAGTTCTTCGAAGGTACCATGACTACTAACCTTGCCATTTTCTAGCATGTAGATCTGATCGGCCTTTTTGATGGTCGATAACCTATGCGCGATGATAATCAGGGTATAGTTTCCTTGCAGTTTTTCGATGTTGCGCTGAATGAACAACTCAGTTTCAGAGTCCAGGGCGGAAGTTGCCTCATCCAGTATAAGTATGTCGGCTTTCTTGTATAGCTCCCGCGCAATAGAAATTCGCTGCTTTTGTCCACCAGATATAAGCATACCTTTGTCGCCAAGACTGGTTAATTCTTTCTCTGGCATATTCTGAATGAAGTCAGTTAAAGAGGCTAGTTCAATTACTTCCCAAAACCTTTTAATCGTTTCCGGTGTTCGTTCTGACCAGAAAGTGACGTTATTGAATACATCATCCTTGAAGATAACAGGTTCCTGTGAAATGTAGCCAACCGTGCTTCTGAAGCTGTCCATATTGTAATCTGCAACCTTTACGCCGTCGATGGAGATGTATCCTTCCTCCGGTGGGAGGATACCCGTTATGATGTTTGCAAGGGTAGTCTTCCCTGAACCACTTTCACCAACGAAGGCGATAGTGTGATTTTTCGGGATTAACATGCTGACATCATTGATCACCGTCTGACTACCGTATTTGAAGACCAGGTTTTTAAGCTCGAGTTTGCTTTTCAGCCCGCCAAACTCACGTGTATTCTGGATCTCACGATTTGCTTTCATGTCGTCCTTAAGTTTTGAGACCGACTCAATAGCACCGACGTTCTGTACAAAGTTTTGCCAGGCATTCTGAAAGCTCATTAAGAAAGATAAAGCACGGTAGAATAGCAATAAGCTCAACAGGATAGACCCCAGATTGCCCCCCATCCAGCGGATCTGAATAATAATCACCAATACGACAATGATCATCACTATCGGCTCTCGGATACTGGCTGTTATGGCCTGGTAGTATCCAACTTTACGGTTCAGTGTCTCGGTTTCATCAATTACCTTTTTAATTTTACGGGTAAACCCTAAGAACTGATTAGTGGCCTTTAAATACTTAAAATAATGTACTGCCTCAATCAGGTAGGCCGTAAAAATATCTCCTTTCGTAGAAATATTGAAGGAAGCAGTTTTTACACTCCGCACCATTTTGCTAAACAAGAGGTTCATCAACATGGAGCCGACAGCAACCAGGATGGCGAACTGCCAGTTTGCAAGGAATGCCATTGCGACATAAGTTAGCAACATCCCCACTGCACTAGTAGAGTTCAGGTAATGTGTAAGTGAAACTTGCAACTTTTGTACCTCTGCGGTAACAACATTCTGGATCTTACCCGCATTCTGGTTGAGGAAGCCCTTGTAAGACAAGTTTTGTAGATCATCCGTAAGGCCATAACGTATGCTGCGAATGAAAGTCTGCTTTAAGCCTACCTGGCAATAAAGTTCAACAAATTTGAGCATACCTTTTGCGAGGAACAGGAACACAAGCATCGCCAGCACCGTGTAGATATTTAGGGGCATGTGGAAGTAGGCGAACATCTCCGTTAGGAAATTCAGCTTTCCCATGGACTCTGACTGATTTGCACTAGGCTGTCCGCTTTCACTCATCGATTGCAGCAAAGGAATAAACATCGCCAGACCAATCCCGTCTAAAAAGCTGACACCGATGCTCAACAACAGCGTGATTACGAACTTAACGCCAAGAACCTTGTAAAAGAAATTAAAATACCCTATAAAATTATGTTTGATACTGGTCGACTTCATCTATTCCTACCTGTTATATTAAGTTTATTAAATTCATCAGTTTCCCTTTTGGGAAATCTGACGTTGGTTGTCATTAGAAATACCATACTTATCGCAAAGAAGAGATTGTTAAAGGATGATACGGAGAGGCCGTTAATGATCACGATGGTGATAAACACCAATATGACATCTTTACGCAGACCACTCTTAACGAGGCATTGATAAGATGCATATATTACGAATATTAACCCAGCAACACCATGATCATAGATGATGCGGAGGAGAAATGAGTGTAGCACAACCGAATAGCAGGTACCATCACCAGACTTACTGAACATCATTTTAAAATAATTCATGTAGCTGCAGGCACCACTACTTAACCTGCTGATACGTGGGGCTCCAAAGGCCCACTGAAAAATGTTCCAATCCTCAACCTGTGTCCACCATACCAACATGAAGCGATACCTGTCAACCTCTTCCAAACTTGAGGATCTTGCGCTAAATATGGTATAAACAATTACACCTAATATGACAAGAGCTCCCGGAATGATAAAGACACGGGTTTTTTTAAAAGAATCGTAGATCACAAACAAAACCAGCACGCTATACATGAGCAATGAGGATCTTGAAAGTGACAGGATGGTAATAACTCCGGCAAAAGCGAGCCACCACAAATATTTTTCTTTATTTACGGTATAACGGATCAGGTACAAGGCATAAACAAACATCAACTCGAAGTTATTTTCCATGTACAAAATTGGCCGCTCTTCCTTGGCAATCACAATGGCTACAAGATATTTCAGAAAGAATAGCCCAAAGATGACGACCATCAATCTGTTTGTCGTAGCAAATGCCATCAGTTCTTTACCCACTAGAAAGGTTAAGAAGAACAGATAAACAAAACATTTATAGATCAATAAGAAGTCTAATACGTTCGCGCCATTGATGCCGACAGCATAGAAATATGAAAACACAATATATAAAAGGCTTGACCAGCGGATAGCAAGTATTGGTGTAATTGGCTGACTTCTTTTAGTCCACCAAAAGGCAATTCCTGCATAAACCATAAACACACCTTCTAAGATGACAACGGAAAATTCCGCCTCGTGTTTAGTTAAAATCAAACCTGTAGAGATCAGGCCTAAGATAATTAGTGTACCAACGAAGAAATTCTGGAAAAAGAAAGATTTTAAACTTTTAACCTGTTTATACACCACTTACTTAACTACTTAACATAAAACCACGAATAGAATTAACTAGTGAGCTTGATGCAAATTCGCCTATGATGGCTTCTTCGCTTTGTGCATCCTGCATCAACATCTTGATAATCTTAAATTTTAACTGCTCTTCATCATAGGCGACTGGCACGTAGCCGAGTGCCTCCATTTTGCGGGCGCTGTCAATTTGATGATTATCACGATGTTCGCCGAGTTCAGCTTTACGAGGAATTACAATGATTGGTTTACCTTTAGTAAGCGCGGAAACAATGGATCCCATACCGGCGTGACTAATAATCAGGCGTGCTCCGTTGATAATACGGCTATATTCCAGTGGATGCAGGAAACCCACCAGTTTGATGTTTTTGGTTTCAAAGTCTACACCAGAAGCCTGAACAATAACTTCTTCACCATTTAAATCGGCAGCTAATTCGTCCATGACTTTTACAAGTCTGTTAAAGGGAGCCTGTGTACCTGTTGTTACAAAAATCATAATAAAATATTACCAGCGTAAATAACTTTAGGTCCGGAAAGGTCCGGCCATTGTGTATATAAACGATCGACAAATTTGAGTGCGATTCTCCCACTAAGGGAAAGTTTCTCCGCACTTGCAATGGTGTCGACCCATATTGTTTTCATGCCTAGTAGCTTTGCTGCAAAAAGAGCCATAAGCCCTGGTGCTGCACCTGTTGAGATCACACAATTCGGATTTTCCCGCCGTACAATTTTATAGACCAGGAAAAAAATCTGTATCAGCTTATACTTGTTCCAACGGTTTGCATCCGGAACGCAGTAAAACTTTGATCCTTCGACTGTTGCAGCTAAATTCGAGTCAGTAGACACGTATACTACATCCATGCCAGAAAACGCTGGGAGTAAACGCAAAAGCTCTACCCAGTGACCACCTTTTGAAGCTACAGCAAGTACTTTCATTTTAAATCTCCTGTATATGTGAAATTATTTTTCCATCGTTGTGAGATAAAAGCTTTAATAACTGCTTGTTCCTGGCTGTTTACTAAAGGCTTTGTCGTTAATGTTGCTTTAAGACCATAATAGAAGTACAGAATTCCTGGATAAACACCTCGCTCTTTAATTAATTTGAGGGTCTTAAAGAAATACATATAAAATGGATACCCCATATTACGGTATTCTGTTGCTTCACGCTTTAATCCTTTCTTGAATCCGCCTTCTGCCATTCTAGTTTGTGTAGGATATAAGTGCAGTATTTCTTGTTCAAAAAACTTCTCCGTTATATAACCATTTCCGCGAGCAAGGATGTTATCGATCCCGTCCCAACCCTTGAATGGCTTCAGCCCTCCCATTGCTTCAAGTGTGGCACGTCTATAGAACTTGGTCTGCCCCTGTGTGTGCCACCGGTAGGGTGATTCGTATATTTTTTTACCCGTATCTGAAAGCGTATAGATCACGCCACTTGCAATGCCCAGCTTTGGAAATTCATCAAACTTGCGGACAATGAATTCTAAGTAATCGTCCCGGTCGATGACCAAATCTGCATCCATTTTACCTACCAAGTCCCAGTCAAGCTTCAGTTGCTCCGCCAAGACAAGCCCGGCATTGAAAACGTCAACAACATTGTTCCCGGTGGCACGTTGTGCGGATGCACCCTCGCGTCGATGGTAGTGTATAAAGGGATACTTCGCCTGGTACTCCTGCACCATCCTTGGAGATTCATCATCAGAACCATCATCAACAAGTAGCCATTTAACTGGATGCATAGTCTGTTTGACAATGGAATCCATAGTCTTTAAAATTGAATTTGCTTCATTTTTAAATGGCGTAATAATTAAAAGCTGCATATTAATTAACTGTTTTTGAACCAGGATTTAAGTTTTCTTTTTGCACCAGGCATGTCATGACCATAGCTACCGTAGTTGTACCCATAACCGTAGCCATATGCATTTCCATTGCCGGTTTTTATATCATTTACCAGTATACCCAGTTGTTTCATGCGATTGTTCGTATTCAGATCCTCGACAATTTCTAGCTGTGATTTCTCTGTGTATGCATGTCTTACTACGTATAAGCAGAAATCCGCGTAATCGCCAAGCAATTGTGCATCGGTTACCACGCCTACTGGCGGCGCATCTACGATGATATAATCGAACATTGTCCGAAGCTGTTCGATCAGAATGCCTGCTCTTTCACTAAGCAGCATTTCTGCAGGATTTGTTGGGACTTCACCAGAACTAATCATAAACATGTTTTCATGCACGCTTAAAGGACGAATGATCTCCTTCACTCCAACATTTATATCATTTACATAGTTTGTAAATCCAAACTGATTGTCAATTCCAAATTTTGTAGATAAACTTGGCTTTCTTAGATCCAACTCCATTAGCAACACCTTCTTACCAGATAGTGCAAGCACATTTCCAAGGTTAATTGATGCAAAGGACTTACCCTCTCCTGAAGTTCCAGAGGTAACTAGAATGAGGTTGCCCTGAGGCTTGCTGAGGTAAAAGCTGAGGTTTGTACGCAAAGCTCGAAACTGCTCGGCGATCGCCGATCTACTCATATTTCCGATAATCAAGTTTTTCACATCGGCACTGTGGCCAATTTCAGCAATGACTGGAACCGAGGTTCGTTTAACAATATCGGATTTAGTTTCGATTTTAGAATTAAGCAGATACTGACCATAAATTGAGCCCGCAGGAATAATAAGGCCCAATAAAATACCAGCAGCATAATAGACCATCTTATTCGGGCTGATTGGAGAGGTGCCGGATTTGGGTGGATCAATATTGGTGGAATTCGGGGTGTTGTAAGTTTTGGATATTGCCGTTTCTTCACCTTTTTGCATTAAGAAAATAAAAAGTTCTTCCTTTATCTTTTGCTGTCTTGCTAGATCAAGGTAATTACGCTCGTTTCTTGGAACATCCTGAACTTGGCCTTCCACATTGCGGAGTTGCGCCATGAGTCTGTTCCTCGTGATATTCAACGAGTTCTTACTGCTATTCAAGCTGGCCAACATATCACTGTTCGTGCTGGCGATCTGTTGGTTCAGGTTCACAATGATGGGGTTAGTCTCGGTCACACTCATCAGGCGTCTATCACGCTCCAGTATTAGTGCATTGTGCTTTTCTACGAGATTTTGGAACAATGGATCAGAAACCACCAATGAGCTTGGAACAATACTGGAACCTTTCACGTTTTTACGCATGTAATCTTCAAGACTTGCCAATACACTCAACTGCGTTTCCACCTTCGCTAAGTCATTCAAATATTGGGAACTGTTGCTAATCAACTCACTGGATTGTTGGGACATTTCCGTGATTTTGTTTTTCTGACGGAAGCCCTGGATATTAGACTCTAAACTGCCCAACTCTCCCCCGAGATAGCGCAATCTGGCTTGAATAAAAGCATAGGCACTGTCAGCAAGACGATTCCTGTCGTTTACATTTGTTTCAACATAGTTTTTCAATAATCGGTTTAATATATCTTCACCTTTCTTGGGTACTGGATGGTTGAGGGTCATGTTAATGACAGATGCTGTAGTAGATCCCGGAACAACCAGATACCCGCCCTGAAGAGACTCTACTGCTTTATCTACTGAAGTTACACCAATCAGGTAAGAGGCGTTAACAGAAGGTTTAGTCTCGCCTTTTAGAAATTGAACTGTTCCTACACCGTTAAGCTTAAATGGTTTGCTGAAAGCAACTGTGGTATCCAGTGCATCGGATTTAATGTTGATTTTACCACCCGCACTGAAAGAAACTTCAAGTTGTCTGGATTTGATAGTATCAATGGGTTCAACGATATCGAACACAAAGGGTGCAGCATAGAGTTCGCTGTTACGAAGTTGCCCTCTTTCAAAATAAGTAACATTTAATTTGAGATCTCTGACAACGGTCTCCATCAAGTAACGGGTTTGCAATATTTCAGCTTCATTTGACAATGTAGCACTCGCCATTGAACCGAGTTCACCTAGCAGCTGGGATTCCGCAGTTGTTCCACCACGCTTTGGATCGTTTATCTGTACTTTAGCAGTAATCAAATACATCGGTGTCTGTGTTTGGGCGACGTAATAAGCAATACCAAAACAAACCAGCATAGAAATTAGGAACCAATACCATTTGGACCAAAACTTACGTAGAAGATTTTCCAACCTGAAGTCATCCTCGAACTCCGTCATGACCTGGGTATTTTTTATTGAACTCATATTTAAGTTAAGTGTATTATTTGTTATATAAATCCCCCGTATTGAGGGTGCTTACGGTGAATATTAATCTAATCTTGTGTAAATAAGAACTAGCGTAGACAGTGCACTAAGCACCAATGCTGCAATAGTTCTCGTTGAATTATTTAAGGTTGTTATCTTAGCCTTGTTTGGCTCTACGTAGACTACGTCGTTTTGTTTCAGAAAATAATACGGGCTTTTGAAGATGTCAGTATTGTTCAAATTTAGTCTTGCAAATTCCTTTTTTCCATTCACATCACGTATTACCATTATGTTATCTCTTCTTCCAAAGATCGTTAAGTCTCCAGCTAAGCTCAAGACATCCAGAATGGACACTTTTTCATTTGGAACACTATAAACTGTCGGGCGGTTGACCTCACCCAAAACAGAAACCTTAAAATTTGCAAAGCGTACAGTAACGTTCGGATTTTTAAGGTCACGGCTGGCTTTATCTCGAATGAGCTCCTTGGCCTGAAAGGTAGTTAGACCTGCAACCTTTACCTTACCAATGAGAGAAAGTTCAATTTCACCATTTTTATCTACTAAGTAGCCGCTAACCTGCTCTCTTCCGTTGTTTGCCCCCGACGAAGAAGTAACCGAAATGGTCGTACCTGCCTGATTTACAACCGCAGCACTAGTAGGGTCAATCGTATTTATACTTACCGCAAGAATATCATCCGGTTGTATTACAGGCTCGGTGAAAGTTGCAACCTGTTCTAAGACAGAGCGATTAGCGCTTGAAACATTCTCAAGATAGGTGACGTTTTTACGACTAATACAGGAGGAGATAAAAAACAAAGTACTGATACATAATGTTTTTACGATTAATTTCCGCTTTAAGTGAAATGCCATATTTAATGTGTTTTTTAAGAAAATTCTAAAAACTTAGACTTATAGTTAATTATGTAAGCCGTTTAGCTCGACATGCGCCTTATAACAAGAATTAATCCAAAGATAATCCATTAAACCCTGTTTTTACTGCCAAATAGAGCGAAGGAATGCTTATGGGAAATGGAACGTGAATATTATGAGAAAATCTGTATAAACTAAACTGTCCTATTTAATCTATTTTTGCTGAGCACATAAAAACAGGCATATAGCACGCGACAATGGTTCTATTTTTATGCGACATACCACGCTTGAGGGCGTATTTAGTACTTATTCTGGCGATTTTTATTAATGATTTTCAAAACACCCATGATTTCAATCATTATTCCTTGTTATAACAGTGAAACTTTCGTGTCTCGGGCACTAGATAGCGTTTTAAGACAAACCTATACCGACTGGGAAATTATCTTGGTGAACAACAACTCGACAGACGGGACACAGGTGGTGCTTGAAAATTTTCAAGCAAAATACCCTGATAGGGTTCGTATTTTTCAAGAAAGCAAAAAGGGTGCTCCTGCAGCCAGGAACAAAGGGCTTCAGGAATCCAGAGGTGAATGGATACAATTCCTGGATGCAGATGACGAAATTTTGCCGGAGAAACTTGCCGGACAACTTAAACTCGCAGAGAAGGAAGACGCCAGCATTGTGACGAGCCCTTATACGCGCATTGGAACATTTGGCCGAAAACATTTTATAATTCCTCGTGAGCTTTATATAAATGATGTTTGGTCTGCGTTAATACTCTCCAATATGGGTATTACTAGTTCCAACTTGTTCAAGAGGTCATTACTACTAAAGGTACAGGGTTGGGATGAAAATTTAGTTGCCTCTCAAGAATATGATATGATGTTCAGAATGCTCCAACTCAATCCAAAAGTCTCCTTCGACGACCGAAATCTTACTATCATTCATTTTGGTTCTGTAGAATCTGTATCAAGGACCAATGACAGAAGTAAAGGTCGGAAAATCCTGAATTCTCGAATTGACCTACGTTTTAGAATAAAACAATACTTGTCTGAGCATGATCTGTTAACTAAGACGCGGTCCAATCACATAAATAAGTTCATTTACGAAACCTTATTACATAACTATCGAAAAAGCCCTGAGGATGTCACAGAAATTCTAAATAACTTGAATTTAAAGGTTCCAATAATAAAGCGGCTGGACGGTTACTTTTTTATGCGCAAAATGGATTTAAAAAGACTTCTTAACCGATTCAATTTAATTCCTCAGCAGTAGATGATTAAATTAAAAACTAGTCTTTAGCCAAACAGCTGTTTATTCTTAAAGTCATAATTGCCCACAAGCTGGTACAACTTGCCGCTTTTCACCATCTGATCAAGCACCTTGAGATGGCGTTCGTGGTGAAGATCAGTGGCCGCAACATCATAGATATGATTGGATAGCAGGTATTCTGCAGCCTGCTTTACACCCTTTCCATAGTAGCCTGATAAGGAGAGCAGGTTAAGCTGGAACAACACGCCCATATCTTTCAGACGGTTAAAGCGGGGATAGTTGTTGTGGTAAAAAGTATAACGCTCTGGATGTGCAAGAATCACGTAATAACCCTGTAACTGGAGATCGAAGATCACCTGTTCAATGTTTGGGTTTTCAGAAAGGTATGACATCTCAATCAGGATATACTTTCCAGGAAAAGCCATCAGATCAGGCCCCACAACAAAGGTTTCATCAACCATATGCTCGGCAGCAGCAGAGATGTCGACAGTTAAGCCATCCACAGCAAGACCTGCTTTCAGGTTATCTAAGGCGCCGGTAATTGTGGCTCGGGTATTTGGATATAGTTCGGTAAAGATATGAGGTGTACAGATAAACTTGTAAAAACCCAGTTCCTGAAGTCCTTTGATCAGTTTTATCGAAGTGGCCACATCTGGGGATCCGTCATCTATACCAGGCAGCAGGTGAGCGTGAATGTCTACACCAAGCCATTCAATATGATCTACAACCGGTTTTCTTTTAAAAAAGGAGAACATTTATGTCTTTTAAGCTTTAGGCACTGCAAATCTAATACATTTGACCATATACCTGCAATGGCTGCTGCTAATGGACTAGATTTCAGAGATTTTCTGCAGGAGTTCTTGCCCGTTGTGACTGCCGGGCTCTTGATACACGCCGAACACCGGATCTTTGGCTTGCATATTTCTTGCAAGTATTTTCCGGTAGCGTCCGCTCAGAAAGGAAAGCACTTCATTACCAATCAAAGTAATAATAATCAGGATGGCGAGTATCAGGTTATCTCCCAGTTGCTGAAAACTGCAAGCCATGATGATCAGCAGCAAATTGAATCCGGAAAGAATAGCAGTAGCCTGGATATGATTCAAACGCAGTGATAGTAATCTATGGTGCAGATGATTGTTATCTGCACTGAAAGGTGAAGTGCCTTTCATGATCCGCAGTGTAAATACACGAAGCGTATCGAATACAGGGACAACCAGGATGGCAGCAAGCAGTGAAACCTTGGCGGTGATTGCAAAACCAGCCTGACCAGCATGAAGCACCTGTGTGCTGTTCATGAACTTGATGCTGAACACTGCCGCAAGCAGGCCGATAAACAGCGATCCCGAATCACCCATAAAGATTTTTGCCGGCGTAAAATTATAATAGAGGAAGCCCAGCAATGCTCCGGCTACCGACAGGGCCAGCCAGCTCCAGCCCGGTTCCGCAGTTTCATAAAACAGAAAAGCGAACATAAACATGGCGATGCTGGCCAGTGTTCCGGCCAGACCATCAATGCCATCAATTAAATTAAATGCATTTACGACGCCAACAATGAACAATAGACTTAATACCAGACTCACCGCCTGTGGGATTTCGTAAATACCGAGGATACCCTGCAGGTTATCGATCCGGAAGCCACCGGCAACGATGAGCACCAGCGCACTTAACAGCTGAGCCATAAACTTGACCAATGGCCCAAGCACCAGAATGTCATCCTTCAGCCCAGTCAGGAACAGGATTAAACCCGCAGCGATAATGGTGTTAGCCTCCGGGACCATAGCCGGAGGAATAAATAAAGTACAGGTGAAAAGCACGGCGAAAAAGAGTGCTATGCCTCCGAAATTTGGTATCACGTTCTTGTGAACTTTCCGGCTTTCTACAGGATCATCAAACAAGTGCTTTTTGAAAGCGATGTCAATGATCTGTGGTACTGCAAATACCACAAAAAACAAGCTTGTGAAGAATACCAGAATAGACTGCATCTTATTTATGTTTTCGAACCTGTAAAAACGCAACAATTAAGCCAATTGGCAAGTAATCCAATGAACTTAGATTGTCGTTATCTTAATTTTATGCCTTGTCTATAGAATTGAAGCACAACATATTACATAATAAGCTCCTCCTCTTTAAACACCTCGGCCACCTTTTTCAGTGCAATGCCCACAACGTGGTGCATATCGTAGTATTTATAATCTGCCAAACGTCCACCGAAGATCACATTTGTTTCCGATCGCGATAGTTCTTTGTACTTTTTAAACATCTCTTCGTTGCGTGCATCATTTACGGGATAGTAGGGCTCATCACCTTTCTTCCACTCGGAGGGATATTCGCGTGTAATCACTGTTTTTTCCTGAGTACCGAGCTCAAAGTGCTTGTGTTCAATAATCCTGGTAAAAGGTGTTTCGGCATCCGTATAGTTCACCACAGCATTTCCCTGGTAGTTGTCGGTATCCAGTGTTTCATGTTCGAAACGCAGGCTCCGGTATTCCAATGTACCAAACCGGTAATCGTAGAACTCGTCGATCATACCGGTGTAAACGACAGTCTCCGCGATATCATTCAGGGCTTCTCGGTCTTTGAAGTAATCCACTCCTGTCCGTACTTCAATGCCCTCCAGCATTTTCTCGATAATACTTGTATAACCACCATTCGGAATGCCCTGGTAAGTATCATTGAAGTAGTTGTTATCGAAAGTAAAGCGAACGGGTAACCTCTTGATGATGAATGCAGGCAATTCCGTTGCCTTTCTGCCCCATTGTTTTTCAGTGTAGGATTTAATGAGCTTAAAGTAGATGTCCTTCCCAACCAGCGACATGGCCTGTTCTTCCAGATTCTGCGGGTTTTCAACGTAGGCATCGCCGATCTGTTCCTCGAGTTTGGCTTTCGCTTCCTGAGGGGTTTTCACTTTCCAGAGTTGATAGAAAGTATTCATATTGAATGGCAGGCTGAAGAGCTCACCATTGTAGTTTGCCACGGGCGAGTTGGTGTACCGGTTAAATTCAACGAAGGAATTTACATAATCCCATATTCTTTTGTTGCTGGTATGGAAGATATGAGCGCCATAGGTGTGTACATTGATGCCTTCTACTGATTTGGTATATATATTTCCACCGATATGCTCCCGCTTATCAATTACAAGGCATTTCTTACCACGTTTTGTTGCTTCATGTGCGAATATGGCTCCATAAAGGCCGGAACCAACAATCAAATAGTCGTATTCTTTTTCCATATTTTACTTTTCTAGAAAAAAGAGCTAAAACGACTAAAATGTTTTATTAAAGGCTATTCAAAGTAATTTAGCGTATTAAACCCGCCACTTTTCAGGTGTTCATCCTTCTTCATTAGGGTAAGGTCCGCATGAACCATCTCGCTGACAAGTGCGGGCAGGTCGTATTTTGGCCTCCAGCCTAATTGAGTTTTGGACTTTGTCGGATCGCCTAACAGCAGATCAACCTCGGTGGGCCTGAAGTATTTAGGATCTACCCGTACAACTTCCTGACCCGGATGCAGATTCAGCGGATTAAGTCCAAGCTGCACCACCATATCCTGATCCACATCAATGATCACACCGCGTTCATATTGGTCCTTGCCGCTGAACTCGATTTCAATTCCAAGTTCCGCAAAAGACATTCGTACGAAATCCCGAACAGTAGTCGTAATGCCGGTGGCGATCACAAAATCTTCGGGTTGCTCCTGCTGCAGGATGAGCCACATGGCCTCAATGTAATCCTTTGCATGGCCCCAGTCGCGCTGTGCAGAAAGGTTCCCAAGATATAAGCAACGTTGCAGGCCAAGCGCGATTTTCGCTGTTGCACGCGTGATCTTGCGGGTCACGAAGGTCTCCCCGCGCAGCGGACTTTCATGATTAAACAAGATGCCATTACAGGCGAACATGCCATAAGCCTCCCGGTAATTCACGGTGATCCAGTACGCGTACATCTTCGCTACCGCGTAGGGAGAGCGTGGGTAAAATGGGGTATTTTCACTTTGCGGCACCGCTTGCACCAGGCCATAAAGCTCCGAAGTCGAAGCCTGGTAGATCCGTGTCTTGTGCTCCATACCCAAAATTCGCATGGCTTCCAGCAAACGAAGAGTACCAATACCATCAGCATTGGCGGTATATTCCGGCATTTCAAAACTCACCTGCACATGGCTCATGGCGGCAAGATTGTAAATCTCGTCGGGCTGGGTCTCCTGAATGATCCGGATGAGGTTCGTAGAATCTGTCAGATCACCGAAATGCAGCTTCAGGTTTACATGCTGTTCGTGTTGATCCTGATACAAGTGGTCAATACGATCGGTGTTAAACAAAGAGGACCGTCTTTTAAGGCCATGAACGAAATACCCTTTGTTGAGCAAAAATTCTGCTAGGTATGCGCCATCCTGCCCGCTAATGCCTGTAATTAGTGCCGTTTTCATGTTCATCAGGGTTAACAGGCACAAATAAACCCAAAAATTGTTACTTTGCCTTAATATACATCAAGCAATATATGATCCCGGGAAATCCTGACGAACAGCAATCCAGCCATCATTACCATGATCTTTTCGAGGTCAGCCCACAGCCGAGCTGGGTCTATGATGTTGCGACCCTCAGGTTTCTTGATGTAAATGAAGCCGCTATAGCACATTACGGCTATTCCAGAGCGGAATTTTTAACGATGACGTTGCAGGATGTTCGACCGCCCGAGGATATCGCTGTATTGGATGACGCTATTTCGTTGGTGCGAAGTCATGTTCCGAGAGCTCCTAGAAAAATCTACCGTCATCGTAAGAAGAACGGCGACATCATCGATGTTCAGATTCAAAGTAACGCATATACTTTTAACGGCAGGGAGGCGCGACTTGTGCTGGTGAATGATATTACAGCCATCATCCAATCCAAGCGTGAGATGGAGCGGTCCAAACTGGAGCTACTAAAAAGCGAAGCGCGATGGAAAGCGCTGGTACAGGATGGTTCGGACATGATCGCCGTGGTAGATGATTCGCTGAACTACACTTTTGCAAGTGAAAGCTGCACCTCTATTCTGCATATTGCTACGGAAACCTTCCTGACCAGCAATGCATACGATTTCGTTCATCCGGAGGATAGGCGAAAAGTTCGGGAAAGTACGGTAATGCTGCCACAACTTAAGCGTGTCTCGCTAGACCCCTTCCGCTTCCGTGACGGACATGGCAACTGGCGCTGGATAAAGACTACACTGACTGATCTGAGAGATGATCCGGCAGTTCAGGGCATCGTTGCAAACTCCATGGATGTTACCGCATCCATACGGACAAATGAAGAGCTCAGGCTCAGTAACGAACGTTACAAACTCGTACTTAAAGCTGCCGATGAGGCTATTTGTGACTGGGATATCGTGAATGATGCAGTTGTTTGGGGCAGTGGTTTCTCCGAAATATTTGGTTATGATTTGACAGAATATAACAATAATCTATGGTCAGACAACATCCATCCCGACGACCGTGATCGCGTGCTTCTGGAGGTAAAAGACATGATTAATGACCCTACACGTGATATCTACTATAGCGAGTACCGTTTCTTAAATGCCCGACGGGAAGCCATTCTGGTACAGCATCGTGGTATATTTCTTAGAGATGAGCAGGGCCGTGCCATCCGGTCTGTGGATACCCTGCGTGACATCACTGCCGAGCGGGAACGCTTACACCGCATTGAACAACAAAACAAACAACTCAAGGAAATTGCCTGGGCACAGTCTCATCATGTACGTGCTCCGCTGGCGCGTATCATGGCACTTTCCGAATTACTGAAAGGAGAAGTTTTTAGTCCGAAGCAACAAGAGGTGATCAACTACCTCTCCGCATCCGCATCAGAACTGGACGAGGCCATCAAAGCCATCATTAAAAAAACGGAATAACCTTAACGCCGGCAACCCGCAGCAATAACAGCTAATTATCAGGTATTTACCATTGCACCCATAAAGATTATTCGCAATAATCTGAACAACTGCACTTGTTTAAATGTTCCATTGTAACATTTACCTAAAAAACAAAGGAGGAACTTTATGTTAGCAATGAATTACCGCGGTCCGCGTCGCGTTCGTGCAGACCAAAAACCAATGCCGGAAATCCTTCATCCAAATGATGCCATTGTGCGGGTAACCCGTTCATGTATCTGTGGTTCGGATCTACACCTTTATCATGGACTTGTGCCGGATACCCGAGTGGGAATGACCTTCGGACATGAATTTATTGGTGTTGTGGAGGAAATTGGGCCATCGGTGCAAAAACTGAAAGTGGGCGATAGTGTGATCGTGCCATTTAACATAGCCTGCGGAACCTGTGCATTTTGTAAACAGGAACTTTACGGCAACTGCCATGAGTCCAATCCACAGGCGACAGCTGTAGGGGGCATTTTCGGCTATTCACATACTGCCGGCGGTTACGACGGTGGACAAGCAGAGTTTGTACGTGTACCATATGCAGATGTTGGTCCAACGGTAATCCCTCCAGGCATGGATCATGATGATGCAGTATTACTAACAGACGTGGTTCCTACCGGCTATCAGGCTGCCGAAATGGGCGGCATTAAAGCCGGCGATACGGTTGTTGTATTTGGTGCAGGTCCCGTAGGTATCATGGCTGCGAAATGTGCCTGGCTGTTCGGTGCAGCACGTGTCATTGTCTTTGACCATGTTGAATATCGTTTGCAGTTTGTAAAGGAATACGCCAACTGCGAAGCCTATAACTTCCGTTCCATTGAAGACCCTGTGCTATTCGTTAAGAAAACTACAGACTGGCTTGGCGCGGATGTCTGCATTGATGCGGTAGGTGCTGATGCATCTGGGAATGCGCTGCAAACCATTACCGGAAAGAAATTGCTGCTGCAGGCGGGCTCCGCCACAGCACTGCATTGGGCCATCAATGCTGTTAAAAAAGGTGGTATTGTATCTATTGTTGGGGTTTACGGTCCTACAGACAACCTGGTACCGATCGGCAACGTGGTGAACAAAGGTATCACCATCCGCGCAAACCAGGCATCCGTTAAAAGATTATTACCAAGACTTATCGACCACATACAAGCTGGACGCCTTGATCCTAAAGCGATGATCACACACCGGGTGCCGCTCGAAGAGGTTGCGGACGCTTATCACATCTTTTCTTCAAAACTGGATAATTGTATTAAAACAGTTCTTATTCCACCATCTGCAAGGAGATAAACAAAACGATTATGGAAAATTTAAGTAATGATTATACACACATCAAAGGTTGGGGCATAGATGCGGATCCCGAAAATGAACCCACCTATCCGATGAAAAAATATACGGGTGACGATCACAAACGCAGCAACTGGGAGCGCCCGCCATTGCAGCCCGTGAATATTGAGGTCCTGCACTCCAACGAACGGCCAAATATCACAGCTGTTTTCGGTACTTCCACACCACCATCAGGTTTGAGTGGCGCCATTCGCCGGTATGCTTTTCAATTCAGTGAAAATGAGTACATGCATTGGCTGCCATTACTACTAGCCGACCGCGTAAATGTGGTTGAAGGAATTGTGGATGACCTTAAACGCGGTCATATCCCAAATATTTTTGCCGAAAAAGGCATGAAAGCAGAACTGAAGCACAATCCAAAAGGTTTGGCGAAGAAAGTACTGGTAACCCTGGCGGTAACATCGATCGCCTATGCCCTATTAAAAGGCAAGAGCAAAAAACACTAGAACACTGTGCTCCAATAAAATACAGCTTTCTTGTGTGCTTCATGGAGTTTAGGAGCATTTTGCAAAAAAATATGATCCTATAAAAAACGCCGCTGTGTTTACACAACGGCGTTTTTTATAGGATCATCGGCTTAGACTCCCTTCTTATCTTTTGTTCGCAGCAGGATGATCGATCGGCCGCCAACAGTAATCACCGATGAAGCACCGTAGACTTCTTCTGATTCTTTCCAGCCTGCAGCAGTGTTCAGGATCTGGATCCATTGATCTGCGTACTCGGGTCCTGGAAGATGGAAGTCCAGGTTATCGTGATAAGCATTGAAAATCACGTAAAAACTATAGTCAATCACTTTTTCGCCCTTGAGACCTACACTGTGCAGGCCCATACCATTCAGGAATACGCCTAAGGATTTCGCAAAATCCTCATTCCAATTATGTTCTTCCATCAGGCCACCTTCTGGAAGAAACCAGGCAATGTCACTAACGCCTGAACCTTTAATGGGCTGTCCCTGAAACCACCTGCGCCTACGGAACGATGGATGGCTTTTGGTAATCTCTATCAGCTTTCTGGTATAGTTCAACAGTTCCGAATCAGCATTGTCCCAATCGATCCATGAAATTTCATTATCCTGGCAATAGGCGTTGTTATTCCCATGTTGGGTCTTGCCGAGCTCATCTCCAGCAACCAACATCGGTACGCCCTGTGACAAAAACAAGGTAGCAAGGAAGTTTCTTTTCTGCTTATTCCGCAGCTCTATAACCTCTTGGTCATCTGTTGGCCCTTCAACACCACAGTTCCAGGAACGGTTATGGTCTTCTCCATCCTGGTTGTTCTCACCATTTGCCTCATTATGTTTTTCATTGTAGGAGACCAGGTCATGCAGCGTAAAACCATCGTGGGCGGTAAGGAAGTTGATGCTGGCTGTGGGGCGCCGGTTATCATCCTGGTAAAGATCCGGGCTACCGGTAAAGCGCTGCGCAAATTCTCCCAGCATGCTGTCCGCTCCGCGCCAGTAATCCCTGATACAGTCTCGGTACTTACCGTTCCATTCTGCCCACCCCGGAGGAAAGTTACCAACCTGATAGCCCCCTTCGCCGATGTCCCAGGGCTCTGCAATAAGTTTCACCTGTGAGATCACCGGATCCTGATGGATAATATCAAAAAATGCACTTAGACGGTCTACTTCATGCAACTCTCGCGCCAGGGTAGGTGCCAGGTCGAAACGGAAGCCATCCACATGCATATCGAGCACCCAGTAGCGTAAGCTATCCATCATCAGCTTCAACACCGCAGGCAAGTTCGCATTCAAGGTATTGCCGGTCCCGGTATAATCCATGTAATAGCGTTTATTATCTTCAACCAGGCGGTAATAGGTTGCATTATCGATGCCTTTGAAGGATAGGGTCGGCCCCATTTCGTTTCCTTCTGCCGTATGGTTATATACCACATCAAGGATCACCTCAATACCAGCCTTATGCAACGCTTTCACCATATCTTTGAACTCCTGCACATGAGCGCCACGGTATGGATTGGATCCATAACGCACATCTGGTGCAAAAAAACCAATGGTATTATAGCCCCAGAAATTGCTTAAGCCTTTTTCTTGTAGGTGATGATCGTTTACAAACTGGTGCACAGGCATCAATTCCACCGCCGTAATTCCAAGATCTTTCAGGTACTTAATGGTAACCGGGTGCCCCAGTGCCGCATAAGATCCACGAATTTCTTCCGGGATGTCCGGATGCCGCATCGTAAAGCCTTTCACATGCAGTTCATAAATGATCGAATTGTGGTAGCTCGTTCTCGGTAGCTTATCGCCTTCCCAATCATAGGTCGGATCAATCACCACAGCCTTTGGAATATAGGCAGCACCATTCTCCTCACTAAAACTAAGATCCGCATTTTCGGCATTGAAGTCGTATCCAAAAAGCGAATGGTGCCAGTTGATGACGCCAGAGATTGCCTTGGCATAAGGATCTATAAGCAGTTTGTTTGGGTTAAAACGGTGGCCATTCTCCGGTTCATAAGGCCCATGTACACGGAAGCCATAAAGCTGCCCAGGTTTGATATCCGGCACGTAACCGTGCCAAACCTGGTGGGAATGTTCCGGCAGAAACATCCGGTATGATTCCTCAGCATCGTCCTCATGATCAAATAAACATATTTCAACCGCTGTGGCATTTTCAGAAAACAGCGCAAAATTAACCCCTTCGCCATCCCAGGTTGCGCCTAATGGATAGGGCTGACCTGGATATATGATTCCTTTTCCCATTATATTGATATTCTACCCCCTGTAACTGGAATTGTTGCACCCGAAATATAACTTGCCTCATCTGCCGCAAGGAAAACATAGGCATAAGCCACTTCCACCGGCTGCCCGGGTCTTCCCATTGGGGTGTTCTCGCCAAATTTTTCCGGTTCCGGCATGGTCGAAGGAATAAGCGGTGTCCATATAGGTCCTGGTGCCACAGCATTTACACGGATGCCTTTACCAGCTTCCAGTAGCATTTGACTCAGGTTAGCGGTAAAGTTCTGGATAGCGCCTTTTGTCGCCGCATAGTCCAGCAATGAGGCATTTGGATTGTAGGCATTGATTGACGTTGTATTGATGATGTTGCTGCCCGGCTTCATGTATGGCTCGGCCGCTTTGCACAGGTAAAACATCGCTGTAATATTGGTATCAAAGGTCCGGCGCCATTGTTCTGAAGGAATGTTCTGCAATGATTGCTGTGCCATCTGATAGGCGGCATTGTTAACCAGGATATCAATTTGTCCAAATTCCTGTATCGCATGCTTCACAATACTCATGCAGTGTGCCTCCTCGCGTATGTCGCCTCTTACCAGAACAGCCTTCTGTCCTGCCGCACGCACCAGTTCAGCAGTATGCTCTGCATCCTCATCTTCAGATTCATCGAGATAGCTGATCAATACATCTGCTCCCTCCCGTGCAAAGGCGATGGCTACGGCCTTACCGATCCCGGAGTCACCTCCAGTGATTATGGCCTTTTTGCCCTTCAGCCGGCCGCTCCCTTTGTAGGATTCCTCGCCGTGGTCCGCCAGGGGCTGCATCAGCTTTTCCTGCCCGGGTACAGATTGCTCCTGTTTGGGGAAGGGTGGTTTCGGGTATTTGTCGCTAGGATTTACGTTTATGTTGTAGTTTTCCATGGGTATGATTTAGGTTGATACTTAGGTCCATTTTTAACAAAGCAGCATTTGCAATGTTTGAAAGATTATTTAAAACTTACTGATTTCTATCCTGTTAATCTGCTAAACCTTGAACTATGGAAAACAGTAATAAAACCGCACTGATCACAGGTGCTACAAAAGGTATTGGCTATGAACTGGCCAAACTTTTCGCGAAAGACAACTACAACATCATCATGGTGGCACGTACACCAGAGCGCCATGGCAGCATTGAAGAAGAATTTGCCATGTTATATCCACAAGGGACCTTCCACTATTTAGAAAAAGACCTCAGCCGCGACGGCGCAGCAGATGAGCTCTATGAAGAAGTAAAGGCATTGGGGCTACAGATCAACGTCCTGGTGAATAATGCAGGCATTGGTGAGGCTGGTCCTTTCATTGAAACAGATCTGAAAAAGAACCTGGAAGTGGTCCATACCAATGTCGTGAGTCTGGTTAGTCTTACACATTATTTCCTTAAAGAGATGGTGGCACGCAATGAAGGCAGGATTCTGCAGCTGGGTTCCGTGGCAAGTTTTAGTCCTAACCCTTTGATGTCGGTTTACGCGGCTTCGAAGGCCTTTGTTCGCTCCTTTACCGAAGCACTCATCAATGAAATAAAAGATACAAATGTAACCATGACCCTGCTCGCACCGGATGCGACGGATACCGGGTTCTTTATCAACGCCAATGCAGAAGATACGGTCGCTAACCAGGGTAAAAAAGACAGCCCTGCTGATGTGGCAAAGGCCGGATACGAAGCGCTAATGAAGGGTGAGCATCGATTGATCTATGGCCTGTCTGCAAAAGCAATGGTGACCATGGGTAATGTAATGACCGACGAGGCGCAAGCTGCGATGGCCAGAAAGCAGTTTGAAGAAAAATAGTTTAACAACAACACAGCTAAGACCGGAACCACTAGTAAAAAGCCGCTTAACACATCGGTCAAGCGGCTTTTTAGTTGAACAATTAATTAACTGGTGTTTTTGTTTAAGGCTTTAAAATCACCTTTATACAATCGTCCTCTTTTTCATCGAATATCTTATACGCATGTGCGACCTCACTCAAAGGCAGGTTATGACTGATGATGTCATCAAGCACTACTTTCTCTTCTTTCACCAGCTCGATCAGGTGATCAATGTAGTTCAGCACAGGTGCCTGTCCCTGCTTGATGGTGATGCCTTTATCAAACATCCGGTGAACCGGGAAAGCATCGTAGGGGCTTCCATACACACCCACAATGGAGACCGTTCCACTTCTGCGAACAGCTTTAAAGCATGCTTCCATGACTTTAATACTGCCTTTCTGGAAGTTTATGGTCGATTTTAGTTTATCCAGTACATTACGTTCCGGCTCAAAGCCTACTGCGTCAACACAAACATCCGCACCGCGGCCACCGGTCATTTCGCGAATAGCCTCTATAACATCTACTTTGTGCGGGTTTAGCGTGTCAACCTTGTTCACAGCTTTGGCACGTTCCAGGCGATAGTCCAACGGATCTATTGCAATTACACGGCTTGCCCCATTGATCCAGGCAGCCTTCTGCGCCATCAGTCCAACAGGCCCTGAACCAAAGATGGCCACCACTTCACCGCCTTTAAGCTGTGCCCAGTCAATCGCAGACCAGCCGGTCGGGAAGATATCCGTCAGGAACAAAGCCTGTTCATCCGTGAGGTTATCAGGGATCTTGCGTGGGCTGATATCTGCATAAGGAACACGAACATATTCGGCCTGTCCGCCGGAGTAACCCCCATAAAGGTCCGTGTAGCCGAACAAGGCGGCACCTTTCTGGTCTGCCATATCGCCATTTGGTCCATAATGTTTGTAGTTGGAGTTTTCGCAATGCGGAGATGCGCCATGACTACAGAAAAAACAGGATCCGCAGGCGATCGGAAAGGGAACGATCACCCGGTCGCCTTTCTTTAGATTTTTAACTGCGGGCCCCACTTCTTCCACCACGCCCATGAATTCATGACCCATGATCATGTCGGTAGGTTGTGGCACGGCGCCGCTGAGGATATGCAGATCTGAGCCACAGATTGCGGTTGAGGTGACCCGGAGGATGACATCGCCACCTTCTTCTATACGGGGATCGGGAACGGTATCATAACTGATATCGCCAGGTTTGTGAAATACTGCTGCTTTCATAGTGTAGGTATATGGTAGGTTACTGGCTATTCGCCAGGATTGTTGATTTGTTTCAGATTCAATACTGGCGGTCCGGTGATCACCTGCCCTTTCAGATCATAGCGGCCTCCATGACACGGACAATCCCAGCTTTTTTCCACCGGATTGAACTTTACAATACAGCCCGCGTGGGTACACGTTGGACTTAAAGCTGTGATCTGCCCCTGAGGATCTTTATACACCGCAATCTTCTGACCTTTATATTCGACCACCTCACCGCTGTCTGGTGCCAGCTCAGCAAAGCTTTGCATGTCCTCAGTGCCTAGCCGGTCGGCAACAAAGTGGTAAGCCACGTCAGCATTTTCTGCAACGAAGTCCTTGAAGCCGGCAACGGGTTTTATCCTGGATGGACTGAACAGCTTCTGATATTCGTCTTCTTTTCCAAGAATAGCATCACGAAGTACCTTGCCGGTGATGGTACCCAGGATCATACCATTGCCGCTAAAACCGGTAGCCACGAAGGTATGATCATCAAAACCAGGCATTTTACCGATGAAAGGCAGTCCGTCAGCAGGAACGTAATACTGGGCCGACCAACGATAATCAATGCTGTCGACGTACCAATATTTCCTGGCATATTCCTCTAAGGCCTGAAAAGCAGCCTCAGGATCATCATGACCGGTTTTGTGGTCTTCACCACCTAAAATTAAATAGGGTTGCCCATCAATCGTGTGGGTACGGATGTAATGGTATGGATCCTTCATGTCATAGGCCATGTTCTTCGGATAATCGCCATTTGTAAGTTTAATACCCAGCACATAACTGCGGTATGGGAAGCACTCCACATCAAATACCGTTAATCCTGGCGGCATATGAGTAGTATATACTAGATTGTGTCCTTTGATTTCAAAGCGGTCTGTATGAGCGACCTGAAGGGCATCCGAGGTTGTTGTTTTACGAACAAAGGCATTTTCCACGATGGTGCCACCAAGTTTTTGAAAGGCTGCCGCCAATCCCATGCAGTACTTCATCGGGTGAAATTCAGCCTGATCGTTGAACACCACAGCGAATTCAAATGGTACCGGAATACCATTGTCGCGGATTTCAACCGCCTCAACTCCTGCTTTCCGCGATGCTTCAAGCAAGCTGAGCAGCGACTTTGTCTCCGCTTCGGTTTCTGAATAGATGATGCCGTCTTTAAAGGTAAAATCACAATCGATCTGGTACCTTTCGACAAGCTCCTGAATAAGGGAAATGGATTCCTTGGTTGCATTTGCCAGGGTTCTGGCACCATCTTCCCCAAAATCCTGGGCCACCTGATCGTAGGAGGTATCCAGAAAGGTATTCAAGTGCGCAGTTGTTGCACCCGTAGTACCAAAACCTATATTATGGCCTTCCAGGATAATGCAGTTTTTACCCTGCTCCTGCAGCAGCAATGCCGTAGTAAGCCCGGCAATGCCGGCACCAACAATCACGACATCATATATCGTTCCTGAATAGACAACATCTTGCTGCTGGTCCAGACCTGGCTGCTGTTGCCATAGACTTACTGTTTTACTATCCCTTGGATGGAGGTTCGAGTTATTCATAAGTACAATTGGAGGTTTAAAAGGAAACGCCCTGGCCTCGGGAATTGTTTACTTTTGCAAGGTGTTTATCAGAAACTTATTCTTTTATAGCGGAATTGCGCTTGCAATTACCACCGGATTTCAAGCTACAAACAATACGCCTGTCAACAAGACGGAAGTCTTAAAGCCTGCAGCATCGAACAAAATGGCCGATCTTATCGGTGAAGATTTTGAATCGGGAATAAAGGGCAGCTATAGTAATGCAGATCTGGATCTAAATACAGGCAGCTGGAATCTGAATAATGCCTTGATTGGAAGTTCTGCTGCAGACCTGAAGAACGGTCTGCGCAGCATTCGCATGAAAACAGGTAGCATCGGCATGAACTTCGACCTGGAAAACATCCATCAGATCTACATATCCCATGGCCTTTATGGCCAGGATCCCACATCAACATGGAAGCTGATGGTATCGCTCGATGGCGGTAAACACTACAGTCAGGTCGGAAATTCCATCCAGGAGAAAAACCGGGCACTGGTGACGGACACCTTCAGCTTAAAACCGTTTTATAAAATGCGGATTCGGATTGAAAATACTGGGTCTAGTGCCGCTGCGCGGATCAACATCGATGACATCATCTTCGTCCAAACAACCCAGGCCAGCCGCCAAACTACTGTAAACAGCGATTCGCTTATCCCATCAGGTGCCGGTCAGCAGCAAGGCCCGGGCTTCCAAGCAAACACAAGCAGCCTCTCAGGAAAGGCCAGGGGACTAATTTACGATGATGATATACAGCCGGAGAGGGGTGATGACAGCAATATGTTGTTCGGGAATCCATCGAAAGCCTCCTCCACCACACCCGAAAACTATTTTCTCGATCTTAAATATTACACGCAGTCCTACAGCCGAAGTAGGGCCATCCCCAATTGGGTGAGCTGGCACCTGGACGCAAGCAGCACGACGAAGGTTGCGGAACGTATGAACAACTTTGCAGGCTTCAGCGATCTTCCCCCGGACTTCTACATGGCCAGCAGCAGCAGTTATACCGGTTCGGGTTTCGACAGGGGTCATAATTGTCCTTCTGCAGACCGGAGCAGCTCCCCTGCCGCAAACAGCGCGACCTTCCTGATGACGAATATGGTACCACAGGCACCAAAGAACAATCAGCGCACCTGGGCGAATTTTGAGGCTTACCTGCGGAGCCTGGTCGATCTTGACAACGAAATCTACATCATCATGGGTAACTACGGTACTGGTGGTATTGGCAGCAAAGGGCCGGCAAAGACAATCGCCAATGGTAACATCGCCGTGCCAGCCAATTTGTGGAAGGTCGCCGTGGTATTATCCAAGGGCAACCGGGACCTTTCCCGTGTAAACGCCAGCACCAGGGTGATCGCCATCAGTACCGCCAACGTGAACGCTGTAGATGCCGACTGGCGCAAGTACCTGGTAACCGTGAATGACATAGAAGCAGCCACCGGGTACGACCTGCTTTCTGCATTGCCCGAGCGCCTGCAGACCATTCTGGAACAGCGGAAAGATAGCGGTTACTGAAGGTATCGTCGCTTAGGCATCAAATTATGATTAGAGCCCATTTTTATTAAATTTGCTTCATTCACAAATATTAAGATCGATTAATATGACATATCAAGAAAAACTAAGCGAGATCCGCAATCAAATGAAAGCAGATCAGGTCGAAGCTTATATCATTCCTTCCGCAGATCCTCATATCTCAGAATACCTACCTAAATATTACAAGTGTATTCCTTTTGTCTCCGGCTTCAGAGGCTCGGCGGGCACATTGGTGATTACACATGACTTTGCCGGACTTTGGACCGACTTCCGGTACTTTGAACAGGCAACAGAACAACTTGCAGGGAGCGGATTTGAGCTGGTGAAACAGAAACTACAGCATGCCCCCGAATATATCCAGTGGCTTGCAGATAAACTAGCTAAGGGTGCTAAGGTTGCTGCTGATGAAAAACTGGTATCCGTAGGATTGGGTGAACTGATCAGTGATAAACTTGGGCTAAAAGGTATTACTTTGGTTGACCGTGACTACCTGAGCCCGATCTGGAACGATCGTCCCGCACTTCCTTCAGAAGCCGCATTCCTGATTGATGAGCAGCATATCGGACAATCTGTAGGCTCAAAAATAACTGCGGTTCGGGCGGTGCTTGCTGCAAGTGATGCAGACTATCATCTGATCTCTTCGCTGGATGATCTGGCCTGGTTGTTTAACATCCGCGGTAAGGATGTCAGCTATAATCCGGTGGTCTTGAGTTTCGCATTGATCAGTCAGGATCATGCCAAGTTATACATGGATGAGCATAAACTTACCGAAGAAGAAAAGCTCGCCTTGCTAAAAAATGGTGTGGAAGTTTGCCCTTACGCAGAAATCGAATCTGCACTGGCTAAACTACCTGAAAACAGCTCCATTTTTATCGACCCAAAAAGAAACTGCTATGCATACCTGAAGTTGATCCCTAAATCGGTCAGGATCATAAAAGACACCAACCCCTCCACAAATCTGAAAGCGGTTAAGAACGATACAGAACTGGAGAACACACGCATCGCGATGACCAAGGACGGTGTTGCAATTACCCGTTTCCTGAAGTGGTTAGCTGAGCAGATCGGTAAGACCACCATCACGGAGCTTTCTGCTGCCGCCCAATTGAGAAAATACCGCGCAGAACAAGATGGTTTTGTCGGCGACAGCTTTAACACCATCAGTGCTTATGCTGCGCACGGTGCGCTACCACACTACTCTGCATCTGCGGAAAGTGATGTAGAGGTTAAAGCTCAGGGCTTGTTCCTCGTTGACTCAGGCGGCCAGTATTTCTATGGCACCACAGACATTACCCGTACCATTCCAATGGGACCCACAACTGACGAGGAAAAACGTGACTATACACTGGTTTTAAAAGGCATGATTGATGGTTGCAAGGTACGCTTTCCGCAAGGCACCTGTGGCTATCAGATCGATGCAATTACCCGCAGGCCGCTTTGGGACCATGCCATCAACTACGGGCATGGAACAGGCCATGGCGTAGGTTACTTCCTGAACGTACATGAAGGTCCACAGGTGTTTAACCCAACACCTACCCCGGTAGCATTAGAGCCTGGCATGATCACTTCCGTAGAGCCTGGCGTTTATCGCCCTGGAAAACATGGTATCCGCATTGAAAATCTGGTAAATACAGTTGTAGCAGATCAGAATGAATTCAATGTGTGGTATGCTTTCGAATGCCTCACCATCGCTCCGATCAATACATCGATCGTACAGAGAGAACTGATGGAACAGCATCAGCTCGACTGGTTAAATGCTTACAATGCGCTTGTTTTTGATAGACTCAGTCCGCACCTGACTGCTGAAGAAGCTGAATGGCTAAAAGCAGAAACACAGGCCATTTAACCTGGTAGACTGATTTTACCCATTGCAACGGCGGGCTGGCCTTCAATATTGATCTCCGGCCCGCTGATGCATTCATTTGCAAGCAGTGCAAACAATACAGCTTCCTTCGCATCCGGATTCAAATCCAGTAATGCCGTACTTTCCAGCTTTTTCCCTAGTTGTGCTTCCAGATGCTGAATCAGCAAAGGATTATGCATGCCACCGCCACTTACATAAACCTTATACGCTATTCCGGCAGGAATCGTTGCCTTAAGCGCACGGACAATCCCGATTGCACTAAATTGGGCTAAGGTTGCTAGTACATCTGCCGCGGAGATCGGGGCCTGAGCACCTTCAGCTGCAACTACACGTTGCTCCTGGCTTTCAACTTCTTCAATGACTTGCTCCAGATGACTTAAACTGAATACTTCCGGGCCGGTAGTTTTAGGAAATTCGAGTTTGAAGAATGGCAGCTCCAAAAGACGTGTCAGGAGATCTACATGTACTTGCCCGCTTAACGCGATCTTAGCATCCTCATCATACTGCTTTCCTGGGAAGTGCTTTTGAACATATTGATCCATCAGCGTGTTTCCAGAACCGGTGTCCGTGGAAAAAACTTTGGGTAAGATACCTTCATTTTGCTGTTGCTGCAATGCAGGTAGCCAGGTGAAATTCGCGATGCCGCCGATGTTCAGCAACACCCGGTGTTCTTCAGCATCCGAAAATAGCAGATAGTCTCCATACAGCGCAAGTGGCGCTCCGGCTCCTCCTGCAGCAATGTGCTTCTGCCGGAAATCACTCAGGGTGATGATACCTGTTTTCACCGCAATATGGTCGCCATCACCAATCTGCAGCGTTGCATTGCCATAAGGCGCCAACTGATGCTGAAAAAACGGGGCATGGAAAATGGTTTGTCCATGGCTCGCAATCAAATCCACTTGCCCCGGACTGATCTTCCATTCTGCTAATGCCGCATTGATGAGATCCGCAAAGTAACAGCCCAGCCAGTCGTTTAACAGCGTTACAGCTTGAAGCTCCACCACCGGCTTAGAACTGATCGGCTTTAGCCTTGATTTAACCTCCTCCGGGTAGCTTACCGTTTTGAATTGCAGCAGTTCCACCTTTGTGCCAGGGCCACTGCCATGAAATTTACACAAGGCGATATCCAGCCCATCTAAAGAGGTACCCGACATCAGTCCGATAATCAGCCTTGATGGCGCGCTGGCAATTTTAAGAAGTCTGGAAAGATCTTTATGCATTTTCTGTTTAATTCCAACCGAGTATGGCTCCGTTTTACCTTGTGCTTGATTGCGTTCCTAGCTTGCAGTTCGCCCGATTAAAGCTCAACTACAATTTTCCGGTCGGGATAGTCAAGTTTACTGCTCTTGCGTTTCCCATAACCGCTGAAATGCATGATGTTTGATTGATCATCAAACTGGTCGTACAGCACACTATTGGTTGTTTCAATTTTTTTCAAGCCTTGCACCGGCTCAGATTCCAGGTAAACGATCGTTGCCTCGTTATCCTTTTCAAAGCCTAGATAAGTCAATGCAAGGGTTTTGGCGGGCGTCCTAAAGCCTATATTGGAAAGTACATATTTTTTCACCAGCACATCCATCGCTTTATGGCGGGCATCGGATGACAGGTCGGTCTTCGTATGGTATGCCTTAGCCAGCGCAAGCTCAAAGTCGTCGGTAAAGATCCTGCAGCTAACTTCAAGTGTATTCGTTTTAGGATTATAGTTGATATCTGTAGAACTTACATGAAAAGGGTGGAAACTTTCAGCACTAAGGTTTACCGGTACCAAGAACCCCAGGATTAGGTAACAAATTAATAGCAGTCGGGGCATTCTCTTTTGCATAATTGGAATCTTTTTTCGGTTTACAAAAAAACACTTTAAATTTAAACATTCCATAAAAAACAATAATGAAGAAACTCTACATCTCTTTGCTTATTGCCGGTGCCGCCTTTCAGGGCTTACGCGCACAGAACATCCAGAACAATCCTGGAAGTAACCATGGCAATAAGTTCGAACAATTGGGAACCATCCTGACTACACCGAATGAGCAGCGTACTGCCAGCGGTGCACCAGGCGTGAAGTACTGGCAACAACAGGCCGATTATGACATCAAGTGTACGCTTGACGAGAAAAATCTGATTCTTAAGGGTACAGGAACCGTAACCTACACCAACAACTCACCCGATGTGCTGACTTACATCTGGTTACAACTGGACGAAAACGAACATAGCACAACCAAAAACGCCGGTTATCAGTCCAGCAGCAAAATGCCTTCCATGTCTACCATCCAAATGGTAGATCGTGCAGCAGCAGAAGCTAAAGAAAACGGGTACGGCGTAAACGTCACCAACCTTACTGACGCTTCAGGCAAAAAATTAATCTACACAGTGAACAAAACCATGATGCGTGTTGAATTGCCAACACCACTTAAATCTGGTCAAAAATTCGTGTTTAACGTTGGCTGGGACTATAAAATTACCGACAGAATGGTTTTTGGCGGACGTGGTGGATATGAATTCTTCCCGGAAGATGGCAACTACCTGTTCACCATGGCACAATGGTATCCAAGATTATGCGTATACAGCGATTTCCAGGGCTGGCAAAACCACCAGTTCACTGGGCGTGGTGAATTTGCCCTTACTTTTGGTGATTTCAAGGTGCAGATCACTGTACCTGCGGATCACGTCGTTGGCGGAACCGGAGAGGTGATTAACTACAATGCCGTGTTAACCCCTGCACAGCTGAGCAGATACAAAAAAGCAACCACCGCAACAGAACCGGTTGAAATTGTAACACTTGCCGAAGCAAAAGCCGCTGAAGCTAAAAAAAGCACACAGACAAAAACCTGGGTTTTCCAGGCGCAGAATGTACGTGACTTCGCATGGACCTCATCCAGAAAATTCGTTTGGGATGCCATGGCACAACCTATCGAAGGTAAATCTGTGATGTGTATGAGCTTTTATGGTAAAGAAGCGTACGGCCTTTACCGTAAGTTCTCAACCAAAGCGGTTGCACATACCGTAAAAACATATTCACATTTTACCTTCCCTTACCCGTACCCTACTGCGCAAAGTGTTGAAGCTGCTAATGGTATGGAGTACCCAATGATCTGTTTCAACTACGGCCGCACCGAAAAGGATGGCACCTACAGCGAAACTTCTAAAAATGGCATGCTGGGTGTAATCATCCATGAAGTGGGCCATAACTTCTTCCCGATGATCGTGAACAGCGATGAGCGCCAGTGGACCTGGATGGATGAAGGTTTGAACTCTTTTCTGGAGTACTTAACCGAAGAACTTTGGGACAACAAATTCCCAAGCAAAAAAGGTCCTGCCTATACGATTGTAGACTACATGAAACTGCCGAAAGATCAGCTGGAGCCGGTAATGACCAACTCTGAAAACATTGTACGTTTCGGACCTAATGCTTACTCTAAACCGGCAACGGCCTTAAACATCCTTCGTGAGACCATTATGGGTCGCGAGTTGTTCGACTATGCTTTTAAAGAATACGCTAGAAGATGGGCTTTTAAACACCCTACACCTGCGGATCTATTCAGAACCATGGAAGATGCCAGCGGTGAAGACCTGGATTGGTTCTGGAGAGGCTGGTTCTACAGCACGGATGCCGTTGACATTGCGCTAGACTCCGTTAAAGTTGCGCGCCCGGACTTCAATGGTAAAATCCCTGCACCGAGAACCATTACGGCTAGAGTCGATAAGCCTGCAGTTAATGCCTTTGAAGACATCTCCAAGATTAGAAATCGCGAGGATAAAAGAATCGTATTCTACACCGACCAGGATAAAAATGCAAGAGACTTCTACTGGAGATATGCCCGCGGCATGGAAAAAGTAGATACCACTGCACAAAAGATGGAGTTTGGCAGACAGATCGAACAGCTTTCCTCCGCTGAACAGGCTAAGTATGCTGGTAAATACTTTTATGAAGTAAACTTCAGCAATAAAGGCGGATTGATCATGCCGGTTATTCTGGAATTTACTTACAAAGACGGTACTAAAAAGATCGACCGCATTCCTGCGCAGATCTGGCGCCATAACGAAAAAAATGGCTCTAAGTTCTATGTTGAAGACAAGGAAGTAGCTTCGATTAAACTAGACCCAATGCGCGAAACCGCTGATATTGACGAGTCGAACAACATCTGGGGTGGTGAAGCTAAACCTTCGAAATTCCAGTTGTTTAAACAAAGCGGTGCAACCGCTGCAAGAGGCCAGTCTATCGGCACAAATCCAATGCAAAAAGCAGTCAAATAGCTATTTGATTATAAACAAAAAGAGGGTGTCCAAATGATTTGGACACCCTCTTTTTGTTTATAGACGTTTTGTTATAGCGCGCTTGGCTCCTGGTTCGCAACAGATTGCTCCAACTGCGTATACCATTCTAAACCATATTTACGGATCAGTGGTCCTTTTAGAAATTGGTATACCGGAACCTGCAACTCCCTGCCGAAAGTACAGGCATCGCTGCAAATGCTCCACCGGTCATAGTTCAACACCTCGAATTCCGGATATTGCGTAATACGGATTGGATATAGGTGGCAGGAGATAGGCTTTGGCCAGTCCACCAAGCCTTGTTCATAGGCTTTCTCAATGGCGCACTTCGTGATGCCGTTTTCAAAGGTCACATAAGCGCATTCTTTGTTCCCATCCACACATGGTGTGGTCAGGTCCCCGTCCATATCCAGAACCGACGTTCCATACTCCTCTATGGCTGCAATACCCCGTGGTGCAAGCAGGTGTTTGATTTTAGGATAAATATCCTCCAGAATTGCCTTCTCTGCATGCTCCAGTGGTGCCCCGGCATCTCCTTCTACACAGCATATTCCCTTGCATTTATTCAAATTACACACGAAGCTTTCAGAGATCACATCTTCATGTACAAGAGTATTTTGTACTTCTATCATATTAATTGGTTTTGGCAAGCGGATATTTCAAACCCTCTGCCGATGAAATTTCCATGGTAACAGCGCCAACCAGAATCTCTACCTGCGCTTTTACAGGCACCCTGTTGCCATCATCTGTTATCCATAGGTATAGTTTACTATCTTTCCTGAAAATACGTCCTGGCTGAATAGAAGGACTGAATTTAAGGCATCTTATTTTTCCCAGATTGGTCTTGATCACTTCACGCCCTACAAACGCGATTTCCAGCTGACTGATCTCATCACCGAGAAAGTAGTTGAGCTTGAACTTGTCACCCACCTTCATCTTAGATATATCCAAACTTCTGGAGAAGTAGTAGGCAGATACAAGATCAAAGGTCTGATTGGTCGGCCCCGTAAAGGTTCCCCGATTGGAAACCACCTTTCGAGTCTTCTGGTTGAATCTGGCTTTATCCGTTCTCCGATACCCGCCCTCCCGGATGTTTTCCTGGTAGAAGTAAGGTGTCAACGTCTCACGGTCAATGTACGAGTCATAATGATCTCTGATCTTGTAGAACACATCAAAAGTTCCGGAAGTACGTCCATCAACAGAAAGTCTGTAAGTGGGCTTGTCTTCAAATTTCAGATCTGTGTTTAGCACCTTTAAGGTACCTTCAGCGGCGGTAATAAAACCGTACTTAAGTTTGTACTTCAAAACCTCGCCCGGTTGGAATACGGGTTCCGGTTTCACCGGCAACTCCTGTGCAAAAACATGGAGGCTAAACAAGCTTAGGGAAAGCAACAGCAGGAAATATCTCATCCGGGCGTTAAACAAAAAGCTTTCCAATTAATCCTTTCGCTTATAGATCGGCACCGTAGAGCATGGTTCCCCATACATGATGCTCTTGGCCACTTTACTCAACTGTCTGGTAATTTCTACATAAGCAAATACTGGAATATCAATGTCTGCACAGCCTTTTACCACAACACGTTCATTCGCAAAGGTGTTGAAATCAATCTTAGCAAGTGCTTTACTCAAAAGGATAGCCTCGAGCGTTTCCAGACTTCCGAAAACAAGCTCATTTACATACGGACTAAGTCGGTTAGACAGTAACATGTAAGCCCATGTTGGCACAATTGCATCGGCACTGCAGGTGATTGCAACGTTCTTCCCCGTGTATTGTGACCAGTCGTGGGTTTTAATAAACTCCCGGAAATCCTTCTCCCTTAAGATAAGTCCATGAAAAAGATTGTCCTTGATATCATAGACCACGCGCTCGGCCTGATCATAGTAAGCTTCCAGGTCTAAAGTGATTAAACCGCTGGATGCTACTTTGTTGACTATATTTTCCTGAATTTCCATTTTTTACGACATAAAAAAACCGGAAGAGAGATTCTTCCGGTTACAAAATTACGTAAAATAAGATTAATAGAATTTCACCCTATTGTCTTTTATCTTGATTTTGTCCTGAAGTGCCTGGAAGGCAGCGCCTAATGAGCGTTGCGCAACACCAAGGGACATGGTTTCTTTTTGTTTGTAAGTATTGGCTAACGGTGCCGGTTTACTGAAGCTCGTTGCTGCATAAACATACACACCACGTTCGCCATCAATCGGTCCGCCAACTTTGTTCACTGGCGTTCCAAAAACGGCACCAATAAGTTTATTTTCCTGCGCTGCACCTGGTAAGATCGGGTTTGCAAAAACCACATTCTGAACCGGTGTCACCGGCTTACCCAATTTCTGAGCAACCTGGTTGATGCTTGAAGCACCCTTTACCGCCGCATTCATTTTCTCTGTCAGCATTTTAGCTTTAACAGCAGTTATGACCGCTGGAGTAATGTCCTTTTTAACCGCTTCAAGTGGTAACAAGCCTTTCGGACGAATATCGGTAAGCTGTGCTACAACATAGGAGTCTTCCATCTGGAACACCTGATCAAGCACATCACCTTTAGAAGCATCGAACGCAGCCTTAATAATCGGACGTGGTGTATCAAGGCCTGGCGCATAACCCTGGCTTGCTGTAATTTTATCTGCTACAGCTACGGTATAACCATTTTTCTTTGCTTCCGCGGTAAAGTTCTTTTCATTCACGCCAGCAAGGAAGTTCGTTGCCTTCTTGTAGGCCGCCTCTTTAGTTTTGCTGCTAGGTGCAAGGTTCTTCTCGATATAAGCAAGCTTCACCACTTTAGATGAACCGATTTGTTTTTCAATTTTGATCAGGTGTACGCCAAATTGAGACTGTACAACTTTCAAATCTCCTGCTTGTCCATCGAATGCAGCATTTTCAAATTCCGGAACCATTTGGCCACGGCTGAAAGTACCAAGGTCTCCCCCTTTATCTTTAGAGCCATCAACGCTGTATTGCGAAGCAAGCTGTGCAAAATTTCCACCTTTCTGAACCAGGGTTTTTAGCGAGTCAGCAAGTTTCGTCGCAACGTCAACTCCACCCAATGTTGCCGGGTTTAACAGAATGTGACTTGCTTTTACCGAGTCCGGTGATAAACGGGCATTAACAACCTTAGCCAGTTTGTAAGAACCGTTCGTCAACACTGGACCGTAAATGCCACCTGCAGGCAATGCAAATACTGCAGAGTCTACTGCCGGATCAAGTCTGCCTTTGGTCAAATAGGTAAATGGAACTTTAACATCTGAATTCACAGCAGCAAACAAGGAATCGTTTTGGCTGGTCCTTAGATCCTGTGCCAGTTTCTCTACCTGCTTAGCAATGGCTAATGAATCCGCTTTTGTCGGACTAACATTAAACGAAACGTAGTTGAAGCTGCGGGTTTCAGCCGGGTTATCAAATAGTTTCTTGTTTTTAGCGTAATAATCATTGAAATCAGCATCTGTTGGCTTCACAGAAGCATCAGCGATACTAGCATAATCTAAGGATACGTAGCTGAAGTTTGCCAGTTTGTTCCTGTTGATATACTCTTCGTTTGCCTCAAGCGAGGTTACGTATACAGAGTTTTTAACCAGGTTAGCATATTTCTGCTGTAGGGCCTGTTTCTCTACCTCTGCTTCAAGCATATCCCACTGCGCTTTAAGCTCCGCATTTTTCTGCGCCTGCTTCAAAGAACCAATTACAGCAGCACGGTCTACCTGACCAGTTTGTGGATTGCCAAAATATTGTACAATTAGTGGGCTTGGTTTGCTGCCTTGATATAGATCAAACAACTCGTCGCCAGAAATTGAAAGTCCTAAACGGTTATATTCTTTGGATAAAACAATATTTGCAACCTCAGCATTCCAAACATTCTCCACTGCCATCGCTTGCATCTGCGGATTCGCAGCACCACCGTATTGTTGTCTGAACTGTGCTTCAGTTTGTTCTACTTTTCTTCCGAAATCGTCAATGCTGATATCTTCCCCATCTACGGTTCCAACGACTCTCTGAGATTCCGCCCAGAATGGCTTCCCTGCACTAAGCGCGTCACCTAATAAAAATGCAACAATTGCGAAACCGATGGCGCCAATCAAAATGTAGCCTGCACGATTACGCAAAAATGTCATTAAACCCATAATAATCTTTATTTACTTTTTTTAAGAGGGCGCAAGATACAACTTTTGCCAAAAAAAGAAAATATATAATCGTATTTGAATAAGTAATTAAAAATTAGCCTGATATCGCCCGGAAAAGGCGAATTTTATTGCGTCAGATCGCCTTTGATATAGGTCTCCCCGTAAGCGTTCTCAAACGCTACAGTACTGAAATCTTCGGGTGCCTGAAAGTTGATTGCGTTGATTACCGTACCGTCTGGTTTAGTAATGATTCCCTTGGGTGAGGTGAATTGCTTGTTGTTTTGATTCCATACCAACTCTTCGGTATTAAAAGTGAGATTGGCATTGATCACAACCACATTCTTACGGAAGATCGTGATCTGCTCGGTCTCCTTCATGATCGCATACTCCGAGGTGATGGTACCCTTGGATGCCTGAAGTTCATCGAAAAACTCGATTTTTACGCCTTTCGGCATCTCCTGGTAGTTACCGCCCGAATTTGGCGTCACCTTATCCAGAATGGGCGCAAAGCCCTTCGCTTTAACCTTTGCAGAATCGCTGTATATCACCTCGGCACCAAAGGTGCGATTTGCATTAAATGCCTCTTTTTGCAGCTTAACCGTCTCCACCTTTTTCAAGTCATCATCATTACATGCATGAAGCGACATCACGCTTATGCATGCAACCACAACAAGATGCAAACGACTGCTTTTCATTAGTCAAACTTGAAACGTTGGAACCAACGGTCATTCAGCGTAAATCCTAAATGGAAGTTTACAAAGTTCTCCTGAATCAATCCATTCGTCAAAGCTCCGCGTTTACCGATCTCCGTAGTAAAGTTGATCTTATAAAAAGACCTTCTTGATGGTGACGGGGCTAAAGGAAAACCAAAACCTAAGCTTATCGCAGACTGCTTAATATCCTGGTTGTTCAGCTGTACGTAAGTCTTGTCATAACTGAAACCCAGGCGATAATCTACCCTGTTCCAGTAACTGCCGATCGAGGTAATGTCCGGTGTGATCTGTCCACCAACGGAAAACCCGTAAGTGTCCTGCAACTGCTGATTGACGTCCCCTATGGAGAAGTCAGACCATTTACCCCGCCGGTAATCTGCACCGATTACCCAAACATTATACTTCTGCAGTGAAATACCGAAGTTATGCATCATCGGCAACTTCATCTTCGCATTAGGGCGCTGCATGTTCGATAAAGTATCCAAAGCTGTGTTCTCATCACCCGTAGTCGGATTTTTCAAATATTGAGTCGCTACGATAGAGCGCTTGGAATTGATATTCGAACCGGCAGATCCGGAATAACCTAGTGTGAAAGAGGTTTTGGTGTTAAATGGAATATTGTACTGTGCTCCGTAGCTAAAGGACATTCCACCTATGCTGTTCTTTGATTGTACCCTGGCATTAATCACGTTGGAATTCCCTTTTCCATCCGTTTGGTTCACCAATTCAGAGGATCCCGTCTGCATCAGATTACCAAAGATATATTCTGCGTTGGCACCCAGGCGGAAGTGTTCCCCGATTTGAAAACCGTAACCAAGATAAGCTTTGTTCAAGCCGCCTTCTCCAGAATAAAGATAGTCGATCTGCTCAGAGGTTGTCCCACCTGGTGAGGTCAGGGTGGCGCGGTTAGAAAACTCGTAGCCAAGTTCCGTATATGGTAATACACCGACACTCAATGCCGATCCACGACTTACCGGGAAAGCCAGTGTAACGTGATTTAATGAACCATTGAAGCTCCGCTCAGTCGCATCACCTTTTTTAAGGTTCATGATGGTACCACTGGCGCCGATATCAGCCGTTGTCAGCGAAATACCCGCATAGGAAGCCGGATTTTGCATGTTGATATTGCTGTAGCCTGTAGGGCTGAATATCGCTGTAGAAATACCGCCCATGGCCCGGTATTGCGGCAGCACCAAGGGTTTTATATTCCCGAGTCCATATCTCGAATAAGGAGACTGTGTAGTAACTTGGGCTTTTGCCGCCGTGCCGAAAAGCAGTGCCAATACAGCTGCGGTATAATTTATCTTTTTAAACATATTCAAATGCAATGACTTCATTTAATCCTTTAAGTACCAGGTAGGGATCATGAATGATCTGCGCCGCAAAGATGCTGTTTTTAAACTGCCCCAGCAAGAACCTCGCATCACCACCCGTTACCATGATTTTCAACGTATTGTTGTCTTTATATCTTTGATTTATAAATCCTTCCAGTTCACTCTTCAGCCCCTGCAATACACCTGAGATGATCGCAGTTTGGGTGTCCGTTCCGGCAGGGATGACCTCGCCCCTGTCCCATTGTATCAGCGGCAACTTTCCGGTATAATGCGCCAGGGCATTGAACCGCATCTGAATGCCTAAGCTGATGCTTCCGCCATCATAGCTTC
This sequence comes from Pedobacter sp. NEAU-ZC8, assembly GCF_059278965.1. Classification (NCBI taxonomy): domain Bacteria; kingdom Pseudomonadati; phylum Bacteroidota; class Sphingobacteriia; order Sphingobacteriales; family Sphingobacteriaceae; genus Pedobacter; species Pedobacter sp. NEAU-ZC8. The sequence continues at coordinate 182,794 of NZ_JCAJXC010000006.1, forward strand.
CGGCAGCAGACAAGTAATCATAAGTGATACAAGTACCCATGTCTATGATCAGGCATGCTTGCGCCGAATATAGCTGATGTACAGCGAGCAATTTTGCCCACCTGTCTAATCCAAGAGTAGCCGGCGATTTATAGTTATTCTGAATTCCGGTATTCTTTTCAACAGAAAACGGAATATATCGGGTATTCGCTTGCAAAAAGGACACCAGGGCATCCTGCGAATGGTTTACATTAGAAAGAATAGTATTTTCAATCTGGTAATCTGAAATCAGCTGACGCAGTCGTGCTTCATCAATGCGCGGTACAGCCTCATGAAAAACAATTGTCCCACTGTCAAATACAGCAACCTTACTGTTTGTATTACCGATATCTATTGCAAGATTACGCATTCACCATTCCAAGAATGGATTCAAATATAATTAAGCCATCCTGATTGTCTAATATAGGGTCCGCAGCGCGCTCCGGATGTGGCATCAAGCCAAAAACATTACGACCTGCATTACAAACCCCGGCAATATTACCGATAGAACCATTTAAGTTAGATTCGGTGCTCATATCGCCATTCGCATCACAGTATCTAAACAAAACGCTATCGGTGTCATTCAGCATTTTTATGGTGTCCTCGTGTGCAAAATACTGCCCCTCACCATGTGCAACAGGAATCTTCAACAACTTATCCGGATTTGCCAGTCTGGTCAGCATGCTATTTGTCGTCGCAACTTTCAGGTAACTGTTTCTGCAGATAAATTTCCTGTTCTCGTTGTGCAATAAAGCACCTGGAACAAGATTGGCCTCTGCAAGAATTTGAAACCCATTGCAGATCCCCATAAGGTAACCACCATTATTTGCAAAGCGTACCACCTCCTGCATAATCGGAGAAAAGCGGGCAATCGCACCCGACCTCAGGTAGTCACCGAAAGAAAATCCACCTGGCAAAATGATAAAATCCGCACCTTGCAGATCATGATCTTTATGCCATAAACGAACAACTTCCTGACCAAGAATATGCTCTAAAACATATATTACGTCCTGATCACAATTGGAACCGGGGAAAACTACTACGCCAAATTTCATGATACAAAGCTATCAATCTTTAGCAAGTTTCAAGGGGTCAAATTGTTAAAAAAAGTTAAACGAACAAAAAGTACTGAATGGCTAAAACGAGGATCAGGAACAAACTTTCATAGAACCAGCGCTTGCTGGCATTTGCAAAATAGTAGGCCAGCAGTACTGCACCCGGCGGCACACAGAGCAGGAAATGGTACAGCCTGAAGTTCGGTTTGGTATAGAAACTCACGATCGCGCAGATGAACATAAAGAAAAGCATCTGAAAACCTTTTCTCGTACTGATGAAGCTTCGGAAAAAACTTTCACGCAACTGGATCATGGCCAATACCATCATGACACTTACCGGAACAAGCACCAGGTAATCATTATAATTGATCTTGAATGTTGCCGGAAACTTATTGGCTAAGGGCAACCAGATTTTATAAAACATGCTCAGGTTATCGTTCAGATAATAGAATACGCCCAGAAAAAAGAATATCGTAATGAATCCGACCAGGCCCGAAACCCACTCCCGCCAGCTGAAGGACCTGTACAAAAGCAGTGACAGCCATAACATCAACAACATCACGATGAAAGGAAAATAAACAAGCGTTCCCACCGCAATGATCATCCCGATATCGAACATGATCATGATCACGTTTTGCGCCTTGCCTAACTTGAGCAACTTATCCATCATCCAGATCAGAAGGAAATTGCAGATCAAAGTCGGGCTCAAAACCAAAAAGGGCATGAACAAACTCGCCCCGGTGATGTACAAGAGCGCAGGCAAATAGCTGGGCTTTGGAAGAAGTCCGTGATTGTTGATGATCACATTAAAGATGATCGCCTGGATGAATATGATCAGTCCTGCAGTTATAACATTGGTCGTTGGGCTGAAAGTACTCTGTAAGGGGATCTGGAGAAAGAACTTCGCATAAGGTTCCAGGAACTCAAAGCTTAATTGCTCCGGCATATCCAGCAAGATCACGATCCGCATAAAGAAAGTATATGCAAAAAGCAACAGTAAGTTTATCGGATTTGACGTTCTGAACTGATTAATCATGGACTGGGAAATTAAGCATATTATCTTGCAAACTGTTTTACCAACCTGTCAATCACCATTGCGGTTTCATCCGGGTAGTCCACTTGTACAGCGTGCCCCGATTGCACCCATTCTTTCAGCACCGGCAGCCAGTTCTTATTACTGCCCCAGATCACCGGAATACCGAATTGCTTTAAAGCAAAGGCATTACATTGCTGCTCATACTGAAACTTCATTGGTACAACAAGCAGCTTTTTACCCAGGAATAAGGCCTCTGCAGGACCTTCAAAGCCTCCGCCGGTAAGCAAGCCGCTGCAGGATGCAAGACTTGCATTATACTTCTCGTTATCGATCAGATGAACCTCAACATTTCTGCTCGTATAATCAAAGGTCGCATGTTTAGAAAACACCTGCCATTTTACCTCAGGCAGTTGATGAAGAATGGGAATGAGGAACTTATCATCGATCGCCGGCAGGTACACTGTATAGTGGCCATCGTCCGAAACCCTAAGGTTCCGGATCTGGGAACGGATAACCGGTGTGTTGATGAAGTGATCATATTTCTCAAAATGAAAACCAACATACTGCGTTGCCGGGGCATAGTACTTCAATACCAGTTGAGCCCAGTCAATACTCTTCGGTTTTGGCACATTCCTCGATTGAAAGGAAGCCTGATGACTTAAGCCAACACTCTCAAGCCCCTTTCTCTTGCAGGCCCAGGCCGTTACCGGCTCGAAGTCATTAATGATCAGGTTGTAATCTTCCAGCGGTAGTTTGTTCATATCACGGATAAACCGTGGCAGGTTCATACTGCGCCAGGTTTCATAGTGATTAACACCACCTTTCTTTCCAAAGATGAAGCTAAAGCCATGAAGCTCATATTTAACATTTTCGATCAGGCTTACATCTGCCTGTGTTCCGCTGATCAGCAGATCAAGCTCACCATACTGATGCAGCAAGGGTACGATCTCTCTCGCACGGCTGATATGGCCATTGCCTGTCCCTTGAATTGCATATAGTATCCTCATTAAATGTTAGAATTCCTTCAGCTTATGCCGCAGAAACCTTGCCTTTACGTTTTTCGGTGTAAACTGCGAAACCAAGAAATGCAATTAACAATAGGCTACCTGCTGCCGAAACCTTTTCACCCATGTAGTAAGAGCTTGGCTCAAACTTAAACTCCACAGTATGGTTGCCGGCTTCCAGCTGTGCTGCACGCAAGACATAGTCTGCCCGGAAATAAGGCTTTTTAACCTTGTCTACATACATGTTCCAGCCTTTATCATAGTAGATCTCCGAGAATACAGCAATGACATCATTCGGTGAACTGTAAGAATACACCAGATGGTCCGGATGATAGCTATCCAGTTTGATCATGGCAGTAGGTCCGCCAGCGCCAACCCTTTTCAGATCGATCATACCTTTGTATTGCTGATCAACAATAGCCTCACGTTTTGGATCAAAGCTGTTGATGGCCTTCATTTCTTCATCCGCATCTTTTGCAAATTCAACTTTTTGTACAAACCACGCATTTCCAGCGGCGGTATTGTTGCGGGACATCTTGTAAGAACCGGTCTGACGATCCTGGGTAATGATATATTTGGTGTTCAACATGTCCAGCACATCCTGGTTCACGCTCTTCGAGAACTGTTTATCTATAAGCTCCTGATACCGTTTTAGCTTTGCGGCATGATACCCCCCAACAGTCTTATGGAACTGTGAGGCACTTGCGTCCGAGAAAGTAGAGATCGTCAGGTCCATGACCCTGAAATTCGGGTCCTTATCTGCTAAAATGAACGTATCCACATCACGCGGCTGGAAATGATTCTGAAGGTCTATCTTGCTTGCGAAATTGTCTTTATTCAAATATCTTCTATCCACCTGCCACATATCGATCAGTACCAAAATCCCGAGCACGGCATATACAAACTGCATATTCATCTTTTTGGTGAAAAGTGCCCACAGCAATCCGTAAGCTAATGCAATAAACAACACGCTTCTTAAAGCATCTGCTCTAGCGATATCTACGCGATCAGACACCAGTGCATTTGCGATGTTCTGTGCCATACCCCGGTTGTTCTGCATAATTTGCGTCAGGGCATCCAGAATTTGCGGATGAGTGGCACTGGTAAAGCTAAATAGTGCCGTCGGCATAATGGCTACCAATAGTGCGAATCCGCCTGTAATTGCCGCAGCGATGCTCAGTTTTCTAACCAGCGCCTTTTGTTCCCATTTACCTTCCTGCGTATCACGCAAGGCCAGGAAAGCCAATATCGGCACCATTAAACCTACGATGGCAAGGATCGACTCTACAGCCCTGAACTTGTTATACAATGGGAAGTAGTCGAAGAAAATATCTGATACCAATGGAAAGTTTCTACCAAAGGACAGCAACATAAACAAAATGGTGGTGCCAAGAATCCACCATTTGATACGACTTTTTACAACCAGCAAGCCAAATACAAACAAGAAACATATGATCGCACCAAAGTAGTAAGGGCCAGAGGTACCAGGTTTTTCACCCCAGTACTGCTGCATGCCCAGTTGGCCGGCAAGTTGCTGGATTGCTGGTGTCGGATCACCGCCGGTGACTTCAGCCAGCGCTTTATAAAGGTGGCTTTCCGGTTTTACGAGTTCATCTATACTCGTTGCACCGCCATATAAGTTCGGGATCAGAAAAGTGAAACTCTCCCCTACACCCTGGCTCCAGCCATAAGCATATTCCTTTGATAATCCGTTTTTCTCTTCAGCCCGGTCGGTAGTCAGGTTTGACTTGCCACGGTTAGATTCTGCACCATACTCATAGGTCGTCCAAAGTGTTCCCGCGTTTACCATTAAGGCTACCACAGCACCTGCCGCTAAGTAACCAAGGCCTTTTCCGATCACAGCGATACGCTTTTCTTTTATTGCATGGTAAAGTTCTATGCCAACAAATATCAGTAAGGCAATCGCGAGATAATAGGTCATTTGGATGTGGTTGGCACGGATCTCCAGTGCCATGAACAAGGCGAACAAGCTGCCACCAAGCCAGTACCGGCCTCGCATGCTCAAGATCACACTGGCCAGAATTGGTGCGCAAAATGCTATTGCCAGGGCTTTATTGCTATGCCCTGCGGCGATAATGATAAAGTTGTAAGAGGTAAAAGCAAAAGCGATTGCACCTGCTGCAGCCAGGAAAGGATTAACCTTTAGGGTACAAAACAACAAATATGCACCTAACAGATAAAGCAATACTACGTCTACAGGGTCAGGAAGTACGGTTTTGATGAAATTGATACCATGAGAGGCAATGTTCATCGGGTACTGCACCCAGATTTGATATGCTGGCATACCACCGAACATCTGGTTGGTCCAAAGGGGGCCTTTGCCATCCTTTTCCTTGTAATCCATAATTTCCTTCTGCATGGCCTTAGCCTGTAAGACATCGCTTTGAGCTGGGCCTTTACCTGACAAAACAGGACTGAAGTACGCAAAACAGATGATTATGAAAAATGCAACGATGGCCAGATGTGTGCCATTCCTTTTAAACCATGTATTCATTAAAGGTTAGTTTAATTTAAATCTAACCCCAAAAATATAAAAAGGAAGGAAATAAGCGCCTAAATGAAGAATTATAAAATATTATTTCACTTCCTCATACTCCACGAAATCACCAAGTTTATCGGCATTTCCCTTCTTAGGCTGTGGTGGTACATAGTCAATATTGATCGAACCTTCAGGGGTCCTTCTTCTTTGCTGCTGCTGTTGCTGCCTTGGGTCGGCGGCAGTCTGCTGCATTTTGCTAAACATACTTTTTAGCACCAATGGAAAGATCAGCCTGATAAGTAATCTGATCAACCAAAGCACCATTATGGTGATAAATATAAATTTTATTAAACCCATGTTTTACAACTGATATTTACAAATATGACGGATTTGCCCTTTCATTATTACAGCAAGCTGAAATTTATTGCACAAGAATTACATACACAATAAGCACACCACTTTAATCTTCGTCCAATATTTCCGCTACCCGGCCAACCTGTCCATCTTCCAGTCTAACCTTTATTCCGCGGGAATGATAAGGTGCTGAGGTTAAAATGTTTGCAACAATGCCTTCGGTCAGATTACCGGTACGCTGATCCTTTTTCAATATGATATTTACCGCCAAGCCCGGGTAAATGTCCTTTCTGTTTCTTCCGTCCATATTATTTTGAAAACCGCTCCTCAAATATTTTTTCCATAGCAAACATCTCATCACGAAGCCTTGCTGCTAACAGGAAGTCCATATCCTTGGCGGCTTTTGCCATGTCTTTTTTAGTCCTGTCAATTGCCTTTTGCATTTCCGGTTTACTCATATACTGCACCACCGGATCTGCTGCCAGGCTTACCTCATCAAATTCCACGTATGCTTTAGCGCTTTCATTTTTATCAGCAAAGTTCAACATGGAGGTTTGTTCCATGATCGCTTCTCTCGATTTTCCGACCGTCTTTGGCGTAATGCCATGTTCCAGGTTATAAGCAATTTGTCGCTCACGGCGTCTGCGGGTCTCATCGATGGTTTTTTCCATGGAATCCGTAATGCTATCCGCATACATGATCACCCGGCCGCGATCATTCCTCGCCGCACGTCCGATCGTCTGAATGAGCGAGCGCTCCGAGCGAAGGAAACCTTCCTTATCTGCATCAAGAATGGCCACCAGCGATACTTCCGGTAAATCAAGTCCCTCTCTTAACAAGTTGATTCCGATCAGCACATCAAATTCGCCCAAACGCAAGCCACGCAGGATCTCTACCCGTTCAAGGGTCTTCACTTCAGAGTGAATATAGCGTACTTTGATGTTCAAACGATCCATATACTTGGTCAGCTCCTCAGCCATACGTTTGGTTAAGGTGGTTACCAGCACGCGGTCCCCCATCTTAATCGTTTTATCCACTTCATCCAGCAGGTCATCCACCTGGTTGATGGCCGGGCGAACCTCAATCTCCGGATCAAGCAAACCTGTAGGCCTGATCACCTGTTCGATCACCACACCTTCAGATTTCTGCAGCTCATAATCCGCCGGGGTCGCACTTACGTAAATCGTCTGTGGAGCAAGCCTTTCAAACTCATCAAAATTCAAAGGCCTGTTGTCCAATGCAGATGGCAGCCGGAAGCCATATTCCACCAGCGACATCTTTCGGGAGCGGTCACCACCATACATCGCACGGATCTGCGGAACCGTCACGTGGCTCTCGTCGATAACCATCAGGTAATCATCCGGAAAATAATCCAGCAAGCAGAATGGCCGCATCCCCGGCGAACGGCCATCGAAGAACCTGGAATAGTTCTCAATACCAGAGCAATACCCAAGCTCCTTCATCATTTCGATATCGAAATTTACCCGCTCTTCAAGTCGCTTTGCTTCCAACAGTTGCCGGTCACCAATAAGCTGATTCTTACGGATCTCCAGCTCTTCCTGTATACCCCAAATGGAGGAGTTGAAGCGGTCTTTAGGCGTAACAAACAAATTAGCCGGGTATATCGCCATGTCTTCCAGCTTTTCAATCGTCTTCCCCGATACCGGATCAATCACGGAGAGTTCTTCAATGTCATCACCAAAGAATGATATCCGGTAAGCATTATCCAGGTACGCCGGATATACATCCACCGTATCCCCCTTTACGCGGAATGTCCCACGTTTAAAATCATTGATGGTCCTGGCATACAGGATCTCCACCAGGCTATGCAGAAACGAGTTCCTGGAAATTCTCGTACCGACAGCAAAGCGAAACACCGATCTTGAAAAATCCTCTGGATTACCCATACCGTAGATACAGGAAATTGAGGAAACAACGATCACATCGCGGCGTCCCGACATCAGCGCAGAGGTGGTACGAAGCCTCAACTTCTCGATCTCCTCGTTAATGCTTAGATCTTTTTCAATATAGGTGTTGCTGCTGGGCATGTAGGCCTCAGGCTGATAGTAATCGTAGTAGGAAACGAAATAGTTTACGGCATTATCCGGAAAAAACTGCTTAAACTCCCCATACAACTGTGCAGCAAGGGTCTTGTTGTGACTTAATATTAAGGTTGGCTTTTGTGTCTGTTCAATAACATTCGCAATGGTAAAAGTTTTACCCGAACCCGTCACCCCCAGCAGGGTTTGATAGTGTTCATTATTATTAACGCCCTCCACCAGTTGGGCTATTGCATTTGGCTGATCACCGGTGGGTTTATAATTGGATGCTATTTTAAATTTCATAGGTATTCAAAGATAAGCATTATTGCCATATTGGAATATCGTCTTAATATCCTAATTTTAGGTACCTTTACTGCGCCTATGATGTTCGAATTAAACAAAGTCAACTCCATTGCAAACACCTTCATCGCTGAATTAAGGGACATTAATATACAACGTGACCCCGCGCGTTTCAGAAGAAACCTTGAACGCCTGGGTGAATTCTTTGCCTTTGAAATCAGTAAAACTTTGAAGTACAGTGATGCGGAAACGCAGACGCCGCTTGGCATTGCTCAGACGAAAACGCTGACCAGCCCACCGGTGTTAGGTACCATCCTTAGAGCAGGACTCCCATTACATGCCGGAATGTTAAACATCTTCGATCTTTCCGATTCGGTGTTTGTTTCTGCATACCGCAAGATGCATAGCAGCGGCGCTTTCACCATACAGATCGAGAACATTTCCACCCCCGACCTGAATGACAGAATCCTGATCATGTCTGACCCGATGCTGGCCACAGGCTTAAGCATGGTCATGTGTTGCAAAGAGCTGCTCGCCAGGTTCAAAGTCAAGGAACTGCATATCGTCGGCCTTATCGCCAGTGCAGAAGGCATCCGTCATATACAGGCAAACCTTCCAAATGCAAGACTCTGGGTCGGTGCAATTGATGAAGAGATGACAAGCAAGTCGTACATTGTGCCTGGACTGGGTGACGCCGGTGATCTGGCCTTTGGAAAGAAATTATAATGAAAAAACACATCTTTTTTGACCTCGATCATACGATCTGGGACTTTGACAGAAATGCTGAAGAAACCCTTATGGAGTTATATCAGCATTATAAATTAGATGAATTGGGGCTGAGCTCTGCAGAGGAATTTATCCTGAACTATACGCTTAACAATCACGCACTCTGGGCCGACTACCATTTAGGAAAAATATCCAAAGAACTCTTGCGCGCCGAACGCTTCAAAAGGACGTTTGTTCAGATGGGCATCCTTCCTGAACTTGTACCCCTGCAGTTTGAGGAAGATTACGTACGACTTAGTCCAACCAAGACCAACCTTTTTGAAGGTTCACTGAAGGTCCTGGAATACCTGAAACAGCGGTACCAGCTGCACATCATTACCAATGGTTTCAAAGAAACGACCATTACCAAGATGAACCTTTCCGGCTTAAACCCCTATTTTCAGCATGTCATCATCTCCGAGGATGTTGGCTTCAATAAACCGCATCCTAATGTCTTTCAATATGCGATTGATAAGGCAAGTGCCAGCCTGGAAGAAAGTGTGATGATTGGCGACAGCCTGGAGGCAGATATTTACGGTGCACAGCAATTCGGTATGGAAGCGATTTTCTTCAATCCATTACGGAAAAAGAAACCAGCGGACGTGACACGTGAGATCTACCACCTGGAAGAATTGCTTCTACATTTCTAAGCTTAAATTTACCCTTATGGATACAGCAGGCGTTTTTAGTTCCATCCAGACCACAACAGACGCTTACCGGAAGCGTCTTGGAGCGGTGACTCCAGCAAAGTTCCACCTTAGCCCTGCTGATGGCGGCTGGTCCTACGCCGAGGTTTACGCACATATCTTCGACCTGAGCATCTTGTCGCTGGAAGCCATTGAACGCTGCCTTACAGGGGAGGCAAAACAAGGGAAAACACCATTTATTACACGTGCCATACTCTTCTTCGGCGCATTTCCTCCAGCGATGAAATTCAAAGTCCCCAAACAGTTCGAGTCGCGGGTACGCAAGATCAGCAGCGCTGAAGCCGCAGCCTTAATCGCTGAATTTGAGCATAAGCTTCAACCCTATGCGGAAAAGCTTAAAACCGCAGCACCGGAGCGCAAAATTGCACACCCGAGACTTGGCTACTTGAACGCGCTGCAATGGTTGAGATTTATAGAGATTCACTTGAAACATCACCTGAAACAACTGAATCGAATCGACAAGCAAGATAATTTTACATCTTTGCGCCCATGAACATTCCGGGGATCAAGGGCTTTGACCAAGATGCTTTCCAAAAATATTTAAAGAATACCGGATGGCTGATGTTCGGGAAAATCCTAAGCATGGTCATCAACCTGCTTACGGCAAACTATTTAGGTGCTATATCCTTTGGAGATCTCAGCTTTGCAGATGCGCTCACAGCCATTGTAGCTGCCGTGGGTACTTTGGGGCTAGACAGTTTCATCATCCGTGAGATCATACAAAACCCCGACAAAAAAGACGAGATCCTTGGTACTTCACTGTACATGCGAATTGCAGTCAATTTACTATTGATTCCCATCTCGGTACTGATCTATGTCGTTTTTCATCATTTCTCCGGACGCAGTGATCACTCCTTGACATGGATCGTATTCTTTCTGGCATTTGCCTCATTTTTTAAATCCTTCAATGTGATTGACTCCTATTTCCAGTCGCAAGTTGCATCAAAATATGTGGTGCAGGTTCAGAATGTCTGCGTCATCATATCTGCGGCCGTGAAAGTTTTGCTGGTTGTTCTAGGATTACCCGTGATCTACTTTGCCGTCGCCCTTTGTTTTGATGGTTTTATCCTCGCCGCTGGATTGGTCTGGATGTACCATCGCCGCGGACAGCAGATGCGCAAGTGGTACTTCAATATGAACCGGGCAAGATCACTGCTGAAGCAATCCTTCCCGCTGATCCTTTCCGCAGTAATGGTATCCATTTACATGAAAATCGACCAGGTGATGCTAAAGACGGTTGGCAGTGCGGAAGTGGGCATTTATGCTGCAGCGGCAAAACTAAGTGAAGCCTGGTACTTTATCCCTGTGGCAATCGTGACATCCGTCTTCCCCGCAATCATACATGCACGAAAGACGGACCTGGAGCGATACCATAAAAGGATGGGTAATCTCTACGATCTGTTGATCTTTATCAGTCTGCCTGTGGCCTTCTTCATCAGTTTCTTCGGTTCAGACATCATCAATCTGCTATACAGAAATAACCAATTTGAGGGTGCCGGACCAATGCTCGCCATCCACATCTGGTCGGGTGTATTCGTTTTTCTTGGCAGTGCAAGTACCCAATACCTGCTTGCAGAAGGCTATACATTAGTTTCTTTTCAGCGCACGGCCCTCGGTGCGGTGCTAAATGTGGTCCTAAACTTGTGGTTAATTCCCCTTTATGGCGGCATGGGGGCATCAATCGCAACGTTGATCGCCTGTATATTTTCGACCTTTTATCTTTTATTTTTACCTCATACCCGGCAGCAAGGCATTATGATGTTAAAATCCTTATTTTTGATTTCCGCGGCACAAAAAATATTTAAATTTTGAGTACACTTAAAGCATTAACGACGCTGCTGGCTAAACCACGCCGGTTGAAAGCGCTCCTATCCTACGGGCACAAAGGTTATCTGAACAGCATCGGCTGGTTTCGTGCATTCGATGAACAGCAGGCCATCGATGAAAATGGCGATCCCATTCCTTGGGTAACCTACGCCTTCATAGATTTTATCCGTGGCAGGTTGAACAAGAACCAGGTTGTATTCGAATACGGGTCCGGTAGTTCCACCCTGTTCTATGCTGCTCGTGTTGGCCGGGTCGTTTCCGTGGAACACGATGAATCCTGGTACAAGAAAATTGTAGGCAGCAAACCCGCAAATGCAGAGATGATCTATACGCAGCTTAGTACCGATGGCGAATATGCCCGCAAAGCCGGCATGCTCAGCGAAAAGTTCGACATCATCATCGTTGATGGCCGCGACCGTGTGAACTGCTGTAAATATGGCCTTGCCGCACTTAGCGACAAAGGCGTGATTGTGCTTGACGATTCTGAACGCCCAGCCTATAACGACGCCAGGATCTTGCTGAAACATGCAGGCTTCAAAGAACTATCCTTTAGCGGCATTTCGCCTGGACTGTTTTACCTCAAAGCAACTTCCGTCTTTTACCGACCTGATAACTGCCTCTTGATCTAGGAATAGCTATGTTAAGTGAAGACGTAAAAAGCGCTTATAATGACTTCTATAAATCCAGTGATGAGGCCTGGCGTATGCTTGGTGCCAAAGCCAAGGCACGAAACATCATGGAGGTCTGCAAAAGTATAAATCCGGAAAAGATCCTTGAAGTTGGTGCCGGCGACGGCAGTATCCTGCATTTTCTGGATGCCGCGAATTTTGGAAAAGAAATCCACGCCCTTGAAATTGCAGATACTGGCGTGGAAAGGATCAAACAACGCAAGCTAAAGAACCTGCGTGCGGTACAAGCCTTTGACGGCTATAAGATCCCGTATCCAGACCAGCATTTTGACCTGGTCATCCTGGCCCATGTGCTTGAACACGTAGAGCATGTGCGTATGCTGCTGCGTGAATTAAAACGGGTAGCCAGATATGTGGTTATTGAAGTACCGCTGGATTACCGCTTCGGAGTGGACAGGCGCATGAAACACTTCCTGAACTATGGCCACATCAACATGTACAGCCCCACGCTGCTCCGCTTTTTACTTCAAACTGAAGGGCTGGAGATCATTACCGACCAAACCTCCCTTACCCCTCCAGAGACCATTAAGTTTAATGAGTTCGAGAATAAAAAAAACAAAAAGACTATAACCAGGGTACTTAAAATAGAACTGGAATACCGCTTGAAAAAGCTGTTCGGATCCATTCTTGGAAAGAAAAAACAAGAGCAATTTGGAAATGCCTATACGGTGCTCACCAAAAACTCCAGTCAAAACCTGAAAATATTTTAAAATGCAAAATTTCGCTCCAATAGCATTATTTGTCTATAACCGGCCCCAACATACAGAAAGAACAATCAAATTTCTTCAACAGAACGAGGTTGCGCCAGAAAGCCGGTTATTTATATTTTCTGATGGACCGAAAAGTCTTGCAGATGAAGACAAGGTGCAGGAAGTACGTGACTTCCTTAAAACCATCGAAGGCTTTAAGTCTGTAGAGATCATCCAGCGCAAGGAAAATGCAGGGTTGGCAAATTCCGTGATTGCTGGTGTGACACAACTTATCAACGACTACAAACAGGTGATTGTATTGGAAGACGATCTGGTTACCTCACCGCATACGCTTACCTATTTCAATGAAGCGCTTAACCGCTATCGCTACGAGCACAAGGTGATGCACATCGGTGCTTACATGTATCCCTTAACAACCCCTAATCTTCCGGAGAGCTTTTTCTATCGCGCTGCAACCAGCTGGGGCTGGGCAACCTGGGAAAGGGCCTGGAAACATTTCGAGCCAGACATTGATGTGCTGATCCCACAATTTGATGCCAAGATGATTCATGACTTCTCTATTGATAAGACCATGAATTTCTGGAAACAGATGCAGGACTTCAAAAAGGGTAAGAACAACTCCTGGGCAATCCGTTGGTATGCGTCGATTTTCCTTAAAGGAGGTTTAACACTTAACCCTTCACACTCCCTGGTGAATAACATTGGTCATGATGGCACGGGTGTACATTCTGGTGTAAACGACATTTACAATGTAATTATTAATCCCAGGCCAATTCGCCAATTTCCAGCAACGATCAAGGAGCACCCAGCGGCCTATCAGGCCATCAAAAAGTTTCTGGCAAACCGCAAGGGATCATATTGGACCAGGCTTGTACGGTTCGTTAAAGGGAAGTTCTCGTCTTAAAAGCGCTTAAATCTAAGTAGAAGCCTAATCATAACCACTGACATTAAGGTTTTGATTGTCAATGCAATTACTTATTTTTGCGCGCTGTCTTCAGTTATTGCAGATAGACTTTAAGTTAATAGATGAACCTCAAAGTACATCCTTTGCTACGATTCAAATCAACGCATTCTCATTTTACCAGTATCAGAAAAGCGCAACAGCAGCTATTCTACTTAATGCTCGGGGGCAACGTGCTCAAGGGCTTTATCAAGCTCGTAATTGCGATCAGCGGAAAGCACCCGGCCGACATTCCTCCGGCTTTATTTATGATATTCTCCTCGGTATTGTTGATTTATTTGATCAGGAAACACCAAAAATACGTCAAGATAGCCATTCACCTGGCGCTGCTGGCCACCATACTCCACATATACCGCAGGGTGTATAGTCCATCAATTGGCGCTGACATTCTTGCCCTCCAGTATGTGTTTATGACCATCATCTGCAGCTTTTTTGGACTGAACAAAAAGTGGGGCACAATCTACACCCTTATTGCATCTGCGGCATTAATCCTACCCAATTACCTTAATTTCGTCTGGACACCAGCACTGAAACCTTATCCACAACCCTATAACGACCTTTACATTTTCATCAACGTGGTTGTAATGCTGGTTTCGTATATCTATTTTCATGGTGCATTATATGGCAATCTCAATAACAAAAAGCTACTCAACAAGAGGTTAACGGAAGTTGCAAAGATCAAAACAAACTTCCTGGCAACCATGTCCCACGAGCTAAGAACACCTTTGAACTCGGTAATCGGCATCGCAAGCCTACTGATTCAGGACAATAAAGACAATAAACAGAACGAACAACTGGATGCACTGAAGTTTTCAGCAGAAAGCTTACTTGCGCTGATCAACAATATACTCGATATCAATAAACTGGAATCCGGGAAATTTGACCTCGAATCCATCCCCTTTAGCCTCCCAACCCTATTAACGAGTATTGGCAAAGGCGCTTCGATCAAGGCGGAAGAGCATAAGATCAGCTTTTCCCTGAATGTAGATCAGGAATTGAACCGCATTCAGATCATTGGAGATCCCACCCGCCTGAGCCAGATCTTGTATAACCTGGTTGGCAACGCCATGAAGTTTACCGAAAAAGGAGCCGTTACGGTATCTATAGCGATTGTCGAAAAAGTTAGTACCCGCTATACGCTCAGGTTTAATGTTTCGGATACCGGAATCGGGATCAGCAAGGCTCAGCAAAAGCTCATTTTTGAGCCTTATGCTCAAGCCTCAGCAGATACGACACGGAAGTTCGGCGGCACAGGACTAGGCCTCTCTATTGTAAAACAGCTGGTAGAAATGCAGGGAGGCCAGATTCAGGTGGAAAGCACTCCTGGAAAAGGCACCTCCTTTTTCTTCGACCTGGCGTTTGATACCATAGCTCAGGCACCTGCTCGGGTAGCTAAAAATAACGAGGTAATCGACCCCGAGATCAGCAACCTGCGGGTGCTGCTGGCAGAAGACAATATCATGAACATCTATTTTATGAAACAGCTGTTCAAGCGATGGAACATCACGGCAGATATTGCTGAAAATGGGGAAAAGGTGCTGGAGTATCTAAACAACAAAGACTATGATGTCATCCTGATGGATATGCATATGCCTGTGATGGACGGTGCAGAAGCGACGCGTCGGATCAGACAATTACCTAATCGGGAAAAGGCAGCAACCTATATCATTGCACTAACGGCTTCCGTTTCCGAGAGTGTTCAGGATAAAGTTAAAGCATGTGGAATGGACAATTACTTACACAAGCCCTTCCAACTGAACGAGTTGAAGGAAAAGTTACAGGATAGGATACATTCTACAATTGCATAACTAAGAAGACGGCTTCCTGGCCTCCAGGATAATATAGGGTGACAACTGCCTGGAGTTAAAAGGTATAACCTTGGTAAACACCTTTCCCGCCGTCCACACCAACTTTTTGAACATCCGCACTAATGTAGGTTTATGCTGCTCATCTTCAAGCCAGATGCTGAAGTTTCCATAATAGCCTGCTTTGATGACTTCCAAACCCTGCGCTTTGCATATTCCGGCAAGCAATTCAGGGTCCATGCAGTTGATGTTGTGTATCTTATAATTCTCAGGATCAAACTGCTTCTGAAACCAGCCATTTACCGCTTTGAAATTTGGCAAGGTAATGAACAGCGTTCCACCGGGTTTTAGAAAGCCAATGTGCCGCTTGATGATATCGGCAGTATCGACGAAATGTTCAATCAATCCGCAGGAAAGCACCAGATCGTAACGCTGTTCCGGCTGATATTTAAATAGATCAGTCTCAATCACCATGATTTCGTTTACTTGAAGCGAATTAGCCTCCAAAAGCGAATTGGTAATGGGCTGGTGAATAAAGTAATCCAGCAGAGTGACATCTAATCTAAAATACTTTTTCAGAAACACGGCATAGTAGCCAGGGAATCCACCCAATTCAATGGCCGTTTTAACCTGTTGTTCTTTAATGATCGTGCCCAGTTCTTTATGGAATAAATAGTTGGCGGGAACATTTATGGATAAGCCACTTTTACGTTCCCAATAATTCACCCAAAATGCTCTGTCTGTTAAAAGATTGTCCATAAAAGTTGTAAGCAAGTTAACCCAGCTGATCAGCAAGGATCTTGCCTTTCAAAAATACAAGATTATAGCAATCGCTAACCAATAATCTGTATTTTTGAGAAATTGAAAATTGTACACCTAAATACATACGAAGGAAATGGCGGCGCCGGAAGAGCCTGCCTTCGCTTAAATCATGCCTTGAATGCAGGCGGAGCTGCTTCCAGGGTGATGGTATTCTTTCAATTTAACGACAGCACCAAAACTGGAACGTTCAGTAAAAATGTCTTTCAGAAAACTAAAGCTGTATTCAATATCCTGGCAGAACGTTACCTTGTTAAACTCTTTGCTAAAAACAGCAAAACCCCTTTTTCTCTAAGTTGGTTTGGGCGTAACATTGCCAAAAGTAGCGCGCTGAAAGATGCGGACATCATTCACATTCACTGGATTAACCATGGTTTCCTGCGCCCGAAAGATCTGGCGAAACTGGATGAACTCGACAAACCAATAGTTTGGACCTTTCACGACAGCAATGCCTTCACCGGGGGATGCCATGTCCGGTATACCTGTGAGAACTACCATAAGTCCTGTGGTTTTTGTCCATTGCTGAAAAACAGCAGCGAGAAAGATATTTCCCATAAAACCTGGATGCGGAAAAGTAAAGCTTATGCTGCACTCAACTGCCACATTGTGGCGCCGAGCCATTGGATGGCAAATTCCGTAAAGATGAGCAGTCTCATGGGCTTTCGTCCAGTAACGGTCATTCCGAACACCATTGAAACCGATGTATTCAAGCCCTATGTGAAGTCTGAGGCCAAAAGGATGCTCAAAATATCGCCAGACAAGTTCGTGCTGATGTCCGGATTTATGCCTTCGAAAAATGATAAACACAAGGGCACTTCCTACCTCATTGAAGCACTGAATGATCTGGCAAGCCGCCCTGGTATCGATAAAGAGAAGATTGAGCTCGTCATCTTTGGAAACAAGGAGAACGCAGATATGCCAGTCTTTCCTTTTAAAACCACCTTCCTGGGTGCGATTGCAAATGACACCCACCTGGCGAAGTGTTACTCCGCAGCAGATGTATTCGTGGCACCATCCCTGGAAGATAATTTGCCGAACACAGTTATGGAAAGCCTGTCCTGCGCAACACCCGTCGTGGCCTTCAAAACCGGCGGTATTCCGGACATGGTTAAACACCTCGAAAATGGATACCTGGCAAACTACAGATCCGCTGAGGACCTTGCCACGGGTATTGAATGGTTGTACCACGACGAACATGCCCCGGAGATTCAGAAAGAAGCCAGACGCTCCATTCTAATGCATTTCTCCGAAGCTGTTGTTGCTGAAAAACATCTTAACCTGTACCAGTCGCTGTTAGATCTACAACCCAAATAATATACAATGTCGAAACCTGTTTTAAGCGTCATCACCATTGTCTATAATAATGTGCGGGACATTGAACGTACCATGCGCTCCGTGCTGAACCAGCGCTATCCACATATCGAATACCTGGTGATTGATGGTGCATCTACAGATGGCACAAGGCAGGTTATTGAACGTTATCAGGACAGACTCGCATGTTACCGGTCAGAGCCAGACAAAGGCATCTATGATGCGATGAATAAAGGCCTTGCATTGGCAACAGGTGATTATGTGCTGTTTATGAACTCTGGTGACGAGATCTATGACAGCAAAACGGTAGCTGCGGTATTTGCTTCAGGAGATGATGCGGACATCTATTACGGTGAAACAGAGATGTTCAATGACAACTGGGAGAGCCTTGGCCAACGGCGCCATAAGGCCCCTGAACACTTCTCCTGGAGAAGCTTTAAGTATGGCATGAACATCAGTCATCAGGCCATTTATATCAAACGTGAGATTACAGAACCTTACGACCTCAACTTTCGGTATAGCGCCGACATCGACTGGATCATAAAAGCTGCTAAAAAGGCTAAAAAAATCGTGAACACCAGGCGATATGTTGCCAAATACCTGGTGGGCGGCGTATCCAAGCAAAAACATTTGGACAGCCTGAAAGAACGCTTTCACATTTTCAGCAAGTATTACGGCCTGTTACCGAACCTGCTTAATCATGTCGTTATTGCTTTCAGGCTGACTTATTATTACTTAAAAAACCGCCGGACCAACGACTGATTACTCCAGGCGGGTGACTTCCAGCGCATTCAGTACCGGACGTCCTGCAATCGCTTCAAACTCCAATCGGATACCCCGGTCATTCCGCACAATCGCCACAGTCTTTTTAGAAACTGCCCTGGCAGCTCCAAATCGCTTTGGCAAGTTTAATTCCGTTTCAATCCTGACCTTATCCAGGTATATATTGAAGATCCTGTTCTCTGTTGCCGGTTTCTTGTAACGGGCCAATAGGTTGTAAGGCAGCACTGTCGTCATTTCTGAGCCAACCAGCTCTGCGAAATGCATCGTGATCTCATATTTTCCATCCGGAACATCCAGGCGATATGCTTTAAGTCCAATGCGCTGCGTTTGATAAATCGGATTGGATAAAGTATTCAGGATGGTTTTGTCCGTTCCGAAAGGCTGGCGCAGGTGATCTTCCATTTGATACATCTCTCCTCCGATATAACCCCAGGATCCCTTCCGATAAGGCTGATCCGGTAACCAGATCTTGCCTTTGATGTCGTCAATATAGTACCTTGGATCTCCAACCGAAATTGCGATACCCATGAACGACATCGCCTTACTTTTTAAATTTTCAGGGATGATCTTGAAATGAACCTCCGCCTGATCTTCTATGCCAGGTCTGTCTACGGATACCACTTTGATGCTGTTCTGTCCATTGTTAAATGGTACTTCCCAGCCCGCAGTCCGGTCTTTAAGTGTTTTCATACCGATGGATCTGCCGTTTACAAACAGCTCTGCTTTTTTCACATTTCCAAACACATCGACATGCTGTTTCGCTAGTTTCCCATCTTTTGTACCCTGGCCGCTCCGGGTTTCACCATTGCCGGCGCCAATCTTCAGGTAAGCCTTGGGCGACAAATAGGCGCTGTAAAGAAAATAGGTGTTCTTGGGCCTTCTATCGTGGGTCATCAGGCCTTTGTTATTGATGTGGGACATCGTTTCCTCTCGATCTTCTGAACTGAAATCTGCAAAGTTCCAAGCCTGTGCACCAGCTACAAACTGCCGGTCCAGGATGGCATTTAAGTAGATCTGATGGTATTTAACGGCATATTCTACGCTTTTATCGAACCTTTCCGGTTGATCAGCATGGATTCTTGGATCAGCATCCGCACCATATTCAGTGACCATGAATGGCTTGTTCGGCATTTCCTTATGAAGCTTATCCAATATGGGCCCGATGTCGGTTACTTTGCCACCATACCATCCAGGATATAAATTCCAACCCAGGACCATTGGAATGCTGGTCAGACCAGTTTTTTTATACTGACTGATGCTGTTGTGGTTAGACATCATCGTGTACCGGTATGGATCCACACGGCGCGTAACTTTGTCAAGTGCCAGCGCGAGTCTTCTAACATTTTCCAGATACACCTCTCGCCGTTTCTCGTCATCCTTGAACTTTGTCTTCAGTAGGATTTCATTCATATAAGCCCAAATTACGATGCTGGGGTGATTGTAGTTCTGGAAGATCATCTCCAACTGCATACGGATCGCATTGTTGGTAAAGGCTGCGCTTTCTGTAATCTCACTTACCACCGGGATTTCCACCGAGGCCAGGATACCCAGCGCATCACATGCATTAAGTACCGCCTGATCTTGTGGATAATGCGCTACCCGAAGAAAGTTGGCACCCGTTGCTTTCAACAATTTCACGTCTTTCACCTGTAATTCTGGTGGCACAGCATTGCCCATGCCTTTAAAGTCCTGATGCCGGCTTGCCCCCATCAGCTTATAAGGCCTGCCATTGAGGAAGAAGCCCTGCTTAGCATCAAACTTAAACCAGCGAAAGCCGGTTCTCTGTTGAACTTCATCTAAGATTGCACCAGTTTTAGCATCGACAATATTGCTGATTATGGTGTATAATGCTGGACTTTCGGGCGACCAAAGTACCGGCTTTGCTACATCAGGTAGATTGTGACTAAAGGAAATTCGTTTGCCATTTGCAGCAGTACCCAGGGGAAAGGTATTCACGGATACCACCCTGCCTTGTGGATTTTTTATGAAATTACGCAAGGCCAGCATGCGGCTGCGGCCGGAATTATTGATGAACTGGCCCGTTACTTTGATGCTGGCCTTTTCTGCAGACACCGCGGGCGTGGCAACGTAAAGCCCCCCTGCCCCATAGTTATCATCATTAAAGTGCACCGGATTTAACACCAATAGCGATACATTCCGGTATATACCTCCGAAGAAAGTAAAGTCGGCCGATAGTGGTGCGATGTTTTCATTGTACCTATTATTCACCTTCACCGCGATCAGGTTCTCGGCAGTACCTTTAAAATTTAGCATACCGGTAAGCGGAATTAAAAAGCGGGTATAGCCGCCTGCATGTTCCCCAACCTTTTTGCCATTTAAAAACACTTCAGTTTCCTGGTTAGCACCATCAAAACATAAATACACCTGCTTACCCTTCCAGCTCGCTGATGCTTTGAGCAGCTTCTTATACCAACCTGCCCCCCGATAATAGCCTGGGATGTGATCTTCTACATCCTTGTCATTCCAGGTATGGGGTAAGTTGACCGCCTGCCAGGCTAAGCTTGATTTTGGAAGAACAGATTGATTCGTTGGGTCTTTGATAAACTTCCATTCCCGGGAAAGCGGAACGATATTGCGGATGGATTTAGGGCTTGCAGCTTGCGTGGCCACAGATTGATGCGCGTACGAAATAGCACACATGCAGGTCAGGAACGCTGCAAGCAGTTTAAGATTTTTCATGAGAGCGAAATGATATTTTTTTATTAAGCGCCAAATCTATGATAAAGATTTGCGTGGTTCACTACACATTTTCAAGGCAAATTTCACATAATATAATGCTGTAAACCTGAGCATCGGTGCTAAAGCAGATGGTATCTGACAACAGGTCTGTAAGCCTTTCTGCAGGGGTCGAGCCGGCGTTGACCCGGCCGGGGGGCGAGTTAACGCCGGCTTGACCCCCTGTTGAGGCCGTATCGAGGGCGGGTCAACTTCAAAGCTGATACCGTTCTGCCAGCCGCGATGGCCGCGGCAGGTCATGCGCATGTCTGAATGATCATGGATAGCAAAGCTACAAAAACAATCTTTTCGCTGACTTGTAGTTTATGACAGAAGAACATCAATAACCTAAATGAAATAACCATGGGACAATTAAATAACAAGAACATTGCAGTACTTGCAGCAAGCGGATTTGAAGAATCGGAATTAACCAGCCCGGTTCAGCGCTTAAAGGAAGAAGGTGCTAACGTACACATCATTTCGGTGGAGCCCGGAAAAATTCAGGCCATGAAAGGCGATAAAGACTGGACAATTGAACTTGACGTAGATAAAGTATTGTCTGAGGTTAAGGCTGAAGATTATCATGGATTACTGCTTCCTGGCGGCGTATTGAACCCGGATGCTTTAAGGCGCAGTGATGAAGCGATCAGCTTCGTAAAATCATTTTTTGAGGCTGGAAAACCTGTTGCCGCCATCTGCCATGCACCGCAGGTGTTGATTTCCGCTGAAGTGGTAAAAGGAAGAAAACTTACCTCCTTTCAGACCGTGAAAGTTGATCTGGTAAATGCGGGTGCAGACTGGGTGGATGAGGAAGTTGTGGTTGATCAGGGCTTGGTGACCAGCAGAAGCCCGAAAGACCTGCCTGCCTTCAATGATAAGATCGTAGAGGAATTTGCCGAGGGTGTGCACGACGGTCAGCACGCTTAATCTCGACAGAAGAATAAAAGGAGCCTGTATCATAAATCATGATCAGGCTTTTTTAGTATAATTCGGATTTCACCTGGTCGTTTCAAGATCTAAAAGGCACTTTTCAAAGGTTTGTTTTCATTATTTCTTAGGCGTAAAAGCATGGAAGATGTGGCTTAAACTAAGTCCTTTAATGCTTCCAAAGGTGCTGGTTTAGGAGTTTGTGACTAGCAGTGTTTCGAGCGGCGGGCTTGCGCTGAAACTAAACTAAAAGCTGTAATTTACGCAAATGAATGAGCCACTAACTGAGCAAGACCTATATAACATGGGAATAGCTTTCGATGAGAGATTAGGAATGTATAAACTATCTGGGGTTTTATGTTATGACCTTACGACCCACATACTTTATTGCTATGACAGCAAAGGCAATACAATGATTCCGATCAGTCGGGAAATTAAAACCCGACAAGATATCTCCGATTTGTATTCATTGCTTTTCAATGCATAAATCATATCAAGCAAGAAAAGCAAGCTTCGGCGGCATTCAAATAAGTTACGTTGAAAGTTGAATTAACTTGTTGTTTGGACTTGTCACCCTACTCAGATGACTAAAATGCAATGCAGAAAATGCAAATCGGACAGGCTGGTTGTCTACAGCCGCAAAATGAAATTTACGTATGGTGTCGGACTTTCAATGCTTAGTTTACTCCTAATTTCTGCCGGTGTGATGTTCTATATCTATATCTGCTTAGTTTTTGGGCTAGTGAGCGCCATGATTGGTCTGGCCTACTTAGGAATGGCTGCAGCTCACACGCGCACGAAGATTAGATGTAAGTTTTGTGGAACTGAGTGGAAGTTGCGTTACTAAAAAAATTTGAAGCATTTAACGCCGGAAAACAATACTTTAATCCCATTTTAATGTCGCCTTATTACCTTGCCGAAGATTTATGACTCAAGCGTTGAGTACTGGCGTTACAATAGCGGGTGCCTGGATAGGCCACCCGCTACTTTTTCCCTTAAAGACACAAGCTGTTTTTGCTTTTAAGGATTTGTAGACCATAAACCCGCTTCCTTCACAAAGACACGGCGGTTCAGCTTCAACTGAGACACCATAAATTCTGCGAAATCTTCAGGCTGCATAACCCGCTCCGGATTTCCGTCGGTGAGCTTAAGATCCTTCGCCATATCTGTAGCGATGGTGCTTGGCAGCAGGGTGCTTACACGGATATTGTGTTTACGAACTTCCTGCATTAAGGACTCGGACATACCGATAAGGCCGAATTTCGATGCGCTGTAAGCGCTAGTCACTGCGGCGCCATTCTTCCCTGCTGTGGAGGAGATGTTCAGGATATCTCCTGTTTTACGTTCCATCATTTCCGGCAGCACTGCACGTGTCATGTAGTACGGGCCGAAAAGGTTCACTTTCACGATTTCCTCCCACCTTGCTGGCTCAAGTTCCATAAAAGGACCAAAGGAAGAGATCCCCGCATTGTTGATCAGGATATCTATCGGGCCAAGTTCAGCTTTCACTTTAGCCACGGCTACATTTACTTCTTCAATATCGGCAACGTTAACCGTTGCGATAGCAGTTTTAACACCATACGATGCCAGCTCCGCAGCTACAGCATCCAGATCTGCAGCAGTCCTTGCCATCAAGCCAATGTTGACACCTTCTTTAGCAAGTTCAATGGCCACTGCACGTCCGATACCTTTACCTGCACCGGTTATGATTGCATTTTTTCCACTTAATGATTCCATGTTATTGAGATTTGTGACAAATGTAGAAAAAAGCATAGTTCAAAAAACAACAGCAGTGTAAATCGAGTAGGAAGGTAATCATTATTTGATTACCTGTCCCCTCACACCACCGTACGTGCCGTTCGGCATACGGCGGTTCATTAAACATAAACAGCTTTAGGGGTTACTATTTCTTTTAGACATAGTAGCCCCTGTTTCTTTAGAAATGCATTGTTAAGAGTCCGGGTCAGTATCGGGCTGTGTACGGTTCGCCAATGGCCTTTTCGGGTATTTCCCCATTGATAAGCCTGATCAGGGTGAACCCCAAGTTTCTCGAGTTGCTTAACGCGGGTCTTTACCTGCTTCCATTGTATCCAATAACATAGCCTGACTCGACTGCGGACCCACTCATCAAGTTCTCTGAATACAGTATGAGCTTCGCTCAGCTTGAAGTAGTTCCCCCAACCCTGGTTCAGCTGCCTGATTTGCATCATCCGATCCTCGATCGGGTAAGGTTTTCTGCGGCAGGTAATCTCCCTGATTTTATCCTTGTAAGTGCTAATGCTTTTACGGTGTACCGTAATGCCTTTGCTACCTTTCTTGTGATAAAAGGTAAAGCCCAGTAGTCTGGTTTGCCATGGACGGGTAACCACGCTCTTTTCCACGTTTACTTT